>JAQGID010000018.1 GCA_028291405.1 Rhodospirillales bacterium | reverse complement strand
CTAAGCTCGAAGCGCCGGACTGTTACCGGGCGGCAATTGATCTTTGGTGCGACCTCCATCCCGAACACAGCCGGGCCGAGGCCGCGCGCAGGGTCGTCGCGATCGTGCAAAAGGAGCTGGGCTCCGTTCGGGATATCGCCAGGAAGCTTTTCGAGAAGCCATAGCTTTCCTGCCTCGATCGCCAAACGGGATCTCTTGCTGCCGAAATATTCGGGAACGAACGCCCGCCGAGACCTTTGTTAATTCACTGAGGCATTGAGTCTAAAACTCGGCCCCGCCTTGCGCGGGGTTTTTTGATATTCGTGCGATAGGGTCAGCCGGTATGGGGTTGACCGTCCAAATGGATGGTCCGGGATGATGCCTAGCAATGATCATGAAACGACGGCGGCTCTTTGCGCCCTGGCCGTGCTGGTAGTGGTCCTCACGATCGAGGTCTTCGCGGTCATTAGGGTGATGAATATGCCGGATCAGCCGCCGGACCGGCGACTGTCGATTTGGGATGAGGTTTTTCGCGTCGGCGGTGAAGCAAACAATGCCTAGTTGCGGCGGACGCCTCGCACGTGGCGTTAATCGTCGTAGCCGATCTTGGCGCTCTCCACCCAGAAGCGAATGAGTCCAGCCACGCGTCTCCACCCAGCGCTCCCAGTAGCTCTGTCGCGGAACACGACGACAGGCTGTGCGTCGGTGCCCGCGTTTGACCGTGGGTGCGGGTTCGCCAGCGCCCGACCGTGGAACGTCGAGCGATTTCGGCAGCCGAGCTGCTGGGCTGCTTAGTGACGTCCATACAGCGCGAATATTTCCTGGAGGCGTTTCACCTTCTCGCGATCTTACTAACTCAAATTGGTGACGCCTAGCGCTTTTGCCGCTTCTCCCTGAAACTGCTATGCGTCGAATGTTTGTCAGATCAATTGCTTAGGACGCCCGCACAAAAAAGCGTCAATAGTTCCTTCACTTCTATGACAGTTGACCTAATTGGTCTCCGGGCCGGCTCTGTCCACAGGCTTTTCCACAGTATCTGTTAGTAAGGTAAAAAATGCCTCAGATTCCTGTGGCTTACCCCCGTTCATGATCATCTGGCAGCGAAGCTGAAAACTCCATGATCGATCCTCGTGCGCGCGGGGCGTGTGCGGTCGCGCTGGTGCTGGAGCTGTCCGCCGCTGGCGGCGAGCTGCAGTCGTCGTCCCGAATCGATGGTGAGGCCGGGCGTCAAGCTGACACCTACGCTGCCCGTTCGGCACCCGATGCGAAGAGGCCGCCGAGCGCACACGTGATTGCCTTCTCGCCATTCTCGATGATGAGCGCCGGCACCTCGTAGCCGATCGGGATGGAGCTGGAGCGTCTTGGTTCTAAGACGGTGTGACGTTGCCCCACCAAACCCGGCGGGCGCCTCACACGGAGCTTTGCGGCCGGGCCTAATCTCCGGGCTCGACAGGGGTCGATCCAATCACGACGCTTTTGGCCAACAGCGTCCCGTGCTGCCCGTCGAAGTCAGCATCGCGGTCGCCGTCCGTCCACCCAATTTGATCGCGACGAACATGGAGTTCGAGTAGCCAAAGCCTATCTGAGGGACCCGGCGTTTGATCAACAAGGTTGCTCATCCCGGTCGCCTGCGCGTAGGCGACGGCTTCCTCCCGCGCCATTGTCACCCAGCTGCCCGGCCGCAGGTAAGGCAACTGGCGATCTGTCCCTTGGTAGACGGTCACGTACTCTGTGTTTTCCATCACCGCATTATGCGCCCCGGGCCGCCGGCTCGCAAATAAGCTGGCGCTGCGGTAGCGTCGCTATTTGAATTGCAACAGGTCGCCCCCCCCTCGCGTGCCCCGGCTATCGCCCGCCCTCTCGCACTCCTGTATCGTGCCGACGGGCAGCATGGCCGGAAGGGTGAGAATGGAACGGTCGGAGTTCATGACGATCCAGCTTTTCGGTGTCGAGCCAGGGGATATCAGCTTTCCCGACAGCCATTGCCCAGGATGGGATGTAGCGTCCGCCGAAAAGTTGACCAGGAAGCGACTATCTGAGCACCACCAGGACGTAGGTCAGAGCGCTCTCAAGCCGTTAAGGGCCCGGCTCATATGCGCGGATGGCAGTATCCTTGCTCAGTTTGAAATGACGCCTCAAGGGGCCGCAAGGAGGGCAGTCAATATCTAACGGTGGCGGCTGACAACGATTGTTGACGAGGACGACGGAACGACGATCTAAGTGCTTCGTACCCGTCCGCCAAAGGTCCTCCGTAACCTTCCCATTTCGCCGACCTTGGCTTGATCTTTGGCGGGTTGTGAGAAGTGTCCACCGACGCGCGACATAACCGTTCGTGGCCGGATGCTCTGCAGCGCGAGATTACCGCGGCGTCTTTTGCGCCTCATGCGTCGGTTTCTGACACGTGACGCAATTATCTGATGTCGACAGAGCCATCTACGCGGAGCTCAACCTTGACGGGCTTGCCGTTCTGCATGGCGGTGCCGCCCCAGCCGTGCTTCAGCTCATAGAGCTTGAGGTCCGTCAGACCTAACCCCTGTAGCTTGTGCTTGGCCAGATTCTTCGACTCCTCGGGTGAGGTCGAGTTCACGCCCGAGTCGGTGCCTATCGTCTGCGCGAGCGCTGCGGAGGACACCCCAATCAGGAGCGCGGCCGCGGTGGCGAAAACGAGACGATCGTGACGATGATTCTTCATGGTGATAGCTCCTTTCTTGAGGCTGGTGGTGCGCTCCCCATGACGTGACCTCACGGAGCGCGACTTCGTTCATGACGGAACGGCAAGTTCTCGGCGGTATTGACCTGCCAAAGATAGACCGCGCTCCCCGGGAGGGCTGTGTGGGAATTGCCGTGATCGTTGCTGTCTTGTGCCGATCTCCGCCGCCTACTTGGCTGTGTGACATGCGAGAGCCGGATCGCCTCTTGCTGCTTCCTCGGGGACGCCAAAATTTTTGTGATGAGAATTTGGCGGGTCTCGAATTTCTTGTGGAGCAATTCACGACGCGGCAGAGCACGATCAGTCGGTACTTGATGGGACCCACTCGAAATCGCCTGCGGGGGTGGTAGGGGGGCGAGGGCCCGGCGGCCGACTGCTCCTCAGACGTCCTTCCATTCGACGAGATCGCGTGAGTGTAACGTTTATTAATTATTGAAAGAAGGCAATGCAACGCAAGTCAATCATTAAGACTTTGCTTGATCAGTGACCGGGAACTGTCCTGTTCTGCTGCTGTTCGACTTCGCCAACTCTAATGAGCCGGGACGTTGTGCCGGTTGCCAAGTCGAGGGGGATGCCAGATGGTCACCGTCGACCCAGAGCAGAATGCGGGCTTTTCTCCGGCCGTAGCGCGACCGACTTCGGTGCAGGGGAGAGTCGTGCTGACGCCGCATCAGATCGACTCGTTCAATCGAGAAGGCTTCCTCTCGATCCCATCCGTGTCGGCACCAGCAGAGATCGGGTGGCTCGCGAAGGGCGACGCGCTCGTCGTCACCCGCATCGACCGGCTCGCGCGCTCGATTGGCGATCTGCAGGATATCGTCAGGGCGCTCAAGGCGAAGGGCGCCACCTTGAAGGCCACTGAGCAACCGATCGATACGAGCACGGCGGCCGGGAAGGCGTTCCTGGACATGCTGGGCGTGTTCGCTGAGTTCGAGACCAACCTGCGGCGCGAACGCCAATTGGAGGGCATTGCCAAGGCGAAGAAGGCCGGCGTCTACAAGGGCCGCAAGCCGAGCATTCCGGCTGATGAGATCAAGGCGTTGAAGGCTGACGGATTAGGGGCGACGGAGATCGCCAAGCAGCTTGGGATCGGGAGGGCTTCGGTGTACCGGATTTTGGGGATGGCCCCAACTTCGAAGCGGGACCGCGCGAGTGCTGCGGTTAGCGTCGCTTGAAGGGGCTGATTCTACTCCTCATACTCATCCCTCGGAGCAGACGAGCGCGATGGCCCCTATGGAAGCGATCCTTCACCAAGCCGGCGTCATCGCGTACCGCATGGTAGACGGGAAGATCCAGGTGCTGCTCGTGACGTCGCGCGAAACGGCTCGGTGGATCGTCCCGAAGGGGAACATCGCTGCCGGCTCGACCGCCGCACAGGCTGCCAAACGCGAGGCTCTTGAAGAGGCGGGCATCAAAGGTGTCATCGCGAACTCGATCCCGCTCGGCATGTACACATACTTCAAGAAGCTGCCGTCGGGCGAACGCCGTGCGGCGACTGTCGAGGTCTACCTTCTGCGGGTGACGGAGGAGTTGAAGGAGTGGCCTGAGAGGCGGCAGCGTAAGCTCGCCTGGGTAGCGACGACGGAGGCGATCAGGATCATCGAGGAGCCGGGAATGGTGCCGCTGCTCAAGAGGCTGGCCGAGTTCGAAGGCAGCCTGGTGAATCCAGAGGGCGGATCCTCGCCCGAACTTCAATCCGGTCCGCCTCGCTGATCTGGCCGAGCCGCCGCAACCGGCCTTCGAAATCTGAGTGAGGGAGAGTAGGTTGCTCGTCGGTACTGAAGAAGTGTACACGATCGGCGATCGTCTCTTCGGCGATATCGGCAACTTCGACTTCGACTGGACGGCTCAGTTGCAGAAGGGCAGCTTCGCCGGCTACGACGTCGATGCCTTCGCGATCTACACCGATTGGGGCTATACGCTGCGCGACCTGCCGTGGAAGCCGCGTCTCGGCACCCACGCGGACGTCGCCGGGCGGCGGCGACAGAGCATCGAAGACGACGCATTTGTTCGATCAGCAGTTCATCCGCCAACCCTATATCGGAGAGGTCGTCAATACTGCGCCGACCCTGACCAACCTTTACGATGTAGCGCCGCGCATCAAGGTCTCGCCCTCGGCGACCTTGAGCATGGAGTTCTCGTGGACCTTCTGGTGGCGGTACAGCAGTGCCGACGACGGTGTCTATGGGCCGCAGGGCCCGTACAACTCCGCTCCGCTCGCCGGAACGACTGCGAACGCCCGCGGCAACTACATCGGCAGCCAGCCCCAGCCCGACGTTCGTTGGACGCCGATCGCGCATGTCGCGTTCGACGGCGAAATCGGCCAGATGGTTGCCGGCCCGGTCGTCAAGAATGCCGGCGGTCAAAACGATACTTACGCTTTCGTCCAGGTGACGCTGCAGTTCTAGGGTTCACCACAGAACGACAGAAGGGGCGGCGTCATGCCGCCCCCTTTTTGGTGCGCCCTCAATGGGCCCCCCATGCCGCCATGGGTCCTGCACGATCTCCGTCGCACCGCGCGCAGCCTCATGTCGCGCGCCGGCATCTCAAGCGACGTCGGCGAGCGCGTGCTCGGGCACGTCATTTCCGGCGTCCGCGGGGTCTACGATCGGCATGCGTATCTAGACGAGAAGCGCGACGCGGTGGAGCGGCTTGCCGGGGTCGTCGAGCGCGTCTTGAACCCGCCGGGCGGTAATCTGGTCGAGCTGCGGCCGGCCGGCTAAGGAGCGCGACTGATCTTCATTCCGGCAAATCATCGCCGGCCGACTAGGCAGCCATCGCCGCGGCGGCGCGGAGCAACGACGCGCGGTTCCTCTGGCTCATGAAAACGTCTGGCTCGGCGACGATCGACGTCACGTTGCCGGAGACGATCGCCGGTGTCGCCGCACTCGTGGCAGCCGGCGTGCTCAGCGAGGACGATCAGGCAGTGCTGCTGGCGGCGTGATGGGCGATGGGTTTATCCGCGGTCGCTATCGTGCACAAATTGTGTATACTTTGGCCGAAACAACCTGCGGATGAGAAAGAAATGACCATCGTCGTCAGCGTCCGAGTGAACGACGGGATCGCAGCGGCGCTATCGTCGTACCAGCAAACAGGACGTCTCGATGAAAAATCTGCTGATTGTTCTGTCCGCGGTGACGGCCGTCACCGCATTGGGTGCTGCTGCCGCGATCAAGCCTAAAATATTTGCCCCCGTCGAGGCCGTTACCGTGCCGCCGGCTGTCACTATCTCCATCGAAGAGCTCTACCGGCAGGTGGACATGAGCACGCTTCCGGTCCTGGAAATCAAAGATCTCTATTGAGGCCACCGCACGCTCCGGTGAGGCCGTAATCGTCCCCTGTTGCCGGGCAGGGGCGATCACTTCGGGATCGAGGCGTCGCACGCCATCGCCGAGGCGATCGTGAAGCACCTCGAGCTGTGCAGGCTGGAGGTCCACCGGCCGCCTGAGGAGCGCTGGCACTCGACCCGGCTCTAGCGGGCGCCGGAGACGATCGCCGGCGTCGCGCGCTGGTGACAGCCGGCGTGCTCAGCGCGGCGGATCAAGCAGCGCTGCTGGCGCCATGACCGCCAGCGGCTATGCCGCGGCCGGAGCCGTGGCGTTGCAGGCTCTCGATGCGCTATCCTCCTCGCCAAATACGCGAGGCAGTGATGCGATCCTTTACCTCGGCGGCAGCGGCCGCCTTCCTTTTGCTGCTGTCCGTATTCTCGGCGCCGGCGCTCGCCGACCCCCTGGCCGACTGTGCCGCACAGATCCCGCTCGGTGCCCCGCAACTCACCGCGCCCGCCCCTGCGCACACGACCATTCTTTGCCGCACAGCCTATCTCGTGACCCACGACGACGATCGCCTCGTCCCGCTATGGGTCAGTTACATCCTGACGCGCGAGCATGCGATGGGCTGTTTGCCGCGCGTCAACAGCTTCGCGCCGGATCCTGATCTCCCGCTCGGCCGCCGCGCCGAGAAGAAGGATTACCTGCACAGCGGCTTCGACATGGGACACTTGGCGCCCGATGCCGATATGTCCTGGGCCGCCGCTGTGATGCGCCAGAGCTTCTACCTGTCGAACATGACGCCGCAGGTGCCAGGGCTCAATCGTCAGGGGTGGGAGCGGCTCGAGGAAACCGTGCGCGTTTGGGCGACAGACCGAGGCGCGGTCGTGGTGATTGATGGTCCGATCTTTGAGGCTGATGTCGCCACGACCATCGGGCCCGACAACGTCGCCGTGCCGAGCTCGTTCTTCAAGGTCGTGATCGATCCCGCGCGCGGCGAGGCTCTCGCCTTCATCATGCCGAACGTGTCTGTCCCGAAAGCGGAAGCGCTCGCGCATCAGGTCACGATCGCCGAGGCCGAGAGCAGAGCGCGCATGGTTTTCGCGCTGCCGGCGGCGGCCGACCGAGATCAGGTCGGCGAGCCATGGCCGGCCGGGCTCTCGACGTGGCATCAGCGGAAGCGGAGCGTTTGCTCGTCCGGATAACGGTTGCCGCCTTCGCGTGCGCGTTGTGGCTCAGCCCACGCGAGGCCGCCCCGTTCTCGCTGGTAGCGCCCTCGCGCACGGTTGCCATCGCAGGCGACGTAACGTTGCCAGAAACGATCGCCAGCGTCGGCGCCCGCGTGGCCGCGGGCGTGCTCAGTTCGCCGGACCGGGGGCGCTGCTGGCTGTAGCGCCGGGCTCGAGGAAGGGCGCCCGCCCAAATCGGCGATCTGGCGGGCGCCCTGACGGCGAGTTGTGCCAGGCACGATGCGGTCGCTCCAAAGGGATGCGAGGGGATCGCCGTCGGTTCGGCAGAAAGGGTGCGAGCGCAGCGGCTTGGCGCGTGGTGCGTTCTGTAAACCATTCCTTAACCTTAAGTCGGCTAGGTCTGGGGGCGCGGGCCTTGCGCTTGAGGGCGCCTGAAGCTTTCTCGGCATTGTCGCTGCGGCCCTTGGCCGACCATCCCGACGACCCGGTTCTGTTCGACCTTCCCGAATTTTTCGTCGCTTGAGCTGGTTGAATGACGATCGATAATACGCCGAATTCTTTAAAGCGGTCCTGACCAGTGCCAAGCGAACCCATCTGCTTGCGTGGCGCTGTCGGGATAATTGCCGGCGTTTCGGTCGTTGTGTGGGGTCTCATCGGCTGGGCTCTTTCCGCGATCCTCTAGGCGGAGCGCCTCACCGGGGCGTTGCCCGCCGCACCTCGCCCGCCGGCTTGTCCTCACGCAGCCCCTGGTACGTCACTTGGCGCAGCAGCCCGTCCGCCGTCCACGTCAGGAACGTCACTTCCGCGACCAGCTCCGACCGCACCCAATGAACCCGCCGCAGATTGAGCGGCGTGCCAAACCGATTGGTCTTCGGCGGCGGCGCTGAGAGCGGCATCTTGGAGATTGCGAGCAGCGCCAGTCTCGCATGCAGCTTCTGCAGCACGTCACGTGACATGCCGCCGCCGGCGCGGCCGGCATAGAGAAGGCGGCCGTCTTCGGTGTAGTAGCCGAGCAGCAGCGCACCGAGATAAGGCCGAGAACCCTCCGGGTCCGTCCAGCCGACGATGACGAACTCCTCGCGATTGAGGCACTTCGACTTGCGCCAGAGGCCGCGATCGCCAGGGACGTACGGCGCATCCATTCGTTTGGAGACGACGCCCTCGGTGCGCATCTCGCAAGCGGCCGCGCAGAAACGCGGGCCATCTCCGATGCCTGAGGTGCCCTGCACACGGCAGGGGCAATCGTCCGAGCGGCCTATGGCCGGGCCAAACTTGACCAAAGGGGTTAGTCGCTCGCGGATTCGATTATTCAGGTCTTAATCGCAACTCGCTATTTTGTTAAGGCGCAAGAGAAGATCAGGATCTGCCATGAAATACGACGAGGTTGGTCTTGCTGCCGATCGCATGATCCAAAAACATGGTGCTGCCGCCTGCGCCGTTGCCGAGCGCGCGGCGGCAATTGCAAGCCGCGACGGTGTTCCGCATGATGCAAGGATCTGGCGTCGGATTGCGGCAGCGATCAAACGCCGCCAAACCAAGCAGCACGTGCCCTCGGGAGAGGTGCCGGAGACTTCCAAATCGTCGCCCCGGAGAGAAGCCAGTCCGGGCAGTAACGGGCGTGGATGAGCGCAGGAGGGCTCTCGCACTCACCCCCTGCCGTAGCGCGGCCGTGAAAATGCTCAATGCAGATGGACGTCGTATCGAAGCGTGGAAGCTGCGCCATAGGGCTCAGCTCGCCGCAGATCCGGAGATCAAGCGTCAGTTTCTCGAACTCGCCGCTGCTCGTGTGATGATTCTGATCGAGTAGCCGGGTTCGACGGTGCGCCACCGGAGGCGATTTCCGTGCGTTGGCGGCGGTCAGCGCGTGGTGCGCTATTCCCCCAACTACAACTGCGCGCAAGCCGCGACTTGCGCCGTGAAGATCCCGCAGGACAGCTTTGGTCCGTTGCCCCGCCTCGCAGAGATAGGGCTGGCTCGATCTCGGGGCGGGTCTCTTCTGACATCGAAGCGTAATCGGTCTGGTGCATCGTTGCCGGACAAGCACCTCGGACGTTATAGGCCCAGTAGCGTCCCAGAGAACCCGTCTTCATTGGCGTGGTTTTTCTTTGTCCCTGCGGAATGTTCGGCGATCAACAATCAGCGTAATCCGAAAGCGACCATCAGGACGATCGCGGCTACGGGCCCCATAAGGATGAGGGCGCCAATGTGGAAAGTCTTCAACGTCCCCTTTGAAATGCCCATGGCAATCACCCAGACGCGGTCGAAAGGCATGACCAGGCCGACGGCGAGCAGTGCAACCTAGCCCGCATCGATCGCCGGCGCGGGGCTTTCCTCACCAAAGATTCATCTCTTTGGCGCATGTTGGCCGGATTAGCGCCTGATCAGTATTTTCATCCAGTAGGCCCGCCCTCACCGACGGGGCTTTTTTCAGTGGATGATGCGCCGTGCGACCGCTGGCTTCGCCTCAAAGCCGACTTCTTCGAGTGCTACGATCAACGCTTCGAGTATTTCCCGCGCTATCGGATCATCCACCGCGTCGAGGGCGGCGCGGAGGCGAGTTGCTCGGCAGAGATAGTGTTCTTTCGAGTGCACAGCGTCCCGCGGATATTGACAGCGCGGCGCTATCAAGGTCCCCGTTTTTGATATTTGTCTATACGTAGTAACACTAAGTTGACGGCAAAAATGTTCCCGCGTCTCGCGATCCGAAGCGACGGATCCGAGCGGCCCGCGTCGATCGCCGGGATGCGCAGCCCCGATCCAGCATAGAACGATAACGAACGTTCACGGCCCTCGGCCCCGCCCTTGTCCTGCTCAGGCCGTTTGCTGCTCGATCGCACGTGGCGCGAGATCGCGACGGAGTCTGGGTCGGAGCGTACGGGCGGCACTCGGGCGGTGAGGACCAGCGCTCAATTGCTCAGCAACGGCTCGTGGCCTTTGCGCTCGTGATGCAGCACGGCCCCAAGATCGCGCATGTCGACGGCCTGGCCGCATGCCGGGGCGCCCTCCCCGTGTTGGCGCCTTTATTTCTTTCACTGCTGCGCCAGATCGCCGGACCTCTTGATCGCGCGCACCTTGATTCGGCCGCTCTTATTCGCTTGTTTCAATCGAATCCTCCTTCACGGCACCTCGCACCACTCAGTGGGCTCGACGAGGATCTGTTCGCCGTTTTCGTCGAAGACCCAATCGTCGGGGGCGGTGGACTGCTTCACCCACCATCCCCCGTCAGCGCATTCGACGAGCATCCGAATTTCGCCGCGCTTGCCGGTGATGGTGCGGTCGTCCGGCGCGGTGGCGATCGGGCGGTAGGTCATGCAAGCGTCAACGTCAGATCCGGCCCGGTCGCTTCGATCAGCTCGGGCCCCTCGTTCTTCACGTTCCCGATGGCGGGCCCGATCGGGTAGACCCGCATCGACTCGTGCGGATACGGTCGCAGCAGCGCTTGTAGCTCATCAGCCGATGCTTCTTCCTCGCCCAGCCAGCGCCTGTAGTCCTCCGGTTCGAGGATCATGGGCATTCGATCATGGATCGGCACCCCGAGTGGATTGGGTGCCCCGGTGATGATGGTGAAACTCTTGACGGTCTCGCCGCTCGCCGGATCTCTCCAGCGCTCCCACAGCCCCGCAAACCCCATCAGGCCACCATCGGCGAGGCAGAACCGATAAGGCTGCTTCGTTTTGGCGTCGAGCCTGGGTTGATAGCATCCGCACATCATCCAATCCTGCGACAAGGATAACGCCAGAGAGCACCTGGCGCGTAAGCTGTCTCCTCAGACATAGGTCACAAATCCCAGCCTTTGCGGTTGCCTAGTTCCTTTTGATTTGCCGTTTTGCGCTTGTGCGAAACCCGACTTAGGGCGTCCTGGGACTCCAGCATCACTGAGGCTTAGGGCAGCTGATTACCTGCGCTTGGCCGCTGACGCGCGTAACACCAGCATCAGCCGTGAACTCGGCGAGTTGGCTGCGCGATACCTCCAGTTAGCGCAGAAGATCGAAGACGAGCCCCAGGCGATTCGCGTTGCCGCCATCGCCGCAGTTGATGATGCCGTCGAGGCGGGACTTAGGCTGGGACCCAGGCCACTCGACTAAGCAACCCGGCAAAACGACCCCATCAAAACGACCCTCCAAAACGAAACTGACTGCACGTTGCTGCGCTTCAATACCCGAATTGCTCGCGTGCAATGCGGGCAGCCAATCGGTCAAAGTGCCAGGCCCGATGACAGGAGCCGGGTCAGGGCTTGGGCGTCGCTGAGGAATGGTGGTGCACGATCAGCCATTTGCCGTGCTCCGGTGCGTAGATGAACGTATAGCGAGCTTTCACCTGTTGCCGGGTGCCAGGTTGGTCTCCGTCAATGG
>JAQGID010000012.1 GCA_028291405.1 Rhodospirillales bacterium | reverse complement strand
CGACGATCAATGTCGGGATCTCGATCTCGGGCAGGTGCCTCGTCACGTCGGCGACCATGATCGCCTCAAGCGTCTGCATGTAGTCGGCCGCCTTCATGCTCCCGATGATTTCGGCAATCCTTTGGTGCAGCGATGAAGCGGTCGTCGGAAGCAGCGTATCGGCGACGTAGCTCTTTCCGAACTCGAGCATCGAGGACTGCGCCAGGATTTCGCGCGTCTGCGCCACGCGAGCAGGCCCCATCGGATTGGGGGCGGCAAAACTGTCCGCGAGGGTAAGGCTGAGAAATCGCTCGCGTGCAAGCGCATAACCCTTGATGCCATAGAGGCCGCCCATGGAGATGCCGGCATAGTGGAAGCGTTCGGCGCCCAGCTTCGTCATCAGCGCATGCGCGTCTTCTGCAATCGCCTCGACCGAAAACCCGCCGCGGTTCGTGCTGCCGCCATGGCCGCGGCAGTCCATAGCGATCACCCGGAACTTATCGGCAAGCTGGGCGATCGTCGGTTCCCAGATTTCCGACGACGTACCTAGGCTGTGGATGAGGAGGACGGGCGTTCCTTGTCCGGCCTCTCGATAAGCGATCCGCTCGCCCTGAATCTCAGCGTGATTCATGGCTCAACTGGGCTGTCTGATTCGAAGCGTGTCGGTCATGAGCTTGGCTTCCTCTTCTCGAATTTTTTATTGGCTGCGATTCGGCCGAGCTCCCTGACCTGCGCGCCGAGGTCCAATGGCGCCCGCTTGGGCGAGAGTTTCGACTGACCGTTCAGTTTTTGCCTGTCCGGAGTGCGCTGTTCGTACCGAGGCTATGCACCAGGACCAGAGGCTCGCTTGGCCCGCACGCTGGTAATGCTGGCTCTCGCCATTGACCTCGATCATCGCCGTAGTCGATCTACTCCGCAGGCTTTACCAGGAGGGGCTTATTGCTGACCTGAACAGCGCCCTTTCGCGCGAGGTCAGCGACCTCGGAGAGCGGAATGCCGAGTACCCTGCCCAGCACCTGGGCGGTATGCTCGCCGAGGGTCGGGGGAAAGATATCCTTTCCAGGCGCCGCCTCCTGAAACACGATGGGATTCCCCATAACGCGCGCGCGACGGCCATCGGAAGCGGCGAGCTCCTTCACCATTTTTCTGTGTCGAATCTGCGGATCGGCGACCGCGCGATCGATCGTATTCACCAGCGCGGCGGGAATGGCCTCGCGCTCCAGCACAGGCAGCCAGTCCTCGGCGGCGCGCGTTTTGAAGGCCGGTTCGAGAATGCCCCACAACGCTACACGGTTTTCATATCGTTCACGGTTGGTCCGGAAGCGGGGATCATTCGCCAGTTCTTCGAGGCCTAGAGCACGGCAGAGCCCCTGCCACATCCGTTCGGTATTAGCAGTGATGACGATCTGATTGCCGTCCCTAGCAGCAAAGCTGCGGTACGTGGGAATCGAGTCATGTCCGCTGCCCTGGCGGGCGGGCACCACGCCGGAGTGCAGGTAATACGCCCCCTGGTAGCACAGCATAGCCGCCTGGCAGTCCAGCATCGAAATATCGACGTAATCGCCTTGACCCGTCATGTGACGCCGGTTCAACGCAGCGAGGACGCCGACCGCCGCATACATGCCCGCAGCAAGGTCGCCGATCGGAATGCCGGCGCGGACGGCGACGCCGCCCGGCTCACCGGTAAGACTCATGCCGCCCGACATCGCCTGAACGATCATGTCGTAGGCGGGCTTGTCGCGATAGGGGCCATTCTGCCCGAAACCTGAGATCGAGCACCATACGAGTTGCGGCTTCTCACGACGAAGCTGTTCGGCAGAAAGACCGAGTCCATCGAGCACGCCCGGTCGGAAATTCTCGACGACAACATCGCACGCCAGAACCAATCGGCGCACGATGTCCCGGCCCTCCGTCGTCTTCATATCAATGACGGTGCTCTGTTTGCTGCGATTGATCGACAGGTAATAGACACTGTCGTCACCGACGAAATGCGGTGGAATGAGGCGAGCAAGATCGCCTTGCGGGGATTCGACCTTGATGACCTCGGCGCCCAGGTCGGCCAGCATCTGGGTGCAATACGGACCGGACAGGAATTGGGTCAGGTCGAGTACACGCGTGCCTGCAAGCGACTGGTTCGACACTATGCTCATACGCTAGAATCCCTTGGCCTGCAGAAGGACACGGCGCTGGAAGCGCACTCGTCGTATTGTCACCGCGAAAAGATGTGAATCGAGCAGGCGCCATGGTCGAAGCCCGAAATGCCGCCACCGGTCGCATGGGTCAGCCCTACCCGCGCGCCCTCGACTTGGCGGGCGCCCGCCTCACCCCGTAGTTGGCGTACGATCTCGACAGCCTGGGCTGCGCCCGTGGCACCAATGGGATGGCCCTTGGCGAGCAAGCCTCCCGACGGATTCACAACGATGCTGCCGCCGAGCGACGTCGCGCCGCTCTCCAAAAAGGCACCGGCATCGCCATGTGCACAGAAACCGAACGCCTCATAATACAGGAGCTCGGCGATGGTGAAGGCGTCATGCACTTCGGCCACATCGACGTCCTCTGGACCTAGACCAGCTTCCTCATAGGCCTCTCTCGCCCCGCGCACCGTGATCTCCGGAACCGTCATATCGCGAAACCCAGAGACGTATTTGCCCGAGGTGAGATCGGAGGCGCGGATCCGAATCGCCTCAGAGCGGAATTCTTTCGCAATCGACGCAGCGCAGAGGATGATCGCCGCAGCACCGTCCCCGGTCGGACAGCATTGCAACAAGGTGAACGGGTCTGCGATGAGACGGGAGGCAAGGACCTCTTCCGAACTCACGGGCGTGCGCATTTGCGCATCCGGATTGAGCGCACCGTGCGAGCGGTTCTTTACGGAGACTTTCGCCAATTGTGCGCTCGTGAGTCCGAACTCATGCATGTAGCGCCGCGCGCGCATGGCATAGAGCGCAGGCATGACGAGACCCTGGCTAACCTCCCAATCTTCTTCTTCCAGCGGCAGCGTTCCGCCGCCGAACTTGGTGAGCTTCTCCACACCAATCACCAGCACCACATCGTATTCGCCTGAACGAATCGCCATCACGCCCTGCCGCAGAGCGGTCGAACTGGAGGAACAGGCGTTTTCGATGTTTGCGACTGGTATGCCGGTGAGGCCGATACGACCGAGAATGCGCTGGCCGGCCATCATGCCGCCGAGTGCCGTTCCACAATAGGCCGCTTCGATCCGACGAGGCTCGATTCCGGCATCCGCGATTGCCGCCTTCACGGCCGGCCAGCCGAGATCGGCCAAAGTCTTTTCGGTGTATTTCCCGAACGGGATCATGC
The DNA here is from genome assembly GCA_028291405.1 of Rhodospirillales bacterium. Taxonomy (GTDB): domain Bacteria; phylum Pseudomonadota; class Alphaproteobacteria; order ATCC43930; family CGMCC-115725; genus URHD0088. Next base: position 3,379 of record JAQGID010000012.1, on the reverse strand, counting down.
CCACACCGACGACAGAAACCCCCCGCATTCAAGCCTCCACCCGTTTGAAGACGAAGCTCACGATAGGGGTCCCGTCGCTCTCGCGTCCAACCTCGGCGACATCCAATTCCATCGCGCTGCCGATCTCCAGATCAGCAAGCAGAAGATGGCTGAAGACCCGCAGCGAATTAGCGAGGTCGACGTAGCCTAGCGCGAAGGGCTTGTTCCATTTTTTCGGGCCGACATGGACGACCGAGTAGGAGTAAAGCGTGCCGCGCCGCGGCATTGTCTCGGAGACGATGTCCTCGCCCATGCAGGAAGGACAAACCGGATGTCGAGGAAACATTCGCTCACCGCAGGAGGTGCAGCGGCCGCCGATCAAAAGGGGTTCGCCGCGATCCCCCTTCGCCAGAGCGTCGCCCGGCAACAATATCGGCGTGCTCTCAGGCGGCGCTTGCAGCGTCAAGCTCGTGTCTATCGCCATGCCTTCCTCCAAAACCTCGTTCACTGCGGCTTCCGCGACACAAGACGGCCGCTCCACAAACCTGCCTGTTCTTTTGAACGGAACGACTGTTTCTTTTACTGAGGCTAGCCTCCTCTCGATTGAGCGGTCAAGTTCATTTTTTCGTTGGATTTACCGCTTGACATCCTGGCTACGGACCGACAGGCTTTCGTTCAGGGAGTCAGGTGTTCTGTTGTGAAGAACGATCGCAATCCAATTTCTAAGGCATTGAAAGTCCTCGGCTGGCTGGCCGAGAACCCATCGAGCGAGGCGGGGGTGCGGGAGGTGGCTGCCGGATTGCAGATCTCGCCCAGCAGCGCTCATCGGCTTCTGCTTGCGCTCGCTGAAGAGGGGTTTGTTCAACAGAATTCGCAGACGAGCCAGTATTCACTCGGATTGGAGTTCTTCCGGCTGGCCCAACTCACGACTGGGAAGGCGCCCATCCGGCAGGCTGCTCTGGAGCCGATGCGGCACCTCGTCGACGCCTGCAACGAGACCGCTTTGCTCGGCATCTACAATCAGGTCCGACAGGAAATGATGTTTGCCGCCAGCGTGGAGTCCGGCCACTCGCTACGCTATGTAATTGAACTCAATAAATGGATGCCGGTGCATACCGGTGCCTCAGGTCTGGCCATCATGGCCTTCCTGAGTGAGACCGAAATTCAATCCATCATCCACCGCACGCGGCTGGCGCCGCTGACCGGACGCTCGATCACTGAGTCTTATCGCATTGTGGCGGAACTGGAGAACGTCCGGCAGCGAGGCTTCGCATTCACCCGCGGCCAACGCATCCCCGGTGCGGTCGGTCTTGCGGCGCCGATGTTCGGCAGCAGCGGCGAAGTGTTGGGCGATATCTGCCTGACGATCCCTGAACAACGCTTCGACGACGCAAGCAAAGATCATCTTGTCGATCTGCTTGTGGCTTGTGCGGATCGTATCACGTCAGACATCGGGGGCCGGTCTCGCCAACGAGCGGCCTAACGACGATCGAGATTGGGAGGATTGAAATGAGACTGTGGAGTTACGCGGCGCGCGGTGCGGTTGCTTCGCTCGCCCTCGTTGCCGTAGTTGCTGTGGTCGCAATCCCCGCCACAGCGTGGGGTCAGGAAGAAACGGTGCGCTTTGCGTCGGTCGGCGGGATCACCGATGCGCCACTTTATTTGGCAGATGAGTTCGGCTTCTTCAAAGAGGCCGGGTTGAAGGTCGAGATGCAGCGCATGACCAGCGCGCCGAACCTGATGACCGCCGTGGCGACGAACCAACTCGATGCCGCCGGCATTTCGATTACGCCGGGCCTGTTCTCCTCGATTCAGCAAGGAATGAATCTCCGGATCGTCGGTGACAAGCAAAGTCTGCGTCCGGGGCTTTCCGCCACCCGCCTGGTAATCCGCTCCGATCTTGCGAAGGCGAATGAGCCGGAAGACATGAAAGTGCTGAAGGGCAAGACGATCGCTGTCTCGTCAAAGGCATCCTCCGTCTACATGCTTTTGGAGAAGCTTCTGAAGAAGCACGACATGTCTTTCAGTGACATCAATGTCGTAGAGCTTGCCTATCCGAATATGTTGCCGGCCTTCTCTACCAAGGCGATCGATGGCGCGATCGACCTCGAGCCGTTTCTCTCGCAGGCTCTGCAGACCGGTGCCGCAAAGGTGGTTTCCGATCTGAGCGAGTTCGTGCCGGCTGAAGGCGGAACGATCGTTCCCATCGTCTACAGCGAGGATTTCGCTCGAAAGACGGGTCCGGCACGCGCCTTTCTGAAGGCCTATCTGCGTGGCGTTCGGGTCTATAACGACGCCTTCGTCGAGGGCAAGGGCAAGCAGAAGGTTATCGAGATCATCGCCCGGTACGCTAAGGTAAAGCCGGAGGTCGTTGCGGACGGCTTTCCCGCAGGCCTCGACCCGAACCAGCGGGTGAGCGTTGAATTTCTCGGCGAGCTACAGAGCTTCTTCGTTCAACAGAAGTTTCTGCGCACGCCGATCGACATCGAAAAGATCGTCGACCCGTCATTCGCCGAAGCGGCCGTAAAGGACCTCGGGACCTACAAATGACGCTGCGCAACCGGACGCAACGATCGCGTAGCAGAACGCCGGTCGCAGAAGTCGAAGTCAGCTAGGCGTTCCCAACGCGCCAAGCAAAAAATGGTCGGGAGGATGATTTGAAATCTATGGAACTCTTCGCAAGACCGCTATTGCTCGTGGCGACGGCGATCGCAGCGTTGGTGACGCAACAAGCCCCGGCTTCCGCCGAAGCGCCTGGATCCGAACTTCGTCTGATCCGATTCGCTTCCGTGGGCGGTGCCACCGATGCGCCGCTATTCCTAGCGCAGGAATATGGATTCTTGAAAGCCGTGGGGATGGCGATCGACATCCAGCGGATGGGGACGGCGCCTGCGTTGACGGCAGCCATCGCGACCGACCAACTCGATGTCGCAGGTATCTCGCTGACGCCTGGCCTCTTCGCTTCCGTACAGCAGCAAATGAATCTGCGGCTCGTCGGTGACAAGCAAAGCCTGCGCCCTGGGTTTTCCGCGACCCGCTTCATCGTCCGTTCCTCGGAAGCGAAAGGCAGCGAAGACGCGACGATGAAGGCCCTGAAGGGCAAGAAGGTCGCGGTCTCGTCCAAGGCGGCATCCACATATTATTTGCTGTACAAGCTCCTAGAAAAGCATGGAATGACGCTCAATGACGTCCAGGTCGTTGAGCTTGCATTTCCGAACATGCTGCCTGCGCTCACCTCGGGAGCAGTCGACGGAGCGCTGAGCCTGGAGCCATTTCTGTCACAGGCGGTTCAGGCGAAGGCAGCCGAGGTCGTCTCCGACTTGACGGAATTCGTGCCGCCGGGTGGCAGCATCGTCCCGCTCGTCTACAGCCAAAAGTTCGCGACGGATAAGCCTGCCGC
>JAQGID010000438.1 GCA_028291405.1 Rhodospirillales bacterium | reverse complement strand
GATAATTTCAACGGCATCGTGCCGCATCTCAACCAGCGCGACGTGACCTTCGTCGCGATCTCGCGCGCACCGGTTCCCAAGCTCCAGGCCTTCGCGAAGCGCCTCGGTTGGACCTTCAAATGGCTGTCGTCCGACGGCAGCGATTTCAACCAGGACTACGGCGTCTTCTTCACCCCGGAAGATCTCGCCGCCGGAACGGCGACCTACAACTACGCGCCGAGGACGATGACGAAGTCGGATCTCCCCGGCATCAGCGTGTTCTTCAAGGATGCCGACGGTGCGGTGTTTCACACTTATTCCTGCTATGCGCGCGGCCTCGACATGCTGAACACTGCTTACAATTTCCTCGACCTCGTGCCTGAAGGACGGGGCGAGGATGGCCTGCCGTTTAGGATGACCTGGGTCAGGATTCGCGACGAGTACGACGCGCGGGAGGATCGGCGGTGAACGACAAGGACAAGGTCGCGCAGCTCGCCTCCTATCGTGACCAGATCGCCGCCCTGCGCGAGAAGATGCGCGGCGTCCAGGCGTCGATCGCGCCCGAGGAGGTCGCCGACTACGAGTTCGCGACGCTGCAGGGCAAGGTCCGGCTCTCGTCCCTGTTCGGCGACAAGGACACGCTGTTCGTCATCCACAACATGGGCACCGGCTGCGCCAGCTGCACGATGTGGGCCGACGGCTTCAACGGCGTCTTCGATCATCTGCGTGATCGCGCCGCCTTCGTCGTGTCGTCGCCGGATACGCCCGAGCGCCAGCAGAACTTTGCGGCCGGCCGCGGCTGGAAATTTCCGATGGTCTCGGTCCAGGGCACGAATTTCGCCGAAGATGCCGGCTATTGGGCCGACGGAAGGCCGATGCCCGGCGTCTCGGTCTTCAAGCGCAGCGGCGGCAAGATCCTCCGCGTGGCGGATACCGGCTTCGCGGACGGCGACGATTTCTGCAGCGTCTGGCGCCTCTTCGACCTGATGCCGGAAGGCGCCGCGGGTTGGCGGCCGAAGTTCAGCTACGGGAGTTAACCGGCCGCGTTCCGGTCCATGCCGCGGGTCGACGTGATGACGATCGGCCGAGACTACGGCCATGCCGCGGCGGGATGCTTCGATGCGCGTCGAAGCATTCGTGGCCCGATCGCGCTATCCTCCTGGGTCAGGAGGCAGACATGTTCCACACCCCGAACGTCGCAGCCATCGCGTCGTTGATCGCCGATCCGGCGCGAGCGGCGATGCTGAGCGCCTTGCTCGACGGCCGCGCCATGCCGGCCGGCGAGCTGGCCTATGCCGGCGGCATCACCGCGCACACCGCGAGCTCGCATCTCGCCAAGCTTCTCGCCGGCGGGCTCGTCGCCGTCGAGAGCGAGGGGCGGCATCGCTATTACCGTCTCGCTGGCGCGCAGATCGCCCAGGCGATCGAGCAGCTCGCGACCATCCACCCGGTCGCCCCCGTCCGCCGCAAGGCGCTCAGCCGCGAGGCCCAGCAGCTGCGCTTCGCCCGCTGCTGCTACGACCATCTGGCGGGCCAGATCGGCGTCGCCGTCGCGGCCGCATTGCAGGAGCGCGGCTTCATCGTCAAGGCGCCCGAGAAGCGGTTCGACGTCACCGCCGTCGGGGTCGATTGGTTCGGCAGCATCGGTCTCGACGTCACTTGCGTCAATCCGACCCGCCGCGGCCTCGCCCGCCAATGCCTCGACTGGACCGAGCGGACGCATCACCTGGCGGGTCCGCTGGCCGTGCAGTTCATGAGCGTCCTCTGCATGAGCGGCTGGCTGCGCCGCGAGCCGGAATCCCGCGCCGTGCGGATCACGCCGAAGGGGCGGCGCGAGCTGCAGCACCACCTCGGCCTCGACGAGGCGGCGCTGCGCGCGCAAGAAGCCTGACCCGCAAAAAAAACGCCCGAGATGTCGGTTTTTCCCTCGCTCGTTCGTCCTTAGGGCGTCACCTCGCCACAATCGATCAGGAAGGCTCCGATGCAAGCCACCTCCCGAACCCCGCTTGCCAGCCCCGCCCTCGGCTGGCCCGACGAGCCGGTAATCGTCATGACCCGGGCCTTCGCGGCGCCGCACGCCCGCGTCTTCGCGGCGCATGTCGACCCACAGCTGATGATGCAATGGTGGGGTCCGCACGGCTTCGTCGTGACGCGCTGCGAGCTCGACGTCCGGCCTGGCGGGAGCTGGCGGATCGAGCATCGCGCGCCGGACGGCACGCCCCATCGCTTTCACGGGACCTATCTCGAAGTTGCCGCGCCCGAGCTTCTCGTCATGACCTTCGGCGTCGTGGGAATGTTCGAGGGCCAGCGCGTCGTCAATTCGATCTGCTTCGACGAGCGCGACGGCGCGACGACTCTCACCGGCGTCTCGCGGTTCGACTCGCTCGCCGACCGCGACGCGATGCTGGCGACCGGCATGGAGGAGGGCGCCCGCCAGACCCACAACCGCCTCGCCGCGCTGTTGAAGACTCTTTAAGGAAACATCGTGGAAACGATCGCCCCAACCTCGACGCCGATGCTCTGGACCGGCCGGGTTCTCACGGCCCTCGTCGTGGCTTTCATGCTGTTCGACAGCATCATCAAGCTGATCATGATCCCGCCGGTCGCGGAATCCTTCGCGCAGCTCGGCTATCCCGAGAGCGTCGCCCGGCCGATCGGCATCATCGAGCTCGCGATCACGATCCTCTACGTCGTCCCGCGAACCTCAGTGCTCGGCGCGATCCTGCTGACGGGCGTCATGGGCGGCGCGATCGCCAGCCATCTGCGCGTCGGCGATCCCGTCTTCACCCATCTCCTCTTCGGCCTCTATCTCGGTGTGCTCGCCTGGGGCGGACTTTACCTGCGTAACGCCCGGCTGCGATCGGTGATTCCTTTGCTAGCCGGCTGATCAGCGCGAGAGCGCGTCGGCGACCGCGCGACCGACCGCGGCGAGGGCGGCGTCGCGTTGCTCGCCGGAGGGGCTGGCGCCCGTCAGATAGGCTGCGACGATCGCCGGGGCGCGTTGCGGCGGCCAGATGACCGCGACGTCGTTCGTCGTGCCGCGGTCGCCGGTGCCGGTCTTGTCGCCGACCCGCCATTCCTTCGGCATTCCAGCGCGGAGCCGCGCGTCGCCGGTCTTGCTGCCGGTCAGCCAGGCGATCAATTGCTGCCGGGACGCCGGCAGCAGCGCGTCGTCGACGGCGAGCCTGCGCAGGTTCTCGAGCATGGCTGCGGGCGTCGTCGTGTCGCGCGGGTCGTCGGGGAGCGCCTCGTTGAGGTCGGGCTCGATCCGGTCGAGCCGCGTCGCGGCGTCGCCGAGCGACCGTGCGTATCGCGTCAGCGCCGCGGGGCCGCCGAGACTCCTGAGGAGCAGATTGCCCGCCGTGTTGTCGCTGACCGTCAGCGCTGCCTCGCAGAGCTCGCCCAGCGACATGCCGGCGCGGTCGACATGCTTCTCCGTGATGGGTGAATAGGGGACGAGATCGCCGGCGGCGATCGTCACGTGTCTCTCGAGGCGTTCCTGGCCGGCGTCGACGCGGGCGAGCACCGTCCCGGCAGCGAGCAGCTTGAAGGTGCTGCACATCGGAAACCGCTCGTCGGCGCGGTGCCCGGCGCGTGTGCCGGACGCCGTATCGAGAATCGCGACCCCGAGCCTCCCTTGGCTCTCAGCCTCGATCCGCCCGAATGTCTCGGCGAGGTCCTTGGTCAACTCGCCCGCCGCCGCGAGGCTGACATCGAGGCGACAGGCGACGAAGGTGGCGCAGGCGCCCGTCGCGAAACGGCGTCGCGTGATCATGGATACGTCTTCTCCGATCGCTGAAAGCTTGTGTTGGCTCGGCACGCCGCATGCGTCAACATCCGGGCCGGGAATTCCGTCGACGTATCATCGCCGACGCCGAACGCGCAATTCATTTGCCGCCACGCCACCGGGAGGTCACACATGAAGCTCAGCA
>JAQGID010000420.1 GCA_028291405.1 Rhodospirillales bacterium | reverse complement strand
AGATTGCTTCGCTGCGGCAGATACCCCGCGGACAGACTAAAACAATAGGCGGAGCGGCACGTAATGAGGCCTGCCGCGATTTCGCGCTCACAGGTGGCACCGGCAACAACACGGTTATCAAGATATTTAGCATCGTCAATGCCGAGGATGCGCAAATGTTGAATGTCGCGGTGGGTGAGGCGGGTCTGAACACCCAGGGCGGTGCGCTCGACGCGCAGACCATCACGTGGGCGCAGCGGCAATACGACAAGTACCATGGAAATGCATTCAACTACAGCCCCGGGGGGCGGCAGCACATTCCCACTGGAAAATACAACGCCCAGTATATGGTAGAGAAGATCATCAAGCGTGCAATTGACGCTAGTGGCCTTTCGCGCACGCTTACGGACATCGGCGCAAATTACTACCTCTGCATGCATTGGCCCACTGCCGACGGCGCTGCCGAGGAACATTGGTGGATCGAAGCCTACGGCTATATTATCGAGATAATTCCGCGATGGCACGATCTGATGATCTCGTTGGCCAGTGACCAAGCCGCGGACGGTAACCATTACTCGCAGGTCCGCATCGGCCTCAGTGGGCTTACTGCCCAACATATCGTTCGCATCGATAACGTATTGACCAATGGGGAATTAATAGCAAACCCGGGCGGCTGGCATTAGTAACCCCTATATGTCCGCTTCCCACCCGCTATTCGCGCTTCTTCGTTACAGCAGCACGAACTTCCGCGGCTGCAGCGCGTCAGGCAGCTTGGCTTCGCCCAGCGCTTCGCTCGTGGCGATCTCGATGGCGCGCACCATGGCGTCCAGTGGCAGGGCGTTCTCCGACGGGCCGAAGGGCTCCTCCAGCTCCTCGCCGAGGGCATCGAGACCGAAGAACGCATAGGCCAGAATCGTCGTCAAGACCGGCGTGGCCAGGCCCAGAGTGCCTACCATCCCGAACGGCAGCAGCAGGCAGAACAGCCAGGCGGTGCGGTGCAGCAGCAAAGTGTAGGCGAACGGCATCGGAGTAGAGCGCAGGCGCTCGCACGCCGTTTGAATGGTCGTCAACGCCAGGAGCCGCTCGGAGAACACTCGGTAGAGGATGTCCGACAATTCGCCGCGCCGAAGTAGCCCCCCCAACTCCGCTGCCTGCGCCAGCAGGATCGCGTCCGGACGGCTGCGGCTTTGCGTGACCCGATCCCATTCGCCGTCCGGCAACCAGTCGCGCGCCTCGCGATCCTTGCCGTCGCGGAGCTGGCTGCGAAGGGCGTGCGCGAAGGCAACGACGCGATGCGCGCACCGTCGCCGCAGCGCCGCGTCGTCCGGCAGTAGTGTCATGAATTCGCGCACCAGGCTGCGCGTCTCCGCGACAAGCTGGCCCCATTGCTTGCGGCCCTCCCACCACCGTTCGTAGCAAGCGTTGTTGCGAAACCCAAAGAAGATCGACAAGGCCAGCCCGAGTAGCGTGAATGGCGCGGGGTTTACCTCGCGAAAATGCTGTGGCGCTGCGTCGTGCAGCCACACCGTCCCGGCGGACACTGCCAGCACCGCCAGCAACCGCGGGGCGATCATCGGTAGGATAGAGCCGCGCAGGATGAACAACAGGCCGAACGCGGTGGGGCGGGGACGAACGATCATCGCTAGGATGTAGTAAGTCTCGCCGGTCCAACCAACTTCGCTGGGCGACGCCGCTTGACCAAGCCAGCTTATGTCCGCTGCCCACCCATGGCGGACCCTCCGAGGTCTCGCTGCAACCGAATTAAGAGTACACGCCCTACGCAAACGTCTCAGGCGATCGTCTCGACGACGCCGCCGTCGACCCGCAGCGCCGCGCCGGTCGTGGCCGAGGCCTGCGGCGAGGCGACGTAGACGACCATGTTCGCGACCTCCTCGGGCGTCGCCATCCGCTGGATGATCGAGCTCGAGCGGTGCGCGCGGACGAATGCCTTCCCCGTCTCGGCGATCGACGTCCCGGCTTTGTCCGCATCATCCTTCAGCATCTCCGCGACGCCCTCCGACATGGTCGGGCCCGGCAGCACGGCGTTCACCGTGACACCGCTGCCGGCGGCGAGCTTGGCAAGCCCGCGCGACACCGCCAAGTTGGCGGTCTTTGTCACACCGTAATGCAGCATCTCGGTGGGGATATTGAGACCCGATTCCGAGGACAGGAAGATGATACGGCCCCAGTCGCGCTTCAGCATGCGGGGCAAATAGACGCGCGACAGCCGGACGCCCGACATGACATTGACCTCGAAGAACCGCATCCACTCGGCGTCCGGGATCGCGAAGAAATCCTGCGGTCCGAAGATGCCGAGATTATTGACGAGGATATCGGCGTCGGGCTCGGCGGCGACCAGGGCCTCGCAGCCCTCGGCGGTGCCGAGATCCGCCGCGAAGCCGCGCGGCTGGGCGCCCGGAACCGCCTCCTTCAGCGCCGCGACTGCGCGATCGACCGCCGCCTGCTGGCGGCCGTTGACGACGACGGTGGCGCCGGATTCCGCAAGTCCTTTGGCGATCGCGAAGCCGATGCCGAGGGTCGAGCCGGTAACGATGGCGGTCTTGCGCGACAGATCGATCTTCATGGGAAACCTTTCGCTGGGGGTGCGGTTGCCGTTGTAACCGCGATCCGCTACGGTTCCAAACTGGTGCTCGCGCCACCATTCGCCAATTCTCTCGGGAGGTCGTCATGACGAAATATTTGCTGGTCAGTTTCGAGACCTGCCCCTGGGTCCAGCGCGCGGCGATCGTGCTCCGCGAGAAGAACATCCCCTTCGAGTTCCGCCATATCGCGCCCGACAACCGGCCCGACTGGTTCCTCGCGATCTCGCCGCACAAGAAGGTGCCGGTGCTGCGCATCGACGACAGCGTCTCGCTCTTCGAATCGAATGCCATCGCGGAGTATCTCGACGAGACCATCGCGCCGCGCCTCCATCCCGAGGATCCCGTCGTCCGTGCCGTCAACCGCGCCTGGACCGACTATCTGCCGACCTTCGCCTCCGCCGTCACCGGCACCGCCTATGCCGAGACCGAGGCCGATTACGTCAAGGCGGCGGCGAATATTCCGGTCGCCTTCGACCGGCTCGAGAAGGCGCTGGAAAAGCAGGGCGCCGGGCCGTTCTTCAACGGTGCGAAATATTCGCTGGTCGACGCCGCCTACGCGCCCTTCCTGCAGCGGTATTTCTTCCTCGACCGGATCAAGCACCTCGGCGAGATCGAGAAATTCCCGCGGCTCAACGCGTGGGCCGAGACGCTGCTCGCGCGGCCCTCGACTCATTCCTTCCCGCCGGCCGAGTTCGAGGCGAAGTACCGCGAGAATTTGCGCCGCCGCAACAACTACGCGGCGCAGTTCGTCGCGCCGGCGGAGCAAGCGGCGGAGTAGCAGCCCGGCCCGCCGGCGCATGGCGGAAGCCCCGCTCGGCGCCTGGCTGGGCTCTCATCGTGCCGAGCTGCGGCTCGGCTTGCGCATCACCATCGCCGGTCTGCTCACCTTCGCCCTCGGCCATCTCCTCGGTCTGGCGCAGAGCTACTGGGCGGTACTCACCGCCGTCATCGTCATGCAGGCAAGCGTCGGCGGCTCGCTCAAGGCGACCCTCGACCGTTTCGTCGGCTCGCTCGGCGGTGCCGCCTGGGGCGTCGTCGTCTCGCTGGCGATTCCGCACGAGACGATTCTGTCGCTCGGCCTCGCGCTGGCTGTTGCGCTCGTGCCGCTGGGGCTGCTGACGGCGCTCCGGCCGACCTATCGCGTCGCGCCGATCACCGCGATCATCCTGCTGCTGACTCCCTTGAACCAGGAGGCGGGTCCGGTTCTCTCCGCCGCCCATCGCATGATGGAGATCGGGCTCGGCAGCATCGTCGCGCTCGGCGTCGCGTTGTTCGTCTTGCCGGCCCGCGCGCACGCCATGCTTGCGGAGGCGGCGGCGCAAGCGCTGACGATCATGGCGGAGCTGATTCTCGGCCTGATGGCGGGACTCGAATCGCCGTCCGACCCCGCTGCGATCCAGAGTTTGCACGATGATGTCCGCAAGGCAATCGCCCGCGCCGAGGCGGCGGCCGACGAGGCGTCGCGCGAGCGCGCCCATCACCTGACCGATGCCGCCGATCCCGAGCCGCTCTGCCGCACGCTGCGGCGGGTGCGCAACGACCTCGTGATGATCGGCCGCGCCGCCGCCGCGCCCTTGCCCGAGACCGTCCGCGCCGGCATCGCCGGTCCGGCGTCGCGCGCCGCGCCGGCGATCGCCGCCTTCCTGCGCGCCGCCGCCCCCGCGGTCACCGGCAAAGCACCGCTGCCGACGCTCGATGCCGTCGCGCACGCCATCGCCGACTACGGCGCCGCGATGGCCGAGCTGCGGGGCCTCGGCACGATGCGCGAGCTCCCCGACGAAGCCGTCGGCAGGATCTTCAGCCTCGCCTTCGCACTGGAGCAGCTGCTCCGCGATCTCGGCGATTTGCACGACCGCGTGCAGGAGTTCGCGTGAGGACACGAGGTCTCCCCGGCCGCGCAGCGACGCCCCGAAGTTGAAAATAATCCGCTTTTCTCAACCAATGTTATGAAGCCGATTTTCCACCTCCGATACTTTATCCGCGGTGCACGGAGCGACCGGCGCGGGAACGCGCCGAATGTCGAGCGCGTGAGGGCGGATGATGAGCAAGAATTATTTGCGGTATCTGTCGGTCTTCTTCGGCATTGTCGACCTCGCCGTCGCGGCGGGCTTGTTGCTGCTGCCGGCCCCGCAGGCCGACGGGGTATTCGGCTGGTGGGCGCGCGGGCTGCTGTTCGCGATCTTCATGCTGATGGCGCTGACGTCGTTCCGGCGCGGCATCTTCGCCGCGCCCGACGACCGCACCGAAATTCCCGCTCGTCACGGCTGAGCGGGACTTCGGCCGGTCGCCGCCGCGAGACTCGCGGCGGGGCGCCCTAGTGCCTCACCCTTTCCGGCACCATCGGAAGCGTCGCGCGAACGATCGACACCGCCTTGCATGCCGTCGCCGTGCGGCTTTCCCCGGGAAAGGCTGCCGAGAGCGCGTCCACGGCGGCGATGTAGCACTGGACTCTTTCACAGCCGGCGCCGACGGCCGCGTAAAAGGCTGTGAGCACCGTTTCGACTACTCGCTCATCCGTCGTATCCATATTCATCCTCCGCCGCCCGCAACGGTTGCATTGACACGCGATTTTCCGGCGACCGACCGGTTGCGCGAAACGCCGTCAATGCACGAGGCTAGTTGCGCGTTAGAGATCGCGCCTTCACTTTTGTGGTTCGGATCACGTAAAATTACACGCCCGTGCGTTGCATCGGTTTTACGCCTTCGACGCGCGGGCGGGCGGGCGGGATCCGGATCAGTCTTCCTTGAAACCATACTCCGGAGTGTTGCCCTCGCTGCCGTAATATTTGTAGGGCAGGAACTTCCCGGACATCGTGATCTTCACGCGGTCGCCCTTGGGGTTGGGCAGGCGCTCCATCTGCATGTCGAAGTCGATCGCCGACATGATGCCGTCGCCGAACTCTTCCTGGATCAGCTCCTTCCACGCCGTGCCGTAGACCATCACCAGCTCGTAGAACCGGTAGATCAGCGGATCGGTCGGCGGCGCTGCGGGGGAGCCGCGATAGGGGATTTCGTTGAGCAGCGCTTCCTCGGCCTTGTCGAGGCCGAAGAGCTTGGCCGCCTTCGCCGCCTGTTGCCTCGTCAGCTTCATCTGGCCCAGCAGGGCCGCGGTGATCAGAATCTCGGAAAACCCGCCGATCGCACCGGAGATATGCTTCCAGCTCCAGCCGTTCTCGCGCTTGATGTCGAGAAGCTTCTCCGTCAGATCCGCGCGCTTCATCGTCTTCTCCTTTCGGGTGCAGGGGATCGCGTGCTCGTCGGCGACCCGGGTCTCCGCCCGGAGCGGCAACGACGCACCCGATGCTACGACGGATCGCGCGCCGCCGGCGGGCAAACTTTGCCGGGCCGACGCGACAAGCGGGACGATCATGCCGGGCGCCGCACCCCTCGTCGTCACGCCGAATGGCCGAAACGCTTGCGCCGCCGGGTGGCACGGCGATTGCGTTCCTCGGATCGTCGAGGCGGCCATCACCGCGGTCGCGACACCGAGAGGTTCCTGTCATGAGCGCCGTCGGAAGCATCCTCGGCTATGCCGCGCAGAGCTATGTCCCATCGCAGGTCGCGACGCCGGCTGGGCAGAGCGTGCAGGACGCGACGAACGCCGCCGCCCAGACGATCGGTACCGCGACCGCCACGGCGCAGACCCTTGCCGCCGGCGCCAAGAGCGCCGTCGCCGGCACCTCCGGCATTGCGCCGCTCGCCAACAACGTCCTCGCTCAACTGATCGCCGACCAGACCGGGCAGACGCAATCCGCCGCGCCTGCCGATCCGGGCCTCGCGACAGTCGCCGACGGCAGCGATCCGGCGAAGGTCTTCCTCAACTACATGAAGGAGACGCCGGCCCAGCGCATCGAGGATTCCTGGCTCGCCAGCCACCATCTGACGCGCAAGCAGCTCGACGCGATGCCGCCGGCGGCGCGGCAGGCAATCGAAAAGCAGATGCAGGCCGAGATCAAGGAGCAGATCGCGCGGACGACCGACAACAAGATGAAGGCGAAGACCCTGGCGCTGGCCTGACCCGTCGGCACGCTTCTCGCCGGCCCGATCGGCGCGGAAGTAAAAATTCTTCGCGCGACTAAGACAATCCTGCTGAATTGTCGTTAATACTGGTCCGCTAATCGAGGTGCGGGCTCCTCGACGTCCGGCGGACGTGACCACTGCTCGTCGATCTCCGGCGCCATCGGGAGGTATCATGCCGCCATTCATTGCTGATCAAATCCGGGTCGATCACAACCCGGCGTTGCCGCGCGAAACCGCCCCGGCGCGGCAGCCGGTCACCGTCGGAGGCGTCGATTTCGGGTTGATCGACGAGGCGATCCACACGGTCGGCGCCGCCTTCCCCTGGCATACGACGGTCGAAGGCGAGGCCTTCTGGTTCGGCATCGTCAAGCGCCTGCACCGCATCAAGGAAAGCGGCGTCTGATCTGCCGGAAGCGGACGGCGTAGCGTGGCGCGCCCCCTCAGATCCGCCGCGAAACGACGATCGCGACCAGCCCTGCGATTGCGAGACCAATGCCGCGATAGGCCCACGGCATCCGATCGATCATGAAGCTGCTGCGCGGATAGGGGAAATACCCGGTCCCCTGACCGATCCAGATGACGCCGACCAGCACGGCGAGGACGCCGATGATCAGCAACGCCGTTCTCGCGATCTTCATGATTGCCTCCCTCGCTCAGCGGGCGCTCAGCACGCCGAGCATCACCAGCCCCAGGGCGATCCGGTACCAGGCGAAGACGCCGAACCCGTGGCGGCTGATATAGGCCAGCAGCGCCCGCACCACGATCAGCGCCGCGAGGAAGGCCAGCACGAAGCCGACCGCGATCAGCGCGCCGTCGTCGAAGCTCAGCGTCGCGCGGTTCTTATAGAGATCGTAGACCGTCGCCCCCAGCATCGTCGGGATTGCGAGGAAGAACGAGAACTCCGCCGCGGCGCGGCGCTCGACGCCCAGCATCATCGCGCCCATGATCGTCGCGCCGGAGCGCGACACCCCGGGGATCATCGCCAGCGCCTGGCAGAAGCCGATGCCCAGCGCCAGCAGCGCCGGGAACCGCTCCACCTTGTCGAAGCGCGGCGCCGGCTTGACGCGCTCGACCGCCAGGATGACGATTCCGCCGACGATCAGGCTGACCGACACGACCCAGGGCGAGAACAGCACCGACTTGATGAAGCCGCCCGCAAGGACGCCGATGACGCCGGCCGGCAGGAAGCCCAGGACGATCGCCAGGATGAAGCGCCGCGCTCCGGGATCCGACGGTGCATCCCGCGCCACGTGCCACAGCCGCCGCCAATAGACGACGCAGACCGCGAGGATCGCGCCGAGCTGGATCGCGATCTCGAAGACGCGGCCGCTCGGTCCCTGGAACCCCAGGAGATCGACGAGCAGGATGAGATGCCCGGTCGACGAGACCGGCAGGAACTCCGTCAGCCCCTCGACGATGCCGAGGAACGCCGCCTGTAAAATCGCGTCCGGGTGCATGCGACTGTGTAGCCTGCCGCGACCGCCGGTTCAATCGCCGCCCGAGGCCGCCGCCAGCCGCGGCATCAGCGCCACCGCATTGTCGCGGTCGATCCGCCGCAGGTCGGCCGCGTCGAACCCGTAGTCGGACAGCTGCCGCACGTATTCCTCGCCGCGGCGGAAGGGGAAGTCGGTGCCCCACAGGATGCGCTCGATCGGCGCCAGCCGGGTCAGCGCGGCGAGGGTCGGCGGGTACGACGCCTGGGCGGTATCGTAATGGAACCGCCGCAGCTCGCCGAGCACGCCGTGCGGCGGCAGGCGCTGCGCGATCGCCGGATTGGCGCCGGTGCGGATCAGCCGCTCGGCGAGGAACGGCGCCGTGCCGCCACCATGCGAGAAGATCCAGCTGATGTCGGGAAACCGCGTCGTCGTGCCGCGGAACATCAGATTCGCGATGGCGCGCGTCGTGTCGGTGCCGTACTCGATGACCGCGTTGTTGTAGAGGTCCGTCGCGAGGTCGCGGCAGCAAGCCGGCGCCTCGGGATGCGTATAGACGACCGCCTTGCGCCGGTTGAGCTCCGCCATCACCTCGTCGAACGCCGGGTCGCCCAGCCATTTGTCGCCATAGTTCGTCAGCAGCGCGACGCCGTCGGCCTTCAAGACGTCGAGCCCGTGCTCGATCTCGCGCAGCGCCCCCTCGCGGTCCGGCAGCGGCAGCGCCGCGAAGACCCCGAACCGCCCGGGATGATCCGCCGCCAGCCGCGCCGCGTAGTCGTTGCAGTCGCGCGCCAGCCGCCGCCCCTGCGCATCGTCGCCCAGCCAGACGCCCGGCGTCGTGATCGAGGTGATCGCCGTCGCGACCCCCGCCTTGTCCATATCCTCCAGCGACTTCTCCGGGCTCCAGCCGAGCGACGGCGGCTGCTGCAGCTTGAACGTCTCCTTGATGTAGGCGGGCGGCGAGATGTGGTGGTGCACGTCGATGCGGAACGGCTTCGTCGTCGCGCCGCCGCCGGAACTGTCCGCTGCCGAATGATCCATGATCCTCCCCCTCCGTCGAGTCGAGCGCCCGCGTGAGGGAAGGGACTATAGCGGAGTTGCGGCGCGGCGGCAGCGTCGGGCGCGAGCGCCGGGTCGGCGGTCGGAGGCGTCGCGCGCGGCGTCGCCGGGAGATCTGGGCGCGCATGGCATAGCCGCCGCGAAACCGAGCACAAAGAGGATCGCGCCGATCATCAGCGGGATTGCGGTCGTCATGCCGCCGGCGCGCGGTGAGCGACCGCGGACCGGCGGTTCACGCGCGTATCTCCCCGGTCAGCTCTGCCATCATCCGGCGCAACTCCGCGGCGTCGACGACCGCCGCGCTCGGTCCGCGGACCGGGCCGACCTCGATCACGTAGCGGGCCTGGCGCAGCAGCGCAAAGGCCGAGGCCCCGGCGGAGTCGCGATCCTCGCACGGCTGGACTTCGATCGGCGCCGCGCCGTAGCGCCGTCCGGCATTCGGCGGCGTTGGCCGCCTCGACGACGGCGAAACCCTCATTGGCGAAATAGCGGGCGATCATCGACCGCGTGACGGGATCGTCCTCCACCACGATGAGGCGGGTGGATTGCATCGGAACACTCCAACACCGAGCCACGACCTGCCGCAACCGGAAAGCGAAGTGGCGGCGGCGCAACTGTCGTATCTGCCGAAGCGGCGCCCTGTCAACGCCCGCAGTGCGACGATAGCGCAGCGGCGGGCGACGCGCAGCCGTGCGATAATGTACAGGAGTCGGCGTATTCCCTCGGCGGCCGTGGCGCGCCGGTTGAGCGGTCCCGAATCATCGAGACGCGCCCCGCCGCCAGCGGCTAACCATGCGCCTCGATCGTGTTGTCCACGCCTGAGCCGAGTCCTGATGAACGTCGATATCCGTACGCTGCTGGTCGTCCACTCCTTGATCTCTGCAACCCTCGCCTCGCTGATGATCGCCTTCTGGATCGCGCACCGGAACATGCCGGGCTTGGCCCTCTGGGCGCTCGGCGTCGCCCTGGTCGGGCTCGCGACCGTCGGCGGCGCGCTGCGCGGCATCCTGCCGGACTCGCTGTCGATCGTCGCCGCCAACGCCATCGCCGTGCTCGGCCTCGCCGCCGTCTGGAACGGCATCCGCAGCTTCGACGGCCGCACGCCGCACTGGGGCGGCGCAATCCTGGCGGCGGCGGCGATGGCCGGCTTCGTCGCCTATGAGACCTATGTCGTCGACGAAATCCTCAGCCGGGTCGTCGTCGTCTCGGCCGTGCTCTCGACCTGCTGCGCCCTCTGCGCCATCGAGCTCATCCGCGGCCCGGCGCGGACGCTGCGCGGCAGCGCCGGCCTCGCCGCCGCCCTCTTCCTCCTCGTCGCCGTGACTCTGGCGAGCCGCGCGGCGGCGACGATCCTGTGGCCGCCGGCGGCCGACCCCTTCGCCCGCACCCCCGCCCAGGGCATCCATTTCCTCGTCTCGATCGTCTGCAACATCGCGATCGTCGGCAGCCTGCTGATGATGGCGGCGCAGCGCCTGCAGCGTCAGCTCACCGACCGCAACGCCGAGCTTGAGGGCGCCCGCGCCCGCGCCGAGGAGGCGAGCCGCGCCAAATCCGAATTCCTCGCGACGGTCAGCCACGAGCTGCGCACGCCGCTCAACGCGATCATCGGCTTCTCCGACGTCCAGCGGCTCGAGATCTTCGGCCCGCTCGGCCATCCGCGCTATCGCGAATACGCCGAGGACATCCACGCCTCCGGCACGCATCTGCTCGAGCTGATCACGACGATCCTCGACATCTCGAAAGCCGAGGCGAGCAAGCTCCGGGTCGAGCCCGAGTGGCTCGATCCGCGCCCCATCGTCGAGGCCGCCGTGCGCCTCGTCCGCGACTCCGCGGCGGCGAAGCGGATCGCCCTCGCGCTCGACCTCCCCGCGGCGCCCCTGCAATGCTTCGCCGATCCGCGGGCGCTGCGCCAGATCCTGCTCAACCTGCTCTCCAACGCGGTAAAGTTCACGGCCGACGGCGCCGTCACCGCCGAGCTCCGCAGCCTCGCCGACCGCCGCGTCGAGCTCGTCGTCCGCGACACCGGCATCGGCATCGCCGCCGCCGATCTGCCGCGCCTGATGCTCCCGTTCGAGCAGGCGACGCACGGCTACGCGCGGCACAACGGCGGCACCGGCCTCGGCCTGCCGCTCGTCGATTCCCTGGTGCGGCTGCACGGCGGCGAGTTCGTCATCGACAGCACGCCCGGCCAGGGCACCGCCGCCATCGTCCGCCTGGCCGGCCCGGAACCCGCCGCCCTCGCCGCGCCTTAGCGCTGGGCCGCCGCGCCGAATTTCATGGTCACTTTCCTCCCCCCCCTTGGGCGGAGGATGGCCGAGGCCACTGGCCTCGGTCGGGTGGGGACCGGCGCGCAGCGCGACGAGAATCCCCCTGGGATCGCCCCGGCCTATCCTCCGCCTGTCCGCATCCTTCTTCGAAGGGCCATCGCCGTTCCGACGAGCAGCAGGATCGCGGCGCATGCAGACAAGGCATAGAGGCCGACCAGATCGAAGAGCGGCGTCAACAGCCAGAGGATTGCCGAGAAGATCCAGTTGATCACATTCTGCAAGATCATCGTGCCAAACCGATACGGCGGGAGATCGCGGCGCGCGACGAGGCAATATAGGGATTTCGGCGGAACGGACACGTGAATCCGGCGCAGCCGCGGCGATTTGCCGTGGCTCGCCGAGTAGGCAGACGCATCGTCAAGGCGGTTCTAACCGGTATGACGGCGGTCAATTTCTTGCCGGTCGTCTCGTGCTAGCACACTGGGTCCAACGTAGGAGGACCAGGATGCGTTATACCACGACGGCCCTCGTCGCGGCGGCACTGCTGGCGACGACCGGCGCCTATGCGCAACAGGCCGCGAGCCCGGCTCCGCAAGCGACGCCCGGCAGCGACACCAGCGCCCAGACGCCCAGCGCCCAGACGCCCAGCGCCCAGACGCAAGGCAAACCCGGCGCCGCGAATGCGGCGTCCGATCAGGACCAGCTGTCGCGCCGCCTCGTGCGGCATATCCAGACGCGCTTGAAGCAGCAGGGCTACTTCGGCAGGGCCCCCGACGGGATGTGGGACAATGATACCGTCACTGCGCTCCAAGATTTCCAGGACTCGAGTGGGCTGCAATCGACCGGTCAGCTCGACGGCGCAACCATCTATATCCTGGGCATCGCGACGCCGCCCTATAGCGGCAGCTCGGCCCCGCCGCAGAGCGGCAGCTCCACCCCGCCGCAGAGCGGCAGCTCCACCATGCAAGCTCCGGCGGTTGGCGGAGCGATGGCGCAAGCGGCGGCGGATCAGACGCAGCAGCAACCAAGCCGCGGCGGGGGGGACATTCGTCAGGTGATGGATGCCTACCAGGCGGGCTATCAGCAAGGCCTGATGCAGGGATTCCGCCAGGCGCAGGCGCTTCTGACGAGCCAAGGCGGACCCGGCCAAGGGTCGTCGCAGCCGCCGAGCGGCCAGCAGACGCCATCGAGATAGCGCCGCCGGGGCGAGGCGCACTGGCGCCGCGAGGGCTGGCGTGGCGGTCTCTGGCGGCGTCGAAAAGGCTGGGACGAACACTCGCGCGGCAGAAGCCCGGGCCGAAGCCGGCGAACGGGCAGCAGTCCGAGGAGGGATAAGTATCATGCCCCCCGAACTTACGAACTCGTTGGCATTGGGAGTCCTGCTTATTAGGCGGAATAATCGATAATCACGAATATTATCGGTTACATCTTGTATTGAAATATACGCGCGGTATACCCATAGTTTCGCCGAACAATATAAGAATTGACTCGATTATGAATGAACGAGTCTTTAAGATCTGATCGGGAGGCGAGATTCACCCCTCGAGGCGAGAGGAGTGATCATGACTACTGATCAGGACTCGCCGGACCCCCCCTGCGCCCGACCCGCAGGAGGCGAAGCAAGCGCGGGTGACTGCACATTTCCAAGCGCAGTCGATGCTGTGGGAGCGGATATACAACACCCCTGATGTAGTCGCGGTTATCCATCAGCACCGGCTGGAGCTCGCGCTGTCGTGGACCGATGGCCTGAAGCTCCCGGCGGGCACACGCGTCCTGGAGGTCGGCTGCGGTGCGGGGCTCGCCACGGTGGCGCTCGCCGAACGCGGCTTCGTCGTAGACGCGACGGACCCGTCGGGCCTCATGCTCGAGCACACGCGTGAGCGCGTCGGCCGTTCCGGCGTCTCGGATCGCATTCGAGTCGGCCACGCGGATGCGCATGTCCTCCTATTTCCGGACAATTCGTTCGACCTTGTCATGGCGCTCGGGGTGTATCCATGGCTGCACTCCCCGAAACAGGCGACGAGCGAGATCGTTCGTGTTCTTGACGCAGGGGGTTATCTGATCGCCACCATCGGCAATCGGCTGCGGATGCCCTGGATGCTCGACCCCTTGTACTCTCCTGCCTTGACAACGGTGCGTGGAGTGGCAAAAGCGGCGCTGGGCTGGCTCGGTCGCCCATGGCGCTCAAATGACGAGTTGCCGACGAATCCGGTGCGGGCACCGGAGTTCCGCGCTCTCCTGGCTTCGGCGGGTTTGGACGTCATAAGGACAGCGACGTTCGGCTTCGGACCGTTCACTCTGCTGGGCCGTGAGGTTCTGCCTGGTCGGCTCAATGTGACCCTCAATCAGTGGCTTCAGCACCTGGCCGATCGGCGCATCCCCATCGTCCGGGCCATGGGAGCGCAGCACATCGCACTGGCTCGCAAGGGAGCACATTAGTTCCGGGGACACACATTAGTTCCCCCCGAACTTTCAATCGGGGGGATCATAACCATGGACGCCGACGGCTTGCGCTCCGGCCGCCCGCTGGGGTCCGCGGCATTCACCACGCGGCTGGAGAGGCGCCTTGGGCGGCCGCTCGCCCGGCAGAAGCCCGGCCCGAAGTCGATGACAGCGGACCGGTGCGGGCGGGGATAAGGACCGTGTCCCCTGAACTCCTGCCAGGCTCACTCACGAACGCGCCGGTGGACAGCGATTTTCTGCTCGCCAGACGGGCGTGCTGATACGTGACGCAATTACCTCACGGTCACAGAGCCATCGTCGCGGAGCTCGATCTTGACGACCTTGCCGTCCTTCATGGCGGTGCCGCTCCAGCCGTGCTTCAGCTCATGAAGCTTGAGGTCCGTCAGGCCTAATCCCTGTAGCTTATGCTTGGCCAGATTCTTCGACTCCTCGGCTGAGGTCGAGTTCTGGCCCGAGTCGGTGCTATCCACCTGCGCGAGTGCTGCGGAGGACACCCCAAGCACGAGCGCGGCCGCGGTGGCGAAAGCGAGACGATCGTAACGGTGATTCTTCATGCAATAGCCCTTTCTTGACGCATGCCAGGTCGGTGGTGCCGCTACCCATGACGGGACGGCAAGTTCTCGGCGGTACTGATGTGCGAGAGATAGACCGGGCTCGCCGGGAGGGCTTTGCGGAAATTGCGGTGATTGGTCCGGCCTTGCGCCAATCTCCGCCGCCTACTTGAAGATCCGCGGAGTTCCGGGGACGGAGTTCCGGGCACATAATGCATAATTGACCGCACCGGATTAGCCTCGCATAAGCTGGCGCCGTGGCGCGATGGGCGATCAGTGCCGACGAGCGAACCGGCCGGCCGCTCGGTTCTGTGGCCTTCACCGGCGGCTCGAGAAGCGCCTCGGCCGGCCCTCACTCGGCAGAAGCCCGGCCCGAAGCCGACGACGGCGGACTGGTCCGGGCAGAGATAAGTACTGTGTCCCCAGAACTGGACGCCGAGCGTTTCAGCGCGACTGCCGTCGCAAACAGGGTGCCCTGATCCTGATCCCGCGGACATTTTAATGATCGATGCGTTCGCTGAGATGCCAGATCAGCTCGATGAGAGCCCTCGCGGGCGACGATCCGATCGCCAGCTCATCGCTGAAAAGCGCCGTGTCGCTTTTGTGCGCCACGCCAAAAGCGGTATGGTCGATGCCCACTCGCTTAGGGAGGCGAACATGTCAATTGCTCGTCACATCGAAGTCAGTGCCGAATCGTCGAAAGGCTTCGAAGACGCCTGCCAGCAGGCGATTACGGACGCCTCGGAAACGCTGCACGGCATCAAGCAGCTTTATATCAAGAACGTGCTCTGTGAGGTGAACGAGCAGAACCGGATCGTCAATTGGCGCGTCAACGGCAAGATCACCTTCGTCGTAGAACGCCAAAAGCAATAGGCTGCTGCGGTCACGTCGCTCCCGGCGGCGGCCAGCGGAAGTTTCGGGGACACAGTACGTAATTCACCGGTGCCGCTCGCCGTGCAGAGGCTTGCCTCATGGCGCGATTGGTACGGGCGGTGGCGGCGGGCGTGCCGCATCACGTGACGCAGCGGGCAACCGCCGTCAGCAGGTTTTCTTCCGCGACGACGACTACGCCGTCTATGGCGCGTTGCGGGCCGAGGGGTGCCGCGCGGCGGGCGTCCGAAGCCTATGACGGCGGACCGGTCAAGTTAGAGATAAGTATTATATCCCCCGAACTTCCCAACTTCTCGAACTTCCGTCGTGCAGCGGCAGCGGATGCTTGGCGGGTGCGGCCTCGGATCGTGCGCGCAGCGCAGTCGTCAGCACTCGCGATCTTCCGTTCGATGGACGTCGCGTTGTCCCGTCGCACTCCCTGACCTGGCGCAGGAGCCCGTCTGCCGTCCAGCGACCCGAAACCCTTTTACATTTCGCGTAACCTATAGATAGAACAATTGTACAAAAATAAATCTAAGGGTGCAAAATAATGAGAACCAAGGGAATCGTTCTGGTGCCGCTACTCCTCTCGCTCGGCGCCTGTGCCACCATCGTTTCCGGAAGCGATGAGACCATTTCGGTGACGACGCCGGAGGTTCAGGCGGCGAACTGCAAGCTCCAGAACGGCAAGGGCGAGTGGAACGTGGCATCGACGCCGGGTACGACGTTGGTAAAAAACTCCGCCGGCAATATGACGGTCACATGCGAAAAAGATGGTTACGAAAAGGGGAGTACGACCTACGCATCCAACCTCAAGGGGTGGATCTTCGGTAACATTGCCTTCGGTGGACTCGTCGGTATCATCATCGACCTGTCGACAGGCGCGGGCTTCGAGTATCCGACCGCGATGCCAGTGGCGATGAAGAAGATCGAACCACTCGCGGCTGCCCCTGCTGCCCGCCCTGCCATTCCGGCGGACCAGGAGAAGCCAGGCCCAGCGGTCGGATCGTAACGGCCGACGCTTTTCTACCTGAAAGAGGGCGCAGGGTCACACCTGCGCCCTTTACGCTTCTCGGTTGGGTGGGAACTTGAAGTCTGCTGCAGCCCTCCATTGAGCCTACCTTAGGTCGATGGTAGCGTGTGATATGTGCGTCTGGGTAAGGCGCGTAATGATGGAGCCGCGCTATGCTGACTGCCGATCGGCGCACGTCGAATACGAGCGGCGACATCGCGACAACGGCTGCCGACCGAGCGCAGGACGAGAAATATTGCCACGAGTGCGGGACGGTCATTCGCTTGCGAGCGGAGATTTGTCCCAATTGCGGCGTTAGACAGCCGTTACTGCCAGGAATGGTCGGCGCGAACTCGTCCGGTCTTCCGAGCGGCCGGAGTCGGCTCGCCGCCGCATTGTTTGCGATCTTGTTGGGCGGTCTCGGTATTCACAAATTCTATTTGGGCCGGGTTGGTTGGGGCGTTGTCTACCTCCTCTTTTCATGGACGCTGATCCCAATCGTCGTCGGATTCATCGAGGGGATCGTTCTTATTGGGATGAGTGACACAGCATTTGCCGAGAAATACGGCCATTAGCGGTCTGTCATTCGCGCGGCAGAAATCCGGGTCGAAGCCAGTGAACGCGCCGGTAGTTGGGTGAAGATAAGTATCGTGTCCCCGGAACTGAGCGCCAACGCTCCCGCGGCCGTCGCGGCAAAGACGGTCACTTTTCCTTGAGCGCCTTTGTGATGATGTCCGCCAAGGTACTTGGGGACGCGTCTTCCTCTGATTTGCCTGCCGATCTGAACAACGACGATAGGATCAGCGTCCGATCACTCTCCCCAGCGAGGCCCCCTTCCGTTAGCGCGAGATAGGTTTGCACCATCGCGACACGCTCTCCAGCATCAGCGCTAAGCCCTAGATTTGATATTACCTGACGCGAGAAGAGGCGAAGAAACCACGTCGCGAGCAGCGCCGCGCCAAGGCTCGGCAGGAAGGCGGTGTATGTCGGGTCCGCGGAGCGTGTTTCAACCGTCCAATGCCAAACGAACCAGACGCCGTACGCCCCGGCGGCCGCAGCGCCTAGGAATGCGCCGAACCACGCAGCCGCGACAAATCGGTGCGCGTTTCTTTTCGATCGCCAATAGTGTGTCGGGGCTCGCAGCGAGATTGCCTCGTTGTACGTTTTCTTGAAAGCTTCAATGTCGTCGCCCGCCTGGGCAATCGTACCGACCCAGTCAGCTTCAAGTCGAAGTGTAGTTTCCGCCCTGGTTTCCTCGAATTCGGCTAGCGCGCGGGCGGAGGCCGTCTTCTGCTGTGACAATTCCGCTTGGAGAGACGCAGCATCCCGTGATTGTTGCTCGTGTTTATTGAGCATCTCAAAAAACCGCCGATCCCATTCGGCTCGGTAGCTCTCTAGGCTCGCTTCCTCCGAGGGTATGTCATTGGTCAAGTCCAGGCGGATTATTTCTGCCGCAGCTCCGGCGCGAAACCATTGTAGGGCATAAGTGGAGGTTCCAAGGGCTAAGTTGATGTCGCTGAGCACCACTAGAATGCGAAGGGCGTGAGCCGGATCCGACTTCGCGATCTTTCGAACAAAGAACGCGCCCGGACTTCCGAAGTGTAAAAGACGTCCGGCAGCATAGGAGTCCATTAAGGGCGCAAGAGCCTCCCGGAATCGGTCAGGACCAGTGGTCTCCAAAGCATACAAACGCTCCAAATTCGTCCGAACAGGATTGAATAACTCTGCGATAAATTGGCGGCCGCGGTGGAGAGCTGGATCTTGTTGCAGTGTGCCGATACTAACGTTATCCATTTCTTGGTAAAACTCATGTTGTTGTGTGACGAAATCACGAATTTCGTTGGGCGCACTAAACATGAGCAGCGGAGTTTTGCCTGCCATATCGAATTTTATTGGTGGATCGAAGATTGAAATTGCGTTCATCTTATTTGTCCGAGGAGCTCAGGGAGCACAATACATAATTGATCGCAGCGAATCGCTTCGCATAATGACGGACAGGTCGGGGCGAAGATAAGTACTATTTCCCCTGAACCCCGGCGGGATAAGGATTGTGCCCCCGAACTCCGCTGCAGCGGGAACCCGACGAGCATCAGGCGGCTGGGAGTTGGAGGTCTGAAAAAAGATTGATCGCTGTATGAACCGTCTCCCAGCCAGGCCATTTCTGCAGCGAAGCGGGGTGGCCAAGGGCGATGCACCAAACGAGATCCCCGGAGCTTAACTGGTAAGCTTGAACGTCTCTTGTCAGATACCGCTGAGTGGGAGGGAAACTCTCCCAAGCCTCTAATCCCAAAATAACCACCCGCCTAGGCCGCAGCGTCTCGAGCAAGGAGAGAAATGGCGCTTGCGCGGCCTCGTACATTGCGCGAGACGGTCGATTATCTGATCCATTACCTACGGAGGATTGGACGTAGATCGAATAAGCGCAACGGTCCCAAGCTGCGATCAATTCGCTTCGAGACGGATGAACGGAACCTGCTAGAGCTCGTGTCGCCTCCCGCCGGAATATGCTGGGTTCTCCTGAGTCTCGACGGACGAGGCTTCCTTCGCTCGAAAAGTTATTGATAACGGCGTGAACGGTGACAGTCGGATGATCAGCACTCGGCGATTTCCAGCCCTCATCATCCTCCCATCCATAAGCACTTTCGCTCATGACGAGTAAACCGATGTTGACATAATCGCGGCCTCTCCACGGGCGGAAGAATGGCTCATGATGATCGACGGCCTGGTCCAATGCCCCTTCCCCCATTGAAGTGATCTCAGCCGTGCGTTCTGCACGAATCGAATACCATTAAATCGAATTGCAACGACAGTGGGGTGCAGTCGAGACGTGGAGTGCACCCGAATTCTAAACTCAATCTAAAAGCGGCAAACTACTATCCAAAATAGGCAAATCGACAAGACTTAAAAGGTCGTTTCGATCTTGGCTAGAAAGCCAGATTAAAAATCCTGTATCTACCACGGATAACAAGAGATTATTGTTATCGTAATCTAATACAAACGGTTTCATGTTCTTTTTAGACTGCAATCCTGTTATGGATTGAAGGGCCTGTGTGACGTTTCCCGGATTTAGGCCTAATCCACGCGGATGTCTGTTTTGAATGGCTTCACGTATGTCGCGATACCCTATGCCACGTTTCAAATTCTCAGGAGTTGCCGTAAGGATTGGGTATAATATCCACTTAAACATTTCGAGTTCTGTAGTCGTAAATCCGAGGGCAAAGTTAGTGAGAAATGACTTGTATCGCCCGCCCTGCTCATTTACGACATCAGCAATATAAGCGGACGCCGCCTTCTTAGTCCCAACCGCCCGCGGAACGTCCTTTGTCTCAAATGCTCCGTCATCTATGCAAGCTCTATGACAGCACTCTTGAACAAGGTAGACACTTTGAAAGGAGGCGCTTATCAACTCAGATTTGAAATAGGAATCAAGTTGTACGTTTAAGAGCGCTTCACCTGCCTCTATTACTTCGATAAGTTGCCCCGGCGTCCAGGCATCTGCATCAATGGCAACTACTCTTCCAGTTAAGTCTCCATTGAAAAGGACCAGACGATTTTCTTCCCTCCAAACCGCTACAACAATAAAAGTTATCTTAGAGTTTTCGTGAAACGCTTTTAGCGCATACGAGAAATCTTGCTGCGTTTCGATTGGAAGATAGTGAAAATCTTCTAATACGACAAATCGAGAGAAATTTATCTCCTTCAACGCCGCGATAATATCGTTGGGATCCTGCGGGTCGAGTTCCAGCCGGCCATAGGTTGTTCCACTTGAATTTTTTCCGGTCAGCGAACTTGCGATTTCCGATTGTAATTTGATGAAGCCAGGCACCCCGATTTCGCCGCCAAACTTGGCGTCAATCTTATTTGTCCCGTCTGCGGATCGCGTTGTAGATTCCTGAATTTCATAGCCGGCGCTCTTCAGAATTGCCGCATTAACTTGGCGCATTGTCATATTATTTTGACACGAGACGACGACGTAATCGTCATCAACCAAACAATGTTTACGAAGGCAGGTCTTTCCTTGTTTGAGCTTCCAAATATTACGATATGGTGATCCCGACTTAAATTATTTATCAACTTATCATCGATGCCAGTTCGCTCCACATAGTTCACGGGGAGATCACGATTGATGCCGAAGACATCTGCAACTTTATATACTTTTTCAGGCATTTCGTCCCCACTTCTATCGATTTTCTTGTGCAAACCTTACCGGAATTCCAAGCTATTTGTTGCCTGCGCCGAACTTGGAGCGGCGTTCCGACTTTATGTCAATTGCGCCAGGACACGTCAACTCGCCTATAGCGAGTTGCGAGAGGCTCCGGGTCGACATTGCCAGGATCAAAAATCCCCCTAAACGGACATTGTTGTTGCTTTTGGTCATAAAAGAACATATAACGAACATTTTCACTCAGCAGGAGTGTTCATGATGGACGGAATTGCAAGCGAGATTAAGCGGGACGCATCGGGCCGCTTCGTGGCAGGGCAGTCGGGGAATCCAGCTGGGAAGCTTCCAGGCACGCGCAATCGTAAGACGGTGCTGATGGAGGCGCTGCGCGACGGCGAGGGGGAGGCGGCGGCGCGGGTGGTGATCGAGAAGGCGCTGGCGGGCGATGCGGTGGCGGCGCGGTTCGTCGTGGCGCTGATCTCCCCGCGGCCGCGGGGGCGGACGATCCATCTCGAGATGCCGGCGGAGGACGACTGCAACGTCGTCACCGCGTTCAACGTGACCTTGCGTGCCCTGTGCAACGCCGAGATCACGCCGGAGGAGGCGGTGACGGTGTCGCGGTTCCTCGACGGGCGGCGGCGGACGCTGCAGGCCTGGCAGCTCGAGGAGAGGCTGACGAGCTACGGCAGGACCATTCCGGGCGATCCGGAATGGGCACCGGACGATGACGACGATGATGACGAAGACGAGGGCGACGAGGCGGACGAGCAGGCGGACGATGCCGAGGACGAGCCGCCGGCGGTCTACGCCGAGCCGGCGGTCGTCCCGGCTGCGCCCGTTCCACCCGCCGCGCCGGCACCGCCCGCGTCATTCGCCGCGCCGAACCCGGTTTCGCTGCCGTCGGCGACCGCCGCCGCGGCGCCTCCGCCGCCCTCCGCCACGTCGGGCGCAGCGGCGCAATCCGGCGCGTCTCTCCTGCAAAGCGCCTGCAATTTCAGGTCGCCGGGGACAATCCGCGACATGCTGTCGACGACACCCACCGGCTTCGACGCTGCGCTGGCGGCGAGCATCGCCCAGCGGCTCCGCGCCGGGTCTCCCCTGGGATGAGCCGGGGTCGAGGCCGGCTGAACTGGCTCCCACGGTCCGTCATGGCGAGCAACGCGAAGCCATCCAGCCTTCCGCGCCGGCGCTGGATCGCCGCGTCGCTGCGCTCCTCGCGATGACGATGCTTGATGGGGACGATGCCTGATGGGAAGGGCAACACGAAAAATCCCGCGGGGAACGCCTCGTCCGGGCGCCGACCCATCCTGCGCACCGATTGCCTTGCGCCCTCCGGCCCCCTATGTTCCCGGCATCTCTTACCGATGGCCCGCATGACCGATCTTCAGCACATCCGCAACTTCGCCATCATCGCGCATATCGACCATGGCAAGTCG
>JAQGID010000378.1 GCA_028291405.1 Rhodospirillales bacterium | reverse complement strand
CCTACGACGATATCCTCGACCACTGCTGCTTCGCTTGGGACAAACTCGTCAATCAACCCTGGACTGTCATGTCCATCGGTCTTCGCGATTGGGCGTATAAGTGTTAATCAGCGGGACTTGGTATTAGTCGTCGTTGATCGGCGGCGCGTCCTGCTCGACACGGCGAGGTGAACGACATCCACGAAGCCTTCCCCTGCGGCGCCACGACAATGACAATGCCCTTTCTCGGCAGCCCTCCGTAGAGCGAGCGGGTGGTGGCGACACGCCCAGACCTAATGGATCAGGGCAGTTACCGCCGACGTTACCGCATTACCGAGACGGAGCCTCGTTCTGTCGCATTGTCGCCGGCGTATGGGCAGGCGAGTCGACTGACGAAAGATGGCCGACGATACGTCCCCAGATCGCTGCCTCGGAGTAATATTGTCGAGAAAAGGCGGCAGCATTGTCACAGATGCGACGGGCGTAATCATCATTCTTCTTGAAGAACTCCATAAAGTGTTGCAACTCACGGACATTGTCGAACGGAATATAGTGCACGAACGGGACAAAATAATGCGCCGTCGCCGGACTTTCTTCTTGAAGGAGGAGGGTTCCGCATTGCATGGTCTGCCACGCGCGCCCCGTAATCGGTCTTGAGCGGCCATCGCGCGAGGAGAAGTTGAGCACCATTCGCGAACGACGCAAGATCGTCGCATACTCCGCGATGCTCGGGCAATCACTGGACCGATGGTGCGGTCGAATATTATGACGCATCCGCAGCCGGTCTGCGGCCTTCTCGGCTTTCATTAGCCAGAACGGTCGAAGATAGGCGTAGAACGTCCCAAAAAATGAAATATCGTACGTCTTGATCGGGTCAGGGAAGAAATTGTGGCTGTTGACCGGATAAGGGACCCGCAACGTCTTTGCAGCAAACGGCAGGTCGTGCTCAACGGAGCCACCCGGCGCGAAATGGACGATGAGATCAGCTACCGGCCCCCAGTAGTTCGCGTAGGGTACAGCGTGCTCGCCCCAAGCATCCTCCATGAATGCGACGATTTTAACACCAAAAGATTCTTTCAGTTCATGCAGGTATTCTTGGTTTATTGAAAATTCATCGCCTTTGAAGTTCGCCGCGAAGACGAATACGTCAGGACGTTCGGTACGGATTCGTTCCCGCAGCTCGGCTAGATCCTGCTTGGCCAACTCTGGATAGCGCTCAAAAACCGGGTAAGCGATCCGGTCGGCAAAGAAGTAATCGGCGTCGATGCCGGCGTTCACCGCCGATTCGTATAGGTGATCCTTGAGATCGCATTCAACGTAGCGATCGCTGTTGTGAATGAATTGTGGGAAGGCGAAGATGAACTTTAGCCGGGCGCCGACAGACGGATCGATCGGGTTTTGTCCCGCCTCGGTCAAGTACTCTGGGGGCGCCAATCGCCGCTCTTGCCATGCTGATAATCTCTCACCTAGGAAACGCCGAAATTGCCTTTCGAAATCCGCGTATCTGCTCGGGTTCGGGCAATCGTTGGTCCGGCGCACCGCGTAGACGTCCGTTTGTCTGCTTATGACGAGGTGGAGGTGAAATGCGCTCTCGGCCTGAATAAATTGTCCGCTGTCGAACAATGAGAAACCACGACGATAAAACTCCTCCTCTCTGAAATCCGCAGGCTTCTGTGCATTACTTCTCTTGCCAAAGAGGCTGAAGACGTTGTTGAAAAATTGGTACAACCAGAGGGAAATGCGGCTCCGGCGGAATTGCCCACGATCTAAGGAGGAGCAGCTGTATTCAACCAGGAAATGTAGGCTGACTTCCAGTAAGCGTGATATGGCTTTTCGCAACTTTATCGCGGCAGCATAGAGGGAACGAAATAACTTTCGAAACGTAGCGCGCATCGATTTTTTGAGGCGGTCGCGGCGAGATTCTTTCCGAGCATAATTGTCGAGCGGCACCTCGGCCTCCTTTGATCCGCCGATCCTAGCGCGCGCACGATAGGCGCACGGCTGGGGAAAGAGCAAGCCGGACGCTCGAACTCACCGTCCGGATCCTCGGGTCAGACGCGCACCGGCCGTCTCACGGAAAATCTGATCTCTACCCCCGCATACGGCGTTGGCAAGCACGGTTATGCGGCGAACTCCAACTGTAGCCGAGGAGAACTATCGGCCGGCATCCGTCGGCGATGGTCGCTATTTTTGGGGAGAACGGGCTATCGGCAGCGGGGGTTGTGAAACGAGCTTGCGTCGCACAGTATGGAAGGACTGGACGAGCGTACCCTGACTCGTGCTGCGTAAAGCCTTCGGCAGATACTAAATTATCATGTCCCGGAAGGTGTTGATCCAATGAGTGCCTCACGCGGTTTGAATCCGGAATACGCTTATCGCGTCTCCTTCAACGACATTCAGACGATCTATCATAGATCGGGCGAGCGGGCGTTCGATGACGGAAACTTTCTCACCGCTGCACAGTTCTCGGAAGAACAAAGTGAACTACGAGGATGCTCGCTCATCCTCAGCGGATTGCTGCAAGAGGGGCTTCAAGTCCTTGATAAATTTCCTAATCTCAGCGACCGAAGCAAATTGTGCAAGGCCTTCGCGCTCTGGTCGTTGGATCGCGATGCCGAGGCGAAAGCGGCAATTAAGCTCGTGGATGATCCGACGGTTGCCACGCGGGCACAGAGATTCCGAGATCTTCTCGAGCGTAGTGACATTACGGTGTTCGTCAGCGGTGCTTTTCTCTCGATATTCCCAGAGCAGAACATGGGAAGCGTCATGGCTCCCGTGTTTCAGTATGGTCCGATCACCGCGAAGTACGTCGCGAGTCAAATGGTCCATAATGCATACGATTACCGTATCGGCGACTCGTTTGACGATTTCATAGGTTCGCTGCCCGATAACGAGCAGCCCGATTTTATCTTTTCCTTGAGTCCCTTATGGCTCCTGGCTCGCGACTTTCACAAAGTGAAAGCTCCTAAAGTACTGTGGTGTCACGATACTGACGTTTTCCTCTATCGAAACGTAGAAAATTTCGCCCTCTATGATGTCGGCATCTGCAGTTGCGCGCAAGAGCACATCGAGCTCAGCCGGACCTCTGGTCTATTTTGTGCGACAAATATGATGTCTAACCCATTGAATACTCCATTTCCTGAGGCAGGAGTAGTCGAGGAAAAGAAGTTTGATATCGTGTTCACGGGATCGGCGTTGTCGGATTTTCATACTGAGAAGCCACGCTTCATGTATCAGCTGGCTGAACTCGGGATAGACTACAAAATCAGGGTGGTCGATGGGTACCTTTCGGAAAAGGCGTATTTCGAACTTCTGGCTCAATCGAAGTTCTTGCCGATCGTAAACCGGTATGCAGATGCGCCGTCGCCACGGTGGCGCGATGCGCTCACTAATGGTGCGGGCCTGCTTCATCCCGAAGGGACGCTCTTCAGCCAAATCCCAGGATGCTTCCCCTATCGTGCCGAATCGATCTCTGCGGATATCCGTGGGCACCTCGAGCGGTTTGATACGGGCGTCGATCCTGCTTACGACCTGGCGCGCCTTGTCGGCCAGGTGAATACGCGCTTTGCTATCTATCGGCAGCCGCGAGAGAAGATGTTCGAACGGCTTCTGAAATATGCGGCGTTTCTCGCGCTCGTGTGGCGCGATGATCCGGTTGAGAGGACGCAACAGAGGCGAGCGGTTTGGCTGACACCCACGATTGATGCAGGACTTTACGGTCATCAGCACGTGCGCCAGCGTATCGATGAGTTGACCGAGAACAATACGTTCGGGGACCTCAACGATGAGCGGGATTACAATAACGCGGCGCAATGTCTCGTCAAACTCGCCTTATCTTATCCTGACAACGAGAAACTCCCGATTTGGGAGGCACGCGCGGAAAGCTACTTCCGCACCGGATTGAAGCGGTTTCCGAATTCGTTGCTCTTAAGGTTCAACCGAGCCTACTGGATGTTTTTTCGGCCTGACGCGGACTACGAAGTAGCGGAAGCTGAATTCATCGAGATCATCAAAGCGTCCGAAGAGTTCGACTTCGATGCAAATGGCGCTGACATCGGCTGCGCCTATACGCTAAACGAAAGAGACGCCATTTTCCCGTATTACGATTACGCCGACTTGTTAACGCGAGAAATGTTGCGGAGGGGTACGCCCGAGTTGCGCGATAAGGAGCCGGGGCCATACAGCCCTCGCGACGTCATTCTATCGGCCTGTCATGGATATATCGGATGGTCGTTGCTAAAGCGTGAGGAGAGGGAGGGGGCGCTTGCGCGGTTCGAACAAGCGATCAAGATATTTCCGAAAGGGCTCCCGATACTCCGTCTGCGCCTAGATACGTTGCTCGACCTATGCAAGACACGCGCTCGACTGCAGAAGGCCGAAGTGATGAGCCTCGCTGACGCCTTCTACGCGGTTGCGAACCAATTTCCCGCGGTGCTGCTGACGCACATTGTTGCGGCTGTGCCTCTGTTGGTAAGGGGAGGCGAGGCCGACGCAGCGCGTGACCTCCTGGCCTCCTGGTATCGACTGGGGAACATTGTTCACACGCTCGATACAGAACAATCGGCCCATCGTCAAATCGACAAGTTGAAACTGCTGGGCCCCTATAAATCGTTGCTGCCGATCGCACTGCTGGGGCGCATAGCTCGAAACCGCCGAACTAGAGGGGATGACCTTAGCCAACTTGAGCAGTTCATGGACGAAGCCCTACGACGATTTCGCCGCGAAAAAAGTCTGATTTACCATCTCGGCCGGCGGGTTCGAAAATTGGGGCGAGCGGTGCGGCACCTCGGACTTCGGTGGATTGCGTTAGCCTTCGCAATGTGGCGAGTGGTGGAGGTATCCGCCGTGTGGTGGCGCGTGCCATTCGAGGTCAAATGCAGGTATGTCAAACGGGCGTTTGCCATACTGCGCCAAGGCGAACTGCGTCGGGTCGGCCGGCTCGTTCGGCAATGGGGGAGCCTCAGCCAATGGGCGCAACCCCGTGACGAGTAGACGATTTCGCCCATCCTTCGGCAGCCTTGGCTTCTGTAGCTCTTCGCGGCGAACCATCGAGGATGCGGCGTCATCGCGCCGTTTTTTGATCGCCCTCGTCGCTGGAATAGCGGCGTCGGGGCTTGCGGCCTTGCTATTTGTCTTCGTAGTTGACCCGTATGGAGCCTTTCCTGCTTCTCCTCATTGGGGCCGTGGCAAGGGGCACCTCCACATGGCGCTCGGATGGGCGGAGGAGTTGCGGTTTGTCGTCCCGGCGCTCGCTCGGAAGCCAGAATACGACAGTGCCATCATTGGGAATTCGATCTGCCAAGGTGTTTCGCCGAACGCTTTGGAAGACGCGTTCGGCGGCGCGTTCGTCAATCTCTGCATGGGAGGCGCACCGTTCGAAGAGCAGGCAATGGCATTCATCGCATTTCGGCGTAACCATCCGGCGCCGCGCACAATTGTCTGGATACTTCATCCGGATACGTGCTGGCAGGATAACCTCGGCACGCGAAATCCCGACCTGCCGTTCCCCGATGCGATCTACACGCCTACGCTCAAGCACTTCGAACTGATTTTCAATCACGAAGCCTTTGTTCAAGCGGTCGACCAGATCGTCGAAGGTCATCCATTCCTGACGAGGTTCGTTGGCGAAATTCCACCATCGCAGCTGCCGGACAGCTATTACCGAAGCGGTGACTGGGACATCTACAAGACAATGCAGTTCGATCTTTCGCCCGCCGCCGTGCATCGCCGAATCTTTGGGCCGGATGGCATCAGCTTCGAAGCAGGGTTTGCGGTTTCAGACCAGTTGCCCTATCCGAAGATCGATCGGCTCGCCGAGTTGTTTCGGAGCCTGCCGGCCGCGACGACCAAGCTGATGATCATGCCGCCGGTGACGTCGCACGCCTTGCCGCAGGAACCGATTAGCCAACAGAGGTTCGCCCGGTGCAAGGCTCTCCTCTCGTCCACTGCCAGCAGCATTCCAAATCTCCGTTTCGCGGATTTTTTTCGAATCTCGCCAATTTCAGAAAACGAGGCCAATTTCGTCGATTCGGTGCATCTGCTGCGAACAGCAATCGACAGGGTCATGGAAATGGCCGCTAACAGCATCAGGACAGGTCACGCGGACTGCGAAATATTCGCCATCTCTGGCTCGGATTGTCCGCCTAATTCAGGAACTCACTGATCCGTGCTCTTTAATAGCATTATATTTTGTCTTGTGTTTCTGCCGCCAGTGCTTTTGGGGTACTGGACTTTGCAGAACTTCCGCGTGGCACGCCTGTGGTTTCTACTCGCTGCGTCGTTGGTGTTCTACGCCTATTGGGACTGGCGCCTCGCGCCCCTATTGGTGGGCTCGATCGTAGTAAACTGGCTCGCGATACAAACCTTCTTTCGCTTCGGGCGCCGCGAGGTCCTGGTCGCCACGATCGCTGTCAATCTTCTGTGTCTCGCTGTCTTCAAATATCTCGGCTTTTTCGGCAGCATCGTGCATGACGCTATCGGTGCGTCTTTGTCTCTGCCGCAACTCGTGCTCCCTCTGGGCATCAGCTTCTTCACGTTCCATCACATCATCTATCTCGCGGATCTCCTGGCGGGCAAAGCGCCGCGGTATTCGTTTCGAGACTACGCTCTTTATATCGCTTTATTCCCGCAACTGATTGCCGGCCCTCTCGTGAGGCATAGCGAAATCATTCACCAATTCGCTTTGCATCCGGCCCGCATCTCGTGGGAGCGCTGTCTCGCGCAGGGCGCGGCCCTGTTCGTAATCGGAATGGCAAAGAAGATGCTGATTGCCGATTATCTCGCGAATTGGGCCGATCATGTCTTTGCGGCATCGAGCGCCGCGCACGTCTCGATGCTCGATGCGTGGACAGGTGTGTTGGCATTTACCTTCGAGATCTATTTCGACTTCAGCGGATATTCGGATATGGCGATCGGGCTTGCGTTCATGTTCGGGTTGCAACTGCCGGCAAATTTCAACGCTCCCTATCGTGCAGCGAACATCGCAGAATTTTGGCGACGATGGCACATGACGCTTTCACGGTTCCTGCGAGATTATCTGTATATCCCGCTGGGCGGCAATCGGTTGGGCATCGCGCGGCAAGTCGCCGCTCTTCTCGCAACGATGGCGCTGGGCGGCTTATGGCACGGGGCCGCATGGACATTCGTCGTATGGGGAGCGCTCCACGGCATTGCTCTATCCTCGCGCGTCCTCGTCCGCGAATGGACGGCGCACATACCACAGCCGGTTGGTTCCGCCTTCACCTTTCTATTCGTTTCCATTGCCTGGGTATTTTTCCGCGCGCCTGATTTGGGGACAGCCCGACACTTGCTGTTCAGCATGACGCACTACGCTCATGGCGGTAATCGATCCGTGTTGCCGACGCTGGCGATTTCAGCAGCGATCGCTGTCATTGGTCCGACAAGCCAACAGATCGTGGAAAGACGATTGCCGGCGTGGTCGGGCGCTGTGGCAGGAGCAGCCATGGCAATCCTGCTGTTCAAGCTTTCGGCCGTCACACCGGCGCCGTTCATCTACTTTAAGTTTTGATTGGTGGGCGCTTGGTGTCGTTACTTCGAACACAAGGGAGGCGTTTGCAGCGCTACCGAGACAGCATCTGCTCAATGGCGCCAGGCAACGACCGAGTAAGCCTCATGGAAGAGGCCGCCGAACGAGGTCCGCTTCGCGCACAAGATCTCGCATTGTCCAACCTGCGCTCGCTTTTCCAGGTGAGAGTAATAACCATTAAGATAACCGCGCCTTAGATGGTATCGCCTTGCACGCTCGTCGAACAGCGACTGCTGATCGTAAAATTCCAAAATTGGCTCGATGTGCAAGACCAATCTAGGCCGGTGGGCGTCTAGGTAGTCGGCGAATCGCTGCCAATTCGGCCCGAGTTGCTCCATCGCATGGACGGTCATGACGGCTGTGCCCCGGTCGATCGTATCGCCGGCCCATCCTTCGCCAGTTAGCATGTTGAAGACATGGCCTTCGATCGATCGCTGCTCTTGCCGAGCCATTTGCGACAGTATGTCGCGCGATTGCGGAGCCCAATCGGTGCCGACCAACCGCATCTCCGGAAATTGCTGACTGAGCAGTAGCAGGTTTATTCCGGTGCCGCAGCCGAACTCCACGGTCGTCTCGATACCTTTCAGGAACTCATCGAAGATCAGTCGGCGCAGGACGAGCCCAACGTCATACTCGAAGGATGATGATGCCGGACGGATGTAACGGCCGAAAAGGCGACATGTCGCCTCCCCGCGAAAATATTGCGGACGCAGCGTATCGATAGTGATTTCCTGATTCTTGAGATGGTCAGCGACTTCGCCCCAACCTCTCTCCCAGACCGCGGCGTCGTTATGGCCGGATACCCGCAACTCCCCCTCGCGCATCACCCGCTCCACTTCCTCGGCCATGCGTTCGGATTCAGTTGCGTCGAGCGCACGATAGCAAAGCGGTGGCGGCGGAAAATCGCGCATCACCTGGGCACAAATGCCCTCGGCTCGGCTGGTCAGGCGCGAGAAATCGACGGCGGTGAGCTGATTGGTCATCATTCTTCGATTGTAGAAAGTGAAAGGCTCGTCGACGTGACTGGCTCGCCAAGTTGCTGCCGTTGAAATGCGTCCAGCGGCTTGCCGCTCCCGAGAACAACACTCGAGCCGGCGGCGCGCCAGAGATCCGGAGCGACGTAACTGGCCTTCGATGCCCCCGAACTGTCAGTCTCGCCGGGCAAGAGGTCGCGGGCGATGGCGCGAAAATCCAGCGAGAGCCGAAGCGACGGGCCCCTCTTGATCGTTTGATGAAGGGAAAGCGCATCGGACATATACGCGGCCCCCATGCGGAACTTCATCTTATATGGGCGAGCGCTGGCGATGACGCGCTCGCCGAGCGTGTAATCATCGAGCGCCCGTCGGAGATTTTCCGGAAACTCGCGGGGCTCCATAAAGACAAGATCCACCGCGTCCGTATCGCCGAGTACTGGAATGTTGAATAGAACCGCCGAAATCGGCTCAGCGTTCCAAACATCTGTGTGAATTTTGTTCGATGCATAAGGGCGCGCCTCCGCAGCCGGATCTGGTGCGCCGCTCACGATCCGGACGTTGCACGGACATTGCAGAGCAGAAAAGTGCGGCAGCAAATCGAGCGCCGTAAAAATCCCAGCGAGCGCTTGATGTATCAAATTGAACGATAAGAAGGTCTCATGCCGCGGTAGCAATACACCGTTCGGCGTCCGATTCGGCAATTTCATTATATATGGCGCGTAATCATTCAAAATTCTTGCTGACAGATTGAAAGTCTGTTGGTGGAAGGCGCCCGAAAGCGAGTGCCATAAGTAGGTTGCTACCGCGCCCTCCAGACGGGAGAACATCGCTTCGTCGAGGCGAAGCGCTTTTGCAAGTGGGAAGTCGTCGGAAAGGTGCGCGCGCGCTGCGATCTTCGCCAGACGCTCGGCACGCGAGCCCCAATCTACAGCATCTTCATCTGATCTCTTCATGCTATCCTGCCGAGGTCAATAATTTGAGGGTTTTAGGCCGAAGCGAGGTGCTATACCTTCCTGCATCGTCGGTACGATCGCAATGATGGATACGGGCCCTTTCGTCTAACAGCGGCTAAACTGGTATGAGCGGCTAGGGATACTATCGGGACCGATGGAAGAACACCCGATTCCAGTGCGAGACGGTCCAAACCAGCGCGGCTCTACCGTGTGCCTGGTCACGGGCGGAGCGCGAGGAATCGGCGCTGCAATCGCCCTCGCTGCCGGCCGACGCGGATATGCCGTTTGCGTCAACTATCTGAGGGGGACGCGACAGGCGATGGCAATCGTCGAGGCGATCGAGCGTGGCGGCGGGAGGGCAATGGCACAACAGGCAGACGTCAGCCAGGAAAGCGAAGTCCTCAAACTTTTTGCGGCCATCGATCGGCAACTCGGTTCGGTGACCGCATTGGTCAACAACGCCGGAATTCCAGGCGTCCGACGGCCGATCGGGGAGATCGACGCCAGCGATCTCCACCGCGTTCTTGATGTGAACCTCGTTGGAACTTTCTTGTGCACTAAAGGAGCCGTGCAGCGGATGGCAACGTCGCGTGGCGGAGGGGGCGGAGCGATCGTGAACCTGTCATCGACCGTGACGAGGACCGGCGGCTACAGGCTTTCACCCTACGTCGCGGCAAAGGCTGGAATCGAAGGCCTGACCAAGGCCCTTTCTCGCGAGCTTGCGCCCGACGGTATCCGTATCAATGCATTGAGCCCGGGAATCATCACTACGGACCAGCAGCCATTGGGCGATGCGGAATGGAGCGCGCGGGCGGTTGCGAACATTCCTCTCGGGCGTCTCGGTACGCCGGAAGAGATCGCAAATGCGGCTCTTTGGCTTCTCTCGGATGAGGCATCGTATATCACTGGCACCGTACTCGAGGCCGCGGGCGGTCGCTGAACGGATGAGCGATATCTGAGATATATATCGTTGAGCGGTCAGAGATCTTATTCGAGGGATGCGATGCCAAAAACAATTGTTTCATCGATCTCATGACTCCACGCAAGATCTTGATCTGCGGCGCCACGGGATTCATCGGCCGCAATCTCGTCGAGCGCCTCGCCGCGCGTCCCGATCTCGAGGTCCACGCTGTCCGCTTCACGCGGCCGGAATATGCCTGCGCAGGGGTGCGTTGGCACCAAGCCGATCTGCGCCGGATGGAGGAGGTCGAAAAGCTCGTCGCCGGGATCGACGTCCTTATCCAGGCCGCGGCGACGACATCCGGCGCCGGCGACATCGTGGCGCGTCCTTACATCCACACGACTGACAATGCCGTCATGAACTCGCTGCTCTTACGCGCAGCCTACGAAGCGAAGGTCGGGCATTTCGTTTTTTTTAGCTGCACGGTGATGCACCAATCGAGCTCGCAGCCGCTCGACGAGACGGCGTGGGACGCCAACGTGGCGATGGAGCCGCGCTATTTCGGTAGCGGCTGGACCAAAGTCTATATCGAGAAGATGTGCGAGTTCTTCGCAGGCCTGGGTGTCACCCGGCATACGGTCATTCGCCACTCGAATATCTTCGGGCCATATGACAAGTTCGACCTGGAGCGAAGCCACGTCTTCGGCGCGACCGTGACGAAAGTCATGACCGCGACCGACGGGACCATTCGGGTCTGGGGAACCGGCGAGGAGCAACGCGATCTGCTCTACGTCGCCGACCTCGTCGACTTTGTCGTCCGGGCGGTGGATGGCCAGACCAGCGCGTACGAGCTTTTCAATATCGGTTCCGGCCGTCTCGTCTCGGTTCGCGAGCTCGTCGCGAGCATCATCGCGGCATCCGGCCGGGATCTCCAGATCGTGCACGATCTGACTCGGCCGACGATTCCAACGTCGGTCTGCCTCGATTGTCGCAAGGCGGAGCGGCTGCTCGAGTGGCAACCCCGAACGAGCCTTTCACAGGGCATCGCGGCGACGATCGATTGGTGGAAACGGCATTACGCAGCGGCCTAGAAATCCCGCGTGCGGAGCTTGGCAAGGCATCGGCCGACGAAGCCTGCAAAGCGACGAGGATCGAGCAATGCGCTGCGTGCGGCAATCATCGTCCCGGACGCAATCCGCCGCGCCGCAAGGCGTGCGACGGCGCATTCGATCAGCAGGCTTGCTCGAAAGCGCCTAACGCCCGCCTGACCGAACCGCCGAGCAATCCGTTCGCGGTGCAGCGAGAGCAGCATCGCGGCTGCCCGGTCCACGACTTGCGGTGCGGCAAAACCAGCCACATGGATGTCGGCGAGGATCTCCGGGACTATTTGCAAATCGTAGCGGTCGAGGCACCGCAGCAGCCAGTCCCAATCTTCAAAACGCGCCAGGCGGACGTCGAAAACACCTATTGCTTCGAAGACGCTACGTTCGACCATGAGCGTCGTTCCAGGGCTGACCGAGCATTGATCCAGCAGGGTCTCGCGCCAGGAACCCCGCTCGTGCGGCACGCGATCGGATGACGACCCGCTACCCGACCGATGGAGCGCGAAACCGGTGCAGCTTGGGCCTTTTGTGGGATTGTGCCGCATGGTGTCGATTTGCGTCTCGAGCTTATCGGGACGCCAAAGATCATCGGAGTCGAGGAATGCGAGGAGATTGCACCGACTCGCCGCGATGCCGATATTGCGTGCGTTTGCGGCGCCTGAGTTCTTTGCTAGCGTGATGACGTGCAGCCGCGGATCGTCGAGATTGCGGAGTATTTCCGGCGTCGCGTCCGTCGATCCGTCATCGACCACGATCAGCTCGAATTGTCGAAACCCCTGGGCAAGTACGCTGGCGATGGCGGGGCCGATGCTCGCCTGGCGGTTGTAGACCGGGATGACGACGCTCACGGCCGCGTCGGCACCGTCCTTGCGATCACTGCTTTGCATCGACTCGATCAAAACATTCGGGAGGCGATCTAGGGGATGGTGGCGAGCGCTGCCTTGTAAAGATCGAGCGTTTGCCGAACGATCAGCTCCTTTGCGAAGAATCGCTCGACGCGTCGTCGCCCTTCCTCTCCCATGCTTTGGCGCAGGTTCTCATCGAGCGCAAGTCGTTCAATGGCCTCGGCCAGCTTCCGAGCGTCGTTTTGCGGCACGAGAATGCCGTTGACGCCATCCTGGACAACCTCCCGGCACCCGGGCGTGTCGGTGCAAACGATCGGTCGGCCGGATGCCGCGGCCTCGAGAAGAGCGAGCGGAACACCTTCGCGATACTGCGTCGGAAACGCCGAAATGTGTGAGGTCCGCCAGACGGCCGGCACGTCCTCAGTGGCTCCGAGCCATTCGATCACGCCTGGCTCGATCAATCGCTGCATCTCGCTGTCGAGCAGGGCCGCGGGGCTGTCGGGATCG
Source organism: Rhodospirillales bacterium (assembly GCA_028291405.1). Classification (GTDB taxonomy): domain Bacteria; phylum Pseudomonadota; class Alphaproteobacteria; order ATCC43930; family CGMCC-115725; genus URHD0088. The sequence goes on along the minus strand of JAQGID010000378.1, from coordinate 9,375 downwards.
AGCGGTCCGATGAGCAAGAACCGGACATTCAAACCCCGCCGGCGCAGCAGATGGGCGGCATGGGCGAGAATCTCGACCCCTTTGTAGCGCAACATTCGCGAGACCATCGCGACGACGATCGGCCCTGCGGGCTCCGCAGAAGGGCGAAATCGCGAAATGTCGACGCCGGAGCCGCGGATCACGGCGACCTGCTGCGGACGCGCAGCGCCTCGATCGACGAGCTCCTGCGCGTCGTCCGGGTTTTGCGTCAGGATGAAGCTGCCGCGCCGCCGTGCGAATAGTCTCATCGTCATCAACACGATCGACTTCTGGAGCGAAGCCCGCAGCGATGGCGCGACAAAAAGAAAACCGAGACCTGCGATCGCATTGATCTGGCGGGGGACGCGGGCGAAGAAAGCGGCGACGGTTCCGAAGACGATCGCCTTTAGCGCGATGTGATGGACGAGTTGCGGTTGCTCGGCGCGATAAATCGAATAAATGGCATAGAGCGATCGTAGAGCCCCCTTCAGCCCATCGCCCTTCCGTCTCCATGGCAGAGGACGCACGTCGAAGCCCTCCGCCTCGATGCGCTGCCCATGAGCTTGAATTCTCGTCAGCACCAGGACCTGGAATCCGGCATCCCGCGCTGCGCGGGCAATCGGCATCCGATGGCTCCAAAAGTACCAATCTTCCGTGCAGAGGAAGATCAGCTTCCGCACCGGCATGGCCACGGTCGAAGTGACGGCCTCTTCCAATGCGTCCTTGTCCTTCGGCAAAAGCGTTCCCTCCAGCTCCCTACCGAGCCTTTAGCATGAAGCGGCAATCGCCCACCGCAGTTTTCGATGCTCGGGTACCCTCGGCTTCGCTACTTCAGCTGCAAGTTGACGTGTGGTGTGTTGATTTGATCTTTTGTGCCGTACTCGGTTCGCTGAAGACCTTCATGCGGTGCTCGGGACAGCCGGCCGGCCGCGTAGTCGCCGACGGAGCCAATCCGTGGCCGATTGTTCGATGAATCGATAGCTCAGGTGTGCAACGAGCAGCGACCCCGCCAAGCCGAGAATTCCGAAGATCGAGATCAGCATGATCGGTGCAAGACCTGGAAGCAGCAAGGGTATGATCTGCCTCATCCCGGCGAGCACGAAGGCATGCCACAGATAGAAGCTATAGCTGATCGTGCCGAGATATTGGAGGGTCCGATCGCCGAATAGGCGCGCGGTCGAGCCGATGCCGCGCGCGACGCTCGCAAAAGCCAATAAACCGATCGCGAAGCCGATGGCGCAGGCAATGCGAAACAGGCCGAAGGATCCGCTCAGCGCGCCGATTTGCAGCACAGCGAAGAGGATCCCAATCAGGAAGAGCGGCGAGATCCAGCGCTTACCGCCGAGCCGAGAGGCCGGTGCTTCGAAGAGGTGAAGCACCACGCCGGCAACGAAGAAAACCGCACGCGGAAAGTGCCAGCAAAGCAATGCTGCGGTCAGAATGATGAGGCTTCGTGCCAACACCGGCCGTAGTTGCATGGCGACGACGAATGCCGCGGCCGCGAAGAGGTAGAATGCCGCCTCGTAGCTCAGCGACCAGGCATTGAGCTGTCCAAGCGGGAGATCGAAGACCCCGGGCAGCAGCAGGTAGTTCGTGACGAAGAGCCAAATCCATTCGGAGACGTCGGTTCCGACGAAGATCTTGTAGCCGATCAGGGGACCGACGGCGAAGAGGACGAGATGCGCGACGGTGAAGACCGGATAGATGCGCAGAATCCGGGCCACTGCAAATGCATGGATCGAAGGCGCGCGCTGTAATGCGCCGGTGATGAGATAACCGCTGATGATGAAGAAGATGTCTACGGCGAACTGCAGCGAATCGAAGACGACGTCGAGCTGGCTCAGCAGCGGGCTCGTGTCGCCCCACCAACCCGCCAGCCGTGCCATCCCCCACACATGGCGCAGGAAGATGAGAAAGGCGCAAAGGCCGCGAAGCCCGTTCACGTTCTCGTTATAGGACTTCATGCTCCGTGTGATGCCATCGCTAGATCGAGCGGCTCGAAATGGGGCCGCTCGGCAGCAGGGAGCGGAGCGGGCGGCAGGATACCGATTGCGTGCGGTTCGCCCCTGATCCGCAGTATGGAGGGGCGGCAAGATACGGTCTCTCAGCCGTGCCCGCTAGTGCCGAAGCATTTTCGAAGATCTGCCGGCTGCCTTTTCCCGGGGCCCATGGGGTCTTCTGATTCCACCGACCTTGACCCGGCGCGCTGATTTGCCGGATCTTTGCGTCTCGCTGCCATGCGAGCAGCGCGCGGCCGGGAGGACCGATCATGCCAGCGAAGCGCCAGCCCTTGCTCAACTCGATGCTGCGCGGCGTCCATCATCTCGCGCTCTGCACGGACGACATGAAGGCGACGACCGACTTCTACGTCGACGTCGTCGGCATGCCGCTGGTCCATGTGATGAAGGTGCCGCCCGGCCTCGGCGTTGGCCCAGGCAATCGCGGCAACCCGCCCTACGAGGAAATCCGCCACTATTTCTTCGATATGGGCAACGATAGCCTGCTGGCGTTTTTCGAGATCCCCAAGGGTGCCCAACCAGTGGGCAATCGCAACGCGATCGGCGCGATGCAGCACTGCGCCTTCGTCGTCTCGTCACGGCGCTTCCGCGAGGTCGAGGACCGGCTGAAGGCGCACGGCATCGACTACGTCGGGCCGATCCCGCAGATGCCGGGCCTCCTCGGCATCTACTTCTATGACCCCAACGGTATCCGGCTCGAGTTCGCCTGCCAGCCGGCGGATGGCGAGTCGCCAAACGTCATGGCTTGCGTCACCATGACCAAGGACGAGGCGCGCGCCGAGCTCGCGAGCCTGCCGGGCGCGACGACGGAATGGATCGAGAAACGCATGGCGGCGCTGCCGACGGCCTAGCGCCGCCCTGCGTCCCCGACTGCGTCACTTCGGGGGCAGGACGGCGTCGGTATAGAGGGCGGGGGGGCAAGGATGGGGTGACGAATGCTCAAGAAAGCGGCAGCGTGGTCGTTCAAACCCCCGGCGGCTGGACCAACGCGAAATGCTCCGCGACCGCACCCGCCGTGGTGATCCAAAGCCGATCACGCTTCCCGGCGATATGCGCCAGCGCGCGCCGGAGATGGCGCAGGCGATAGGGCTGACCGACGATATAGGGATGCAGCGCCACTCCCATGACCAGCGCTGGGCCCGCCGCTGCCTGCAGCAGCATCTCCTCGAACTGGTCGACGACCATGTCGGCAAAATCGTCGGCGTTCATCTTGCGGCCGACGATCGCTGGAATGTCGTTCAGCTCCTGCGGATAGGGCACCGACAGGATCGCGCGGCCGCCGCGCGTCCGCATCCACACGGGTTGGTCGTCGTGGCACCAGTCCAAAAGATACTCGTAGCCGGCTTCGCGCAGCAGGTCCGGTGTCGCGGCGCTCTGCGAGATCCAGGGGCCAAGCCAGCCCTTCGGCGCCGCCCCGGCGTGGCGCGCGATGGTTGCGGTCGCCTCGGTGATGAGGGCCGCCTCCGCGGCTTCGTCGAGAGTGCCCTGGCGCTCGCTGTTGCTGCGACCATGGCCGACGATCTCGTCGCCGCGCGATTGGAAGGCGTCGGGAAGCTCCGGGCAATGCTGGTAGATCGCGGCGTTCACCAGGACGGAACAGGGGAGGTCGAGCGATTTGAAGAGCTCGAGCAGACACCATGCGCCGACCCGGTTCCCGTATTCGCGCAGGCGTAGTTGAGCACGTCCGGCCGGCGGGCCGCCCGCCGCCAGTTCGGCACTGAGTCCTGCACCGAAGGCGAAGTGCTCGAGGTTGAGGCCGATGTAGAAGGCCAGGCTGGCGCCATTCTTCCAGCGAAAGTCGGGGCGGCGGGTGATCGGAACATAGTCGAAGCGACGATGCGTCGGCAGGGTCATCGAAGTCTCTCTTGCTGCCCGAGAGAAGCGGCCGCCAAGGAACCCGCGGGCATGGCGATCTCGCCGCGCGCCAGGCGCTTCTGCAGGTAATGGAAAGTCCGGATCGTCTGGGCATGGAGATGCTCGCCGGCGGCCAGACCGGGCCCGCTTGCGTCGTGCAAGGGCATCAGCCGGGTCGCGTAATCGAGATTGAAGAACAGCGGAAAGGAATAGCGCTCTTGCCGCACCTTGCGCACGCGAAGCGTCGTCGCGATCAGCGCGCCGCGGCTCCAGAATTCGAGCATGTCGCCGAGGTTGACGACGAAGGCGCGGGGCACCGGCGGCGCTTCGACCCATTGGCCGCGCCCGTTCAGGATTTCGAGCCCCGGCGAGGTCGCCATCAGCAAGGTGAAGCACTCGCAGTCCGTATGCGCGCCGATGGCAGGCTCGTCTCGGGCCGTCGGATTGATCGGATAATGCATCAGCCGCAGCTGGCTCGGTGGCTTCCTGATGAGGCGATCAAAATATCCAGCGTCCTGGCCGAGGGCCAACGCGAAGCCCTGGACCAGCCGGCAGCCGATCGCGAAGACGGCGTGGTAATACGCCATGACTTCGGCGGCGAAGCCGGGAAGATCGGGCCATTGGTTTGGGTCCGGAGGGCTCCCAGGCCGCTCGATGACGGATCGGCGCCACAGTCCCGGCAGGGCGCCGATCGTCATCGCCGGGTCGGCCGTCCTACGCCGGCACGGCTTCCTTGCCGGGCACCCAGTTCTCCGCCCGCTTGCGCTTTTCCCAGCTCTCCAAAAGCTTATAGGCGTCGCTTTCCCAATGGGCTTCCTCGGCCGGATTGCTGTGGCGCGCCGCCATCTCCATGCGGTGGCCGGACGGGTCGAAGAAATAGATCGAATGGCACATCCCGTGGTCGATCGGCCCGACGACCTCGACGCCGTGCGCCTCGAGGCGGCGTTTGCCCTCGGCAAGGGCGTCCATGTCGGCGACCTCCAGGGCGAGATGCTGGACCCATTCGGGGGTGTTCGGGTCTTTCTGCGCCGCCTCGGACACCGGCACCTCGAAGAACGCGATGTAGCTGCCATCCGCCATCTCGAAGAAGACGTGGATATGCGGGCTGAACTGCTTGATCGACGGCACGTAGTCGTTGGTGATGGCGTGCGCGAACTTGAGCCCGATCACCTTGGTGTAGAAATCCACCGTTTCCTTGGCGTCGGTACAGCGATACGCCACGTGATGCAGCTTTTGGAGCATTCTATCCTCCTGGAATCTGCCGCCACCCTACCACGGGCGGGCGGTTCTCCGCGAGTCAGCGCCGCACGAAGCGGAGGACGAGGACGATGGCGACGATCGGCAGCACGACCGAGCCGCCGAGCAGGATGTAGGGCACTGCCCAGAGCACCAAATGGACCACCAGCCCCCAGGCGCGCTGCGCCGTCGCGACCGTGTCATCGATGATATGCGCCGGGGTGATGCCGAAGAAGGCCATCAATAGACCGACGAGAAGGCAGATCAGCAAGATCCTGAGGACGGTTCCGACCATCGATTCCGTTTCGAAACCCCTTGCGAGCACGACAGCCTGCCGATGCGCCGCCACTCGGGCAGGATCGTCCCGCCTGCAGCACTTGTGCATCAACGCCACGATGCGCAAACTATTCCCGATTGGACCAGCAAGAAGTGTAGGGACGGAACGCGATGGAATTGCGGCTGGACGGCAGGACGGCGCTGGTCACCGGCTGCAGCAAGGGTCTCGGTCTGGCGACGGGCAAGGTCACCGGCGTTGCCTGCGATGTCACCGACCTCGGCGATTCGGACGAATTCGCCAAACTCGCGCTGTTCCTCGCGTCCGATGCCGGCTCCTACGTCACCGGCGCCTCGATCAAGGCCGACGGCGGCATGTCGCCGGTGCCCTGAAAGGAATCACGATCGCGATGGCGAGCTACGATCGTTACGACTACATCATCGTCGGTGCCGGCTCCGCCGGCTGCGTTCTCGCAAACCGCCTCAGCGAGGATCGGGCGACCAAGGTGCTGCTGCTCGAGGCGGGCAAAGCGGACCGCCATGTCTGGCTCAAGCTGCCCCTCAAGTTCCGCGACCTGATGACGGTGATGCGCTTCAACTGGGGCTATGACACCGAGGCCGAGCCGCATCTCGGCGGCCGGAGCGTCTACCTGCCGCGCGGTCGCGTCCTCGGTGGCTCGTCGTCGATCAACGGCATGATCTACTCGCGTGGCCATCCCAGCGACTATGACCATTGGCGGCAGCTCGGCCTCGCCGGCTGGAGCTATGCCGACGTCCTGCCTTACTTCAAGCGCTCCGAAAACCATCCGGACGGCGAATCCGAGTACCACGGCGCCGGCGGTCCGCTTGCCGTGGCGAAGGGCGACCGCACGAGCGTGGCGCATCAGGCTTATCTCGCGGCTGGGCGTGCCGCCGGCTACCCGGTGACGGCGGATGCCAATGCTGCTCATGCCGAGGGTTTTGGTCCTGCCGATTATACGATTCGCGGCGGTCGCCGCGGCAGCACCTCGCGCGTTTTCCTGGCACCGGCGATCGGCAGACCGAATCTCACCGTCGTCACAGGTGCCCATGCCTGTCGCGTACTGTTCCAGGGCAAGCGCGCGATGGGGGTCGAATATCGCGTTCGCGGTCGGCTCGCGACGGCGCGCGCCGAGCGCGAGGTCATCCTCAGCGGCGGCGCTTATAACTCGCCGCAGCTCCTCATGCTGTCGGGCGTGGGACCGCCCGACGAGCTGCGGCGCCGCGGCATCGCGCCGATCCACGACTCGCCCGCGGTCGGCAGCAATCTCCAGGACCATGTCCATGTTGGAGTCGCTTATGCGACCGAGCAGATGAAGTCGTTCGACAACGAGCTGCGCGCCGATCGCCTGACCATCGCGTTCTTCAACTGGCTGCTCTTTGCCAAAGGACATCTGACGACGTTGCCGGTCGGCTGCCTCTCGTACATCCGCACCCGCAAGGAGCTCGACCGTCCCGACATCGAGCTGCTGATGGGCCGCGTCGCTCCCGACGCGCACATCTGGTTTCCCGGCATCCGCGAGCCGAAGGGCGGCTATCTTGGGACTCGCGTCGTCATGCTGCATCCCGAGAGCCGCGGCTCGGTGACGCTGCGCTCGGGCGACCCGGCGGCGAAGCCGGTCATTCGCCACAACTATCTTGCCGCCGCGACCGACCTTCGGGCCTTGCGTGACGGCGTCAAGGCGGCGCGCGCGATCTACGGGACGCAGCCGCTCAAGGGCATGATCGCGGACGAGTTGCTGCCCGGCGCCGCGATCCGCAGCGATGCGGAGATCGAAGCCTATATCCGCGACACTGCCAGCACGATCTATCACCCAGTCGGCACGTGCCGCATGGGGACCGACGTTGCCGCGGTGGTCGACGCCGAGCTGCGCGTCAATGGCGTCGAGGGGCTGCGCGTCGTCGACGCCTCGGTGATGCCGACCGTGCCGGGGGGCCATACCAACGCGCCGACGATCATGGTCGCCGAGAAGGCGGCGGACGCCATCCTCGGCCGCCGTCCGTTACCCGCCGAGGAGCCGGCTCGCGCTGCGGAGTAGGGCGATGGGTGGTCTCAAATCCTGGGTGGTCGAGGCCGGTCTTGCCGGCCTTTCGGAGACGGATCTTGTCAGCGGCGTCTGCGAGCGCCTCGTCGCTTCCGGCATGACGCTGTCGCGTGCCGTCGTGCTGATCGACACGCTCCACCCCGTCCACGAGGGGCGGGCGATGCGCTGGCACAAGGGCGATCCCGAGACGACGCTGGTCGAGTACGGCCGTACCAGCGAAGGCGGCGAGGCCGCGGAGACGTGGCAGCGCAGCCCGTTCTTCTATCTCGTCGAGCACAAGCAAACGACGATGCGCCGCAGCCTCCAGCCCGGCACCGAGGCGGGCATCCCCTACTTTTCGTCCTTCGACGAGATGCGCGCCGAGGGCGGCACCAGCTATTTCGCGATGCTGGCGCCGTTCGGCGCCGATGGCGTTATCGGCGATATGGACTGCGTCTATTCGGCCTGGGTCTCCGATGCGCCGGGCGGCTTCACCGATGCCGATGTCGCGCTGATCGAGGATCTGCTGCCGACGCTGGCGATGGCCATGAAATGCCGCTCGCTGATGCGCATCGCCGAGACGCTGGTCGAGACCTATCTCGGCCGCGATGCCGGACGGATGGTGCTGAGCGGCCGGATCCGGCGCGGCGTCGCCGACCGCATCCCTGCGGTGCTGTGGTTCAGCGATCTGCGCGGCTATACGACGATCTCGGACACCTCGCCGGCGAGCGAGGTCATCCCGCTGCTGAACGACTACGCCGAGGTCGCGATCTCGGCGATCTACGAAGCGGGCGGCGACGTCCTCAAGCTGATGGGTGACGGCATTCTCGCGATCTTCCGCATCGACGGCGATCCCGAGGATGCCTGCGGGCGCGCCCTTTCTGCAGCCGCCGCCGTGCAGCACAGCGTGACGGCACTGAACGAGCGGCGCGCCGCCGACGGGATGCCGACGACGCAGGTCTATCTCGGCCTCCACGTCGGCGAGGTCTTCTATGGCAATATCGGCAGCGTCGAGCGGCTCGACTTTACCGTGGTTGGCCCCGCCGTCAACGAGGTCAGCCGCATCGCCTCGATGTGCCGCTCCGCCGAGCGGACGATCCTCGTCTCGACCGCCTTCGCGGCCGCCACCGGCGCACAGCGAAGCCGCCTCGTCTCTGTCGGTCGCTACGCCTTGCGCGGCGTGCGGCGGCCACAGGAGCTGTTCACGTTGGAGCCGACGGATCAGGAGTAGCGAGCTCGCGTTCCGCCGCACGCGCAACCGGCGCCATCCGGAAACCGAACCGCGTCTCCGCCGCGGACGAGACGACGTCCAGCGTGCCGCCATGGGCGCGGGCGATCTCGGAAGCGATGTATAGACCGAGACCCAGCCCCTGCCGATTAGGCTGCAGGTCGCCGCGCGAGAATGGATGGAACAGGCGCTCCAGCGCGGCCGGCGAAATCGGATCGCCGGCGTTGATGACCGCGAGCTCGAAACTGCCGCCGGCGGTCGATGCCTCGACCCGGACCGGCATCTCGGGCGCGCCGTAGGTCAAGGCATTGGCCAGCAGATTCGAGAGGAGCTGACCGATCCGCCCGCGATCGCAATCGACGGTGACGCCGTCCTTGGCGAAAGGTTCGTTGCCGCCACTGCGGTCGCCGTGGAAATGCGTGTTGACGAGATAGCGGATCGGCTGCGGCGACACGGCGGCGACCGCCGCCTTGATCTTGTCGTGCAGCGGCGCGGACTCGCCGTCGACCATGATGATCCCGTCCTTGCCGACCGCGACGGTGATGTTGCCGCCCTGACCCTGGAGCATGTAGGTGCCGTGGCCGAGGTCGGTCGTCTTCATCTCGACCTTGGAGAAATCCGGCGGCTGCTGCGCAAACGCCGATGTCGCAAGGCGAGCGTCCCCGCCAGCATCGTTGCTGCGATCCTGTTCATTGCATCCTCCCCC
>JAQGID010000373.1 GCA_028291405.1 Rhodospirillales bacterium | reverse complement strand
CTTCTGCTTCTGCTCGAGCCAGCCGGTATAGTTGCCCTCGGAGGGGATGCCCTTGCCGCGATCGACTTCGAGGATCCAGCCGGCGACCTCGTCGAGGAAATAGCGGTCATGGGTGACCGTCACGACGCAGCCGGGATAATCGGCGAGGAAGTGCTGCAGCCAGGCGACGGATTCGGCGTCGAGATGGTTGGTCGGCTCGTCGAGCAGGAGGAGGTCCGGCCGCTGCAGCAGCAGCCGGCAGAGCGCGACGCGGCGGCGCTCACCGCCCGACAGCGTCGTGACGTCGGCATCGCCCGGCGGACAGCGCAGCGCGTCCATTGCGATCTCGACGGTGCGGTCGAGCTCCCAGCCGTTGACGGCGTCGATCTTCTCCTGGAGCTCGCCTTGCTCGTTGATGAGATCGTTCATCTCGTCTTCCGAGAGCTCCTCGGCGAAGCGCGCGCTGACCGCCTCGAACCGGTCGAGCAGCGCCTTGACCGGCGCCATCCCCTCCATGACGTTGCCGGCGACGTCCTTGGCGGGATCGAGCGGCGGCTCCTGCGCCAGATAGCCGACCGTCGCCCCGTCGGCAGACCAGGCCTCGCCGACGTAGTCCTTGTCGAGTCCCGCCATGATCTTCATCAGCGTCGACTTGCCCGAGCCGTTGACGCCGAGCACGCCGATCTTGGCGCCGGGCAGGAAGCTGAGCCAGACGTCCTTGAGAACCTCGCGCCCGCCGGGATAGGTCTTGCCCAGCCCCTTCATCACGTAGATGTACTGATAGGCGGCCATGTTATTGAATTTCCTTAATTACTCGGAGAACTGGGAAAGCCGGCTCTCGGCACGAATTCCGCGGCAAATGGACCAAACGCTGCATGATATGACCAAAGAGTTGCAAGGCGGCGCCTCCACTCGGAGTGCTTTTGGCCGATTGAGGAAGCTTCACGGTGATATCGGACGCCGTAGCACGATTTGGAAGACGCTGCAAATCGGCGCTGCATGCAGAACCGTCCAATCGGGGGGCCGCCCGCAACGCAAGAATTTAGCAAGCCCCCGCGAGCTCACACGGTTTGGTCTCAACGGATCTTTACTCAGCTCGGCTCAGATTATGATGACCGCAAGGCCGATGCCAGCCAAGACGACGAGCACCGCAACATAGCATGCGATCAGCAGTCACAGGAGATCATCTCGTGAAAGACTTCGACCCCGCGACCTTGTTTCCCTATTCGGCAATTGTCGACCGCCCGCCCGTCGCCTGGCCGAACGGCGCCCGCGTCGCCGTCTGGGTCATTCCCAACATCGAGCACTTCCACCTTGAGCTCGGCCCGCAGGCCCCGACATCCGCAACTATTCCCGGCGCGACTACGGCAACCGGTCGGCATCTGGCGGCTGATGCGGGTTCTCGAGAAACACGGCATCCGCGGAACCGTGGCTCTCAACGGCGAGGTCTGCACTCATTATCCGCGCATCATCGAAGAAGCCACGAAGCTCGAGTGGGAGCTGATGGGGCACGGCTTGACCAACTCCATCCTTCTCAACGGCATGAGCAAGGAGGACGAGGCCGCGGTCATTGCGAAGACCAAGGCCGCGATCGCGGGCTGCGGCCAATCGATGAAGGGGTGGCTTGGCCCCGGCCTCGGCGAGACCTGGAATTCGCTGGCTCTCCTGCGCGACGCAGCCGTCGAATACGTCTGCGATTGGGTGAACGACGATCTGCCCTATCGGATGAACAACGGACTCTACTCGATCCCCTATTCGATCGAGTTGAACGACATGCCGCTGTTCAACGCGCCGAGCATCAGCATCGACGATTTCGAGAAGCGCATTCGCGATACGTTCGACTTGCTGTCGGCAATCCGCGGCCAGAAGACCGCCGAGGTTTTCATGCTGCTGGCGGCCGCTTCATGAAGGCAGGCACCGCGTGCGGGATGGAATCCTCGAACTTACGCAAATGCTATGCCAACGCGCCTCGACGACGGTGCCGCGTCGCCGCCCCCTGACGACACTTACGACGAATGACTTCGCTAGCCAGCGCGAGACGTTGCCTCCGAATGGCTTCCGGCTCTCTGGGGCAGAGCAACGATGCACAGAATGATGATGACCGCGAGAATGGCCGAGGCAAGCGGCCGGCTGACGTTCAAGCCGCCTTGCTCGAATGGTTTGTCGAAGAAATCTCCCACGGTCGCGCCGAGCGGACGCGTCAGGATGAAAGCCACCCAGAATAACGATACCCGTGAAATAGTCGTCCAGAAGTAGAGGGCTGCGACCACCGCGAGCGCGGCACCGAAGACGAGAGCGCCGCCATCGTAGCCGAGGCCCGCATCTGCGATCCAATCACCGAGAGCCGTGCCCAAGGTCTGCGAGAAGGTGATGGTCGCCCAATAGAACGCCTCCACCCTCGGTGTGCTTACCGTCTGTACAGAGACCGATCCTTCCGACCAGTACCAGAGTCCGAGCACGGCAAGCACGCAGACGAGCAGGATTATCGAGCCGCCGGGATAACCGACGCCGAGCGAGCGATCGGCGAAATCAGCCATCGTCGTACCGGCCGTGGTCGAAGCGACGATGGTTGCCCAGTAAAGAGCCGGGTGGAATTTTTTGGCGACGATCTGGAAGAAAACCAGCACGACGAGGGTGGTCAGAAATATCGCTGTGCCGACGAGATAGCCGAGGTTCATCGACATCGATACGGTATCCCCGCCGGTCTCGCCCAGCGTCGTCGCCAATATCTTGATGATCCAAAAACCCAGGGTAACGGCCGGTACTTTGCTCTCGGCTGACTTTTGATCCATAAAGCGTCCTTCGATTTATGCCTGTTCGCGAGTGGAAAAGCAGCGAACAGGGCGACCACAGTTAGAGACCAAGGGATGATCTCGCTGAGGCATTTCATCATCAGGTACCCGAATGAGAAGCTATGTTCTCTCAGGCTTTAAGTCTATCGATCGTATGTTTCAGATCAGTTTCTCCGTCCCTGGCCTGTCGGATGCCCGAACTGGCACAGCCTGCCCGCCGCGCATAAAATAGCCGGCTGTCTGGGTCGTGAAAGCATCCGCCTCTCGCTGCGACCCCGAGGAGGATGCCATGGCAGCCAAGAAGCTATTTGAGCCTCGTCGCCGGCACCGCCGGCGGCGAGCCGACGGTGCCAGCGCCCGGGAGCCGAACCCGCATCGGGAATGGCCGCGCACTCTGCAATAGGACAGTGACCGATACGAGAATTGTCTCCCGGACAATGTTCGGGTTGCCTCCCCATACCATCGGCAGTTTCTCCGCATCATCACTGCGGGGGACGCAGCCGCGCTGGCCGCAACGTCGCGGCGAAGCAACTCGATCGGCTTCATTCGGCCATCCCGCCCATCATTCATCCGTGCCGTGCTTGTCCCTCGACGCGCAACCATTGGGCAACACACGATTCGGAAGGTCGCAAATTCCGAGCAATCTGAGCAATTGCGGACAGGGACCAAACTGTCCTCGTCGCCATCTTCCAAATGAGATAGGCGCGGAGCAGAGTTGCAAATTTTAATTTGAATAATTCTAAACTATGGGCGCACGCTGCGGAGCGTCGGCTGCCCCTTCCCGACAATCGGATTCCGGGGTTGCACAAGCCGGCACATTGGAGAAGGAAAACCCGATGCGTATGGTCCTTGCTTTAAGCGTGGCGGGTCTGCTCGCCACTCCCGCGTTGGCCGACGATACGGCGACGCCGATACCGATGACGAGAGACACCGGCGTCCCGGTAGGTGACAATCAGAACTCGAAGGTGGCGGGTCCGGAAGGTCCCGTGCTTCTCGAGGACTTCAACCTGATCGAGAAGCTCGCCCGGTTCGATCGCGAGCGGATTCCGGAACGCGTCGTTCACGCGCGCGGCACCGGAGTTCAGGGCGTCTTCGTCGCCAGCACCGATTTCTCGAAATACACCAAGGCCTCGCTCTTCGCTGCACCGGGCAAGGAAACGCCCGTGTTCGTGCGGTTCTCGACCGTCATGAACTTCCGCGGCTCGCCCGAGGCCGCACGCGATCCGCGCGGCTTTGCCGTGAAGTTCTATACGGACCAGGGGAACTGGGATTTGGTCGGCAACAATTTGCCGGTCTTCTTCATCCGCGACGCGATCAAGTTCCCCGATTTCGTCCACGCCAACAAGCCGTCACCCGTCACGAACGTGCAGGATCCCAACCGCGCCTTCGACTTCTTCGCCGGAGTTCCGGAATCGACGTTCATGCTGACCCAGCTTTACACCGACACTTACGGCATGCCGGCGAGCTATCGCATGATGGACGGGCATGGCGTGCATGCGTTCCGGCTGGTCAACGCCCAGGGCGAAGTCATCTTCGGCAAGTTCCATTGGAAGAGCCAGCAGGGCTTGAAGGGCATGCCTCTCGAAGAGGCGAAGGCCGCCGACACGAACTATGCGACCAAGGATCTTTACGACAACATCAGGCAAGGCAATTTCCCGAAATGGGACCTTACCGTCCAGCTGCTGACGGCACAGCAGGTGGCGCAGCTGGACTATGACGGCTTCGACGACACGAAAGTCTGGAACGGCGTTCCGGAGGTGAAGGTCGGGACGATGACCTTGAACAAGGTGCCGGATAATTACTTCGCGTACACGGAACAGTCCGCCTTCTGCCCCTGCGTCATGGTGCCGGGGATCGAGCCCTCGCCCGATCGCATGCTGCAGGGGCGCCTGTTCGCCTATGCCGACACGCAACGCTATCGCGTCGGGCCGAACTACATGGAGCTGCCGGTCAACCGCCCGCTGGTGCCGGTCAGCAACAACAATATCGACTGTGCCATGCAAGCCGCTGCACGTCCGGGCGACGTGAATTACGAGCCCACCACGGTCGCGGGCAATCCTGCCCAGGAGCCGCAGTTCCGTTACAGCCAATACACGGTGAGCGGCATGACGCAGCAAAAGGCGATCGACAAACTGGACAACTTCCGCCAGGCGGGCGAATTCTATCGCGCCCTCAGCAAGCTTGAGCAGGACGATCTGATCAAGAACCTGTCCGCCGATCTCGGCCAGGTGCAGAGCATGCAGATCAAGGAAGTAATGGTCGGCCACTTCTATCAGGCGGACAAGGATTACGGCACGCGGTTGGCTGCAGCAATCGGCGTGGACATCAAATCGGTTGGGAAGATGACGTCGGGCAACTGACGCCGGCGGTGTCGACCCGCATCGGCCGCGGGCCCAAGGCCCGCGGCCCCTCTCTCCTCGTTGAAGGAATGCCATGATGCCACCTCAAGCAAGGCGGAGCGTTGCTGGACTTGCGTTTGCCATCGGCCTGAGCCTTATCGGCTTTCAAGGCGCACTGGCGCAAAGCGCGTCGCCGTTTCCCGAGCATGTCTCGCCCGAGCACGTCAAGGAGCTCTATTTCGATGCTGCGCGAACCGGCCGCGTCGATCTCCTCGATGGCCTGATCAAGGCCGGGATGAATCCCGATGAGCGCGATCCCCGCGGGTTCACGCCGCTGATCCTGGCCGCGTATAACGGTCAGGCCGAGGCGGTCGATTTCCTGATCGCCAAGGGGGCCGATCCCTGCGCCACCGATCCGAAGGGCAACAACGCCTTGATGGGTGTCGCGTTCAAGGGTGACAGCAAAGTGGCGGATCGGTTGCTCACCGAGCATTGCGACGTCAACGCGGCCAACAATGTGGGACAGACCGCCCTCATGATGGCTGCCCTTTTCGGCCGGAGCGAGACCGTCAGGCTGCTGATCGCTCACGGCGCCGACGCTGCACTGAAGGATCAGGCGGGCAACACCGCGATCGGTCTGGCGCGGCAACAAGGAAATCCCGAGATGGTGACCCTCCTCGGCGGAGGATGACGCTCTTCGTTCCGGCGAACTCGCCGTCGCCACGGCAGCCCCCGAATCGGCCTGCGGGAGCAAAAGACGCTGCTGGCGGCGGCGGGGCCTTACGGTAACATACCTGCCAGTGCCGATTCACTTTGGCAGATGCGTGTCCGGAGACGGCGATGGCAGTGAAGCGAATCGTGGCGAACATTCCGGCCGAACGCACGGAGGATGCCCGACAATTCTATGCCGATGTCCTCGGGTTGCGCCTGGTCATGGATCACGGTTGGATTCTGACATTCGCGGGCGAAGGCAAGACCACTCCACAGATCAGTATCGCGACGGAGGGAGGGTCGGGCACGCCGGTGCCGGACGTATCCATCGAGGTGGATAACTTCGAAGAGACCCACCAGCGTGTCCTTGCCGCAGGATTGCCGATCGAATACGGGCCGACGAGGGAGCCTTGGGGTGTCATGCGGTTCTACGTGCGCGACCCCTTTGGTCGTCTGCTCAATATTCTGGCGCATGATTGATGGCGCGGCCCGTAAACCTATTACGGCAATGACGACCAATTAAGTCGTCGCCACGTTGCGCCACGGTGAATCCCGGTCGGGGTGAGCGGAGGGGCTGCAGGGGCCGATCCGGAAGCGGCTTGCAGATAGCAACGCCGTGGCCTTTATCGAGCGGCTTGCCGTTCCGGCTTGAGTGCCGCCGTGGAGGAAGTCTCCAGGGTGTGGTCGAACCGCTCGCGAGCCGCGAGCACGCGCGCCCGGTTCTGCATGGCCCACTCGCCCAACGCCCTGACCGGGATCGCCAGCTCTCGCCCGAGCTCCGTCAGCTGGTACTCCACTTTTGGCGGCACGGTCGGGTAGATCGTTCGCGTGATGAAGCCGTCGCGTTCCAGACCGCGCAGCGATGTCGTCAGCATTTTCTGGGAAATCCCGTGCAGGGTCCTCCGAAGCTCGCTGAATCGCTTGGTTCCGCTGTGCAGCTCCATCACCAGCATGACGGACCATTTGTCGCCGATGCGGGAGAGGATCTCGGCGACGGGGCGGCAGTCGGTTCCGTGCAGGTAACCGGGTTTCATGAAAGTGCCTCCTTCACACGGGTTTCCTGGTCTCTAAATTAGCTTAGGTCGCTTTTGTAGACCACTGCATATAAGGATTCGTCATGACCAAGCCGCGCATCGGCATTGTAATCTCCACGACCCGCGAAGGCCGCTTCGGCGACAAGCCCGCTACCTGGATCCGCGACCTCGCCACCGCGCGTAACGATCTGGAGGTCGAGCTCATCGACCTTCGCGACTATCCCATGCCATTCTTCAATGAGCCTGGCTCGCCGCTCTACCTGCCGCCGAAGGACGAGGTCGCTCGCCGCTGGGGGCAGAAGGTGGCCGAACTCGACGGCTTCATCTTCATCACCGCCGAGTACAACCGTGCCCCGCCGGCAGTGCTCAAGAACGCGCTCGACTACGCCTACAAGGAATTCAATCGCAAGCCGGCCGCCTTTGTCGGCTACGGCGGCGTCGGCGGCGCGCGCGCCGTCGAACAGTTGCGACTGATCAGCGTCGAGCTGCAGATGGCACCGACGCGCTCGGGCGTGCATATTGGCGGCGCGGATTTCATCGGCATGCTGATGCACGGCAAGACCTTCGCAGACATGCCGCATCTGGAGCCCACCGCCGTCGCCATGCTGGACGAGCTCGCCTGGTGGGCCCACGCCCTGAAGGGCGCACGTGAAGCGGCGTTGCAGAAGGCAGCGTGACGCGCATCGGGATCGATCGCCGGCGAAGCCGGAAAGAACCTCGATGTCATAACGCCGCGGTGAGCGGCCGCCAAAGGAGCTCCAAGATGATCCAAGCCACCGCATTACTTTTGCCTGCCCGGGTCCAGGAGCGCACGCGCAAGATCGTCCGTCGCACGCGCGGGCGCCGCCACGGCCCGATCACCCGGCTGATGAGCCCGGGCGATCTCGGCCGAGTGCTCAAGCCCTTCGTCTTCCTCGACCTGTTCGACATGGAAGCGGCCTCGTTCTCGGGCTTCGGCCTGCATCCCCACTCAGGCATTGCGACGCTGACCCACCTCTTCGAAGGCAGCGTCCGGTACGAGGACACGACAGGCGCAACCGGGGTGTTGCCGGAAGGCGGCGTCGAGTGGTTGAAGGCGGGCCAGGGGGCGTGGCATGGCGGCGGCGCCGGAGAGACTGGCCGGACGCGTGGATTCCAGCTCTGGGTCGCGCTTCCCCCGGAACATGAGCTCGGGCCGGCGGAGAGCGTCTACCAGGCACCCGACGAGGTCGCGCGGGATGGCGCCGCCCGCGTTCTCCTCGGCGCGCACGGCGGCGCAGCCAGTTCGCTCAAGGCGCCAGCGCCGATGAATTACCTGGCCGTGCGCCTGACAGCCGGCGCATCATGGCGCTACCAATCGCCCGCCGCCCATACGGTCGCCTGGATGGCTGTGGGGAAGGGCTGCCTCGCCACTCCAGAGCGTGTCGAAGCCGGCGAACTCGTGATGTTCGAGCCCGCGAACACGGCGATCGACGTCTTCGCCGAGGCAGACACGGAGTTTGTCCTCGGCTCGGCTGTCGCACATCCGCATGACCTCGTGACCGGCTACTATTCCGTGCACACCAGCCAAGCCTCACTCGATGCGGGCGAACGTCGAATCGAGGAGGTCCGGGCGCGCCTGCAGGCCGCGGGTCGCTTGTAAGCCAGCGCTGGGCGCCGGTCGCTTAGCTCGCGGCTTTCGGCTCGCGCGTCGCGCGACGCGTGGGATCGCCGGCTTGCAGGCTGGTCTCTGCCGCGATCGTGCAGATCGCTTCCGGCTCGTCGATGCGCAGGACGAGGCTCTCGGTGAGATAGAGCTGATAATGGACGCCGTCCTGGCCACCATAGCCGGCCTGCAGGTCCTGTCCGATGATCAGCACGCCGACCGTCGGATCGACGAGGATGCCGCCCTCGATCGCCGCCTTGAAGATACCGAGCGTGCAAAGGCGACGGAGATGCTCGAGCTGCATCGTGTCGCTGCCGGGGTAGAGGCGGAAGAGGCCATTGTAGAGCGCCGGCGAGAGCACCAGCGCATAGGGGCCGCGGAAACCGGCATCGTCGAGCTTCGTCACCGCCGCGAGCACATCGCCGAGCGCCCGGTCGACCGCCGCCCAATCGCCGCCCGGCAGCGAGTGCCTTCCGTCGATCGTCTGGAGGCCGCGCAGGCTGAACCCCTCGCCGCTGCCCCGATAGATGAATTCCTCCTCGCGGTCGGCGACTGCCTCGGCGGCGTCCTCGACCGGCGCAAGGTCGAGCGGCTGACGGTTCTCGATATGCGCCGCCAGGCGCCGAATGCTGAGCCGGAAGCTCTTGCGGAGCATGGGGATCGAGAGGGCGCGGCCGAGAACGGCGCCGGCCTCGCCGGCGACCGGCTCGCGGCAATATTCGTCGTTGCCGACCTCGATCGTCGTCAGGCCGATCCCGAACGGCCCCTCGATGTCGAGGAAGCGGCGCCCGGTCAGGCGATCGCGCGCTGCCCGCACGGCGGCGGCATCGATCTCTTTCCAGACATCGGCACCGAACGGCGCCTGGCTGCGGTTGAGGTAATCCATGCTCAATCCTTCTTGCCCTTCAACGTGCCGATCGTGAATCCGTCGCCGCCCGACGAGGCCGAGCCGCCGCCGGATTCAGAGCCGCCGGCCTTGCCCTCCGCGATCTTCTCGACCGCGGTGATCGGCGCCTTGGTGAAGAGGTAGGTCTTGAGATGGCCCGCGAAATCGGTGTTGTTGCGGCGGATCCACTCCAGCAGCATCGACGCGTGCTCCATCTCCTCGCGCATGTTGTGCAGGAGGATCTCGCGTAGCGCGTCGTCCTCGGCATCGTCGGCGCGCTGGCGGTACCAATCGGCCGCCTCGAGCTCCTCCTTGAGGGAGACGATGGCGTGATGCAGGGACAAGGTCGCTTTGGTCAGCCGCTCGCGTGGCGCGTGGAGGGTCTCGCTTGACATTGCTGATTACACCTCTGTCGGGGGAACCCGCTTATAACGAGACCGGCGAAAGCTTGGTTCCCGTGGGCAGCGGCGAGTTGGTCGACCCGCGAGGTTCGGCTGGTCAAGGAAGCTCTGCCGACGCGCGATGTCGAGCGCCGACGATCGCCTAGAACGATTGTGAGGCCCGTGCGTTGACGCGCTAATACAACTCGTTGGGGAAGGACCGCCAATGGTCATCCGCGCCGCTCTGCTGACGATGCTCGCCCTTGCCTTCGTCACACCAGCGGCGGCCCAGACTCCCTCGCCGCTCGCCTATTGGCAGTATTCGGCGGGCGAGGTGCTGGCGCCGATCAACGGCCCGACGCCGGAATGGCGCGGCATCGTCGGAGGCGGCACGACCATCCGCCCCGCCTACGAGGGCGCCCGCCGCTTCATCCTGCAACCCGACGTGCTCTTCGATGTCCGCTATCGCGACACGTTCTTCCTGTCGGACGGCGAAGGACTGGGGGTCAATCTGGTGCACGGACGCACCTATCGTGCCGGGATCGCCCTCGCCTACGACCTCGGCCGCGCCGACGACGTCGACGGCCATCTCCGCGGCCTGCACAACATCAGCCCGGCCCCCGAGGCGAAGCTGTTCGGCGAGTTCGCCCTGCTGCCCGTAATCATCACCGGCGCCGTGCGGCGCGGCATCGGGGGACACGACGGCTTCATTGCCGATTTCGGCGCCTATATGCCGGTGCCGGTCGGCAAGAGCATCACCGTCTTTCTCGGACCCACGGTCACCCTCGCGGATTCGACCTACATGAAGGCCTATTTCGGGGTGACGCCGAGCCAGGCCGCGGCCGGCCCGCTGCCCGCCTATGCGCCGGGCGGCGGGCTCAAGAGCGCCGGTTTCGGCATCACCGCCGTCGATCTCATCACGACCACCTGGTTCGTCGAAGCGGACTTGGGCTTCGCGGAACTGCTCGGCGACGCGGCGCGAAGCCCGGTCAGCCTCAACGACACGCAGCTTTCCCTCGGCGTCCACGTCGGCTATCGCTTCTAGCGCGCAGCCGCCGGGACGTGATCGAACGCCTATACCGACTCCCGGACCGAAAGCGGCATGAAGCCCCCGCTCGACGAGGCTATTCTCGCGGCCGGTCGAATTGGATCAGAGCCTGGGCATCCGCCGGCCACCTTGCTAGATTAGGCTCCGATGACGGCTGGGAGCAGTGCTTGGCAGCGCCCGAGCTTGGAGCACTGAATTGCGGTTCGAATGACTCCCAACATCAATCTCGATTCGACTGCGCTGCGCTATTTTCAAGTTGCTGCTGAATTCAAATCCGTGCGGCGGGCGGCGGAAGCGCTGAACGTCTCGGCGTCCGCGCTCAGTCGGCAGATCGCCGGCCTCGAGCAGAGTCTGGACGTCATGCTGTTCGAACGGCTGCCGCGCGGCCTCCGGCTGACCAGCGCCGGCGAAATCCTGCTCTATCACGTCGCCCGCAGCTTTCTCGAGGTCGGTCGAGCCTTCAATCAGATCGACGCGCTGAAGGGGCTGCGCCGCGGCCACATCAAGGTCGTTTCCGTCGAGAGCGCGGCGCGCAGCGTCCTGGCGACGGGATTGTCCGCGTTCTGGAAGAAGCATCGCAATCTCGAGGTCTCGGTCAAGGTCGTCGGCAACATCGAGGCCTTGCGACTGCTGGAGGAGGGCGAGGCGGACCTTGGCATCGCCTTCTGCGCGCCACGCTCGACGAGCCTCCCCGTCCTGTCGGTTGCGACCCTGTACATCGGGGCGATCATGTCGACGCGGCATCCGCTGGCCGGGCGGAGCGTGCTGCTGCTCCAGGATCTCGCGGGCTATCCTCTGCTCTTGTCCGACAGCTCGCTCATGCTGAACGCGGCACTGAGCGACGCGCTGGCGACCGTCCCGCTATCGGTCCGGCTGGTGACGAATTCGATTACGCTGATGAGCATTCTTGCCGCCTCGGAGGACGGTGTCGCGCTGAAGACCAGGGCCGGGCTGGCGCAGCCGTTCGATGCCGGCGAGCTCGGCTTCGTGCCGATCGCGGACCGCGTCCTTCCGCTGCAGCATCTCGCCATCCTGACACGGCGCGGGCTGCCGCTGCCTGCCCTTGCCCATGCGCTGGGACAGGACCTAAAGGTATCGCTCGATGCGCTGAGCGAGAGCGCGCCCCCGGAACGCACGGCGGCCTCCTGACGCTCACGTAAGGCTTTGGGCAGCGATCAGTTCGAGACCGACCCGGCGGGAATCGTCGGCCAGCGAGTCCCAGCGCTCGGAGACGAGACGGCCGGACCGCGTCAGGATCTCGCCGGCGACCATCGTCAGGACGACGTCGGAGCCGCGTGCGGCATGGACGAGGTTCGCCGCTGCGTTGTCGGGCAGCATCGGTTGGGTGTGAAAATCGTCGAGCCGGACCAGGATCAAATCTGCCGCCAAGCCCGGCACGAGCGCTCCCGCCGGAATATCCAACGCGGCGGCGCCGCATCGCGTCGCCATGTCGAGAATCTCGATCGGCGGAAGGACCGCCGGGTCGCGCAGCACGCCCTTTTGGACCAGCGAGGCGAATTTCATCACGTCGAACGGGTCGAGCCGATTGTTGGCCTTTGCCCCGTCGGTCCCGAGCGCGACGTTGACGCCGCGCCGGCGGAGATCGACGACCGGCGCGACGCCGGACCCGAGCTTGAGATTGGCGTGCGGGCAATGCGCGACATGCGTGCCGGTCTCTGCCAGAAGGCGACGGTCGGCATCGTCGACCCAGACGCAATGGGCGAGTACCGTGCGCTTGCCCAGCGCGCGAAGGGCGCCGAGCCTCGCGACCGGCGTCACTCCGGTGCGGGAGCGGGTCCGCGCGACCTGTCCCTCGGTCTCGGAGCAATGAAGATGAAGACCGGTCGCGAAACGGCGGGCAAGGGCGGCGCCCTCGGCGATCTGCGCATCGCTGCAGCTCTCGAGGTCGTGCAGCCCGACGAAGACCCGCACACGATCATCCTCCGCCGCGGCAAGGTCCAAGAGGCTCGTCGTCTCCGCGAGGGTCGGCGTGAACGGCTTGCTGTCGGCGACGTACGGAGCGATGACGGCCCGAATCCCGATCTCGCGCGCCGCCCGGTAGGCCGCCCGCGGATGGAGGCACATGTCGAGGATCGCCGTGGTTCCGGACAGAAGAGCCTCGGCATAGGTCGCCAGCGCGGCGATATATTCCTGCTCCTCGGTCAGCTGCGACTGCTCGGATTCGATCGCCGCGAGCCAGGCGTCGAGAGCCGCGCCTTCAGCGCTGCCGCGCGTGAGGCTGGAATGGGAATGAGCATGGGTATTGACGAGGCCCGGGAGCAGCGCGCAGCCCGCCGCGTCGATGATCTCCTCGGCGTCGGACGCATGCTCGCCGGCCGCGACGGAGGCGATCCGGCCGTAGCGGATTTCCACCTGGCCGAAGACCGGCTGACCGGCCGACGGCTGCGCGAGGATGAGGGCGTTTCGAATGACGATCGAGCGTGACATCAGATGAGCGCCTTCGCCTCTTGACCGTGGGTTGCCCAGCGCTCCAACCGGCCGAAGATCGAGAACGAGACGACGCCGAGGACCGCGAGGATCACGATGGCGACGAAGAGGAGATCGGTCCGCAGCTCCGTCGCCGAGGTGATGATCAGATAACCGAGCCCGCGGTCCGAGCTGTAGAACTCCGCCACGACGGCGCCGACCAGCGCGAGCGAAGCAGCGATCTTGAACCCGGCGAAGATGAACGGGAGAGCGCTCGGAAGCTGCACCTTCGTGAAGACCTGCAAGGGCGTCGCGTTGATCGACCGCATCAGCTCCATGATGCGAGGGTCGGCCGCGCGGAGACCGCGCGTCGTGTTCGTGACGATCGGGAAGAACGAGATGATCGCGCAAATCATGATCTTCGGCACGATGCCGAAGCCGAACCAGATCGTGAGCAGCGGCATGATCGCGATGATCGGGATGGCGTTCGACACGATGATGTAGGGTAACAGGCCGCGCTCGAGAAACCGGGAATGGACGATACTGCCCGAGAGACCGACGCCGAGAACCGCTGCGATCGCAAAGCCCGCAAGCGCCTCCGCGACGGTCATGCCCGTGTGGTAACCGAGGCTGGCGGTTCGGCCGAAGCGGGCGGCGATATCGGACGGCGCGGGCAGAAGCCAGGGCGGAAGATCGAGGGCGCGTACGCATCCCTGCCAGAAGGCGAGGAGCACGACGAGAATGACGGCCGGCGGCAAGGCCCGGTCGAGCCACTGCGGACGGCCGAGCGCCGGCTTGCGAGAGCTCATGTGCGCAAGAACTCCCTGGCCGCCCGGACCTGGCTGAGAAATTCCGGCTGCTCGCGCATCTCCTCCGTCCGCGGGCGCGGCAGGCGCACGGGCAGGATCGTCCGAATGCGACCCGGATGCGGCGACATCACGACGACGCGGTCGGCCAGATATACCGCTTCCGAAATGTTGTGCGTGACGAAGAGAACCGTTTTCCGCTCCGCGTTCCAGATCCGCAGGAGATCGTCCTGGAGCTGGTTCTTCGTCAGCTCGTCGAGGGCGCTGAACGGCTCGTCCATCAGCAGGATGGAGGCGTTCCAGGCGAGAGCTCTGACGATCGCGACACGCTGCTTCATGCCGCCCGACAGCTCATGCGGATAGGCATCCTTGAACTTCAGCAGCCCGACCGAATCGAGCAGAGCCTCGCAATGCGCCCGTTGGTCCTCGACCGGGTAGCTGACCACTTCCAGCGGAAGCTGGACGTTCCTGGCGGCCGTCCGCCAGGACAGCAGCGCCGGATCCTGGAAGACGAAGCCGAAATCGTTCGCCCGCCGCGCCGCACCCGCCTTGCCGCCCCGGATCGTCACCGTGCCGGAGGTCGGTGCGACGAGATCGCTGACCAGCCGCAACAACGAGCTCTTGCCGCAGCCGGTCGGCCCGAGGAAGGCGACGAACTCGCCTTCGGCAATATCGAGATCGATGTTCGACAGCGCCTCCGTCTCGCCGCGCTCGCCGTAGTATCGCAAGCCGACGCCGCGCAGTCGAATGCACGGCGCGTCCGCGGCGCCCCGCTGCGTCACGATCGCGGTCGGACTCAACGGGGCAGGAGATCGTTCGAGAACAGCTGCTGCGCCGGAAGGTCGCGCTCGACGAGGCCTAGCTTCTTCGCGACCTCGATCGTGTGGCCCCAGCGGGCCTCGCTCTGCCAGCCGGCCGCCTGCGACGCTTTGTCCTCGTTCTGGAAATAGGGAATGGTGCGGGCGAGGACCTTGGTCTCATGCGCCGGATCGCTCTCGGACACCGCCTTGGTCACGGCCGCGACGGCGGCGGCAGGATCCGCGATCGCGTCGCTCATCCCATGCGCCGTCGCCATGAGGAAACTCTTCACGAGTGCCGGGTTCTTCGCGATCAGGTCGGAGTTGGCGACGAGCATGAGCCCATAGGCATCGACCCCGTGATCCGCGATCGCCATCGTCGTGACCGGCATGCCGGCGCCTTCGGCCTCGATCGGCTCGTTCATCGAGAAGCCCATGAGGGCGTCGACCTGTTTCACGAGGAGCGGTTGCACGCCGAAGCCGATATCGATGAGTGTGACTTGGTTCATCGCGATGTCGTTGGCGGCGAGAAGCGCCGTCAGGCCTTGAAAGGTCGCACTCCCCTTTTTCGAGCCGAGCTTGACACCCTGCGTCAGCTGGCGCGGATCGGTCACCGGCTTCGCCTGAGGGCTGATGACGACGATCGGCGTGCGTTGATAATAGGCGGCGATCGCCGTGACGGGAACGCGCTGCTCGGCGGCCTGGACGAGAACGAGGGCGTCCGCGACGCCGAATTCGACGGCCTTGGACCCGACCTGCTTCACGACATCCGACGAGCCCGATCCCGAGACGATGTCGAGATCGATGCCTTCACTCGCGTAATAGCCTCGCGCCTTAGCGAGGTAGAACGGCGCGTGCTGAGCGCCGCCCTTCCAGTCGAGCCTGATTGCCGCCTTGGCCGGCGTCGCCGATTGGGCATGTGCCGCCTGCCAGGAACTGCAGGCGAGAACGGCGGCGATCGCCAAGCCGAGCCGGCGCGGCCATGAATGCATGGTTGTCTCCTTGTCTGAAGGCGGCTGAGGAATTCGCGGCAAGATCTAGCGCCGGTCGAGAAGCGATGTTGCCCAGGCGGAAGCGGCGGCGGGGACGACCGCGCGCTCCGCATCCCAGTCGAGCGGCGCCGTCGCATCGAGAGCGAGCTTGGCCGATGTTCCATCCGCCGATGAGGGATCGAGGCGATTGCAGAAGACGTCCGGGACCATGAACATGTCGGCATCCGCCTGGAAGCGGGTGGCCAGGGCCCAGAGGACCTCCTCCTCGTTGAAGACGTCGACATCCTCGTCGACCGCGACGACCAGCTTGAGATACGAGTCGAGGCCGAGGAGCAGCATGAGGGCCTGTCTTGTCTGTCCCTCCGCCGTCTTCTTGAAGGACATGTAGGCGTGGAAGTGCGTGCCGGATTTCGGGAAGTTCAGCGCCTTCAGCCCCGGCACCATTTCCTTGAGGCGCATGAAGGTATGCGCCTCCTTCGCCGCGCGGCCGAGGAGCAAATGTTCGGACGAGTAGCCGGGAATGATGTCGTGGAAGATCGGGGAAGCCCGGTGCGTGATCGCCTTGACGACGAAGACGTTCCGGGTCGAGCGCGAGGTCGAGTAGCCGGTGTACTCGCCGAACGGCCCCTCATCTTCGTGCTCATCAGCGAGGATCTCGCCCTCGATGACGATCTCCGCCTGGGCGGGAACCTCGACGTCGATGGTCTTGCATCTGACCAGCTCGACCGGCTGACCTAAGAGGGCCCCAGCGACCGCGAACTCGTCGACGTCCATTGCCACCTTGGCGGCGGCCGCCAGGTTGATCGCCGGATGGACTCCGATGACGATCGCGACCTCGAGGTTGCGGCCGCGCGCCTCGCAGCGCTGCAGATGCTCCCAGATATGCCCGCGCGAATGCAGGCTCGCTCCGAATTTGCGCGGCCCCTTAAGCTGCAGGCGCTGATAGCTGAGGTTGCGCGTGCCGGTGTCGGGATCCTTGCAGACGAGGATGCCGGATCCGACGTAGCGGCCCGCATCCTTGTCGAAGTGTCGACTGATCGGGAGGGTCCCGACGTCGATTTCCGGTCCGGTCCGCACGATCTGCTGCACGGCGCCGTCGTCGACCACCGTCGCCGGCAGGAGGTTCTCGATCGCCGCCGTCCAAGCCTCGTTGAACCCGCCCGGCGCCACCCCCACCATGCGGGCGATGCGATCGCGGCTGGCGAAGAGATTGGTAACCACCGGCATGTCGAAACCGACGGGTCGGTCGATCATGACGACGGGCGCCTGGCGCCGCTTCTCGAGCTCGAGGACGAGGGCCGTCGGCCGATAATCGATGTCGGTCGGATCGGAGATCCGCAGAACCTCCTCGGCCGGCAGGGACTCGAGGTAGCACCGCAACGATTGCGGTTCCGCATGTTGCGGGCTGGTAACGCGTTCGGACATCGGCGGTCTTTCTTGGGCCGCCGCGGAACGGCGAGCAGCTTCGCCGCCTAACTAGGCCGAAGCTCGCTCACCCCACAAATAGAGAGTTCCGAACGGTCCGTTGACCGGAACGCAACGCTCGACGGATGAGAATCGTTAAGGCCGATCGCGCGCAAGGCTGCCCTCTCCGCGAGCGGTGTAGCAAATACGGCGCTTAGCAATCTTGCTGAAATATTGGCCCTCGCGATGGCCGTCTCTGTCATCAATACAATCGGTGGATCGCGATCCACCGTGAATAGTGCACGATATGGCTCTTGCAATTATTTAGACGATGGATGGACCGGGCGCGCGGAGCAGCGTTAGGTCTACAAGGCAAGAACTGCAATGAGCAACGATGTCCTCGACGGTTCGAATCGATCAGCCACTGATCACGGCGGCGTCACCGCAATCCTTCATGATCCGCACGATCAGAGCCGTGCCGGCCTATCGATGGCCGGCGTTTCGCGTTTACAACAAGCTTTTGAAGCTTGCCAACCGGCATCGGCAGACGAAGACCTTCTATGGCGCGCTCATCGAGTGCGACATCGCCGACCTGATCATGATGTGCATCTATCATTTCGGAGTCTGGGAGCCACATATCTCAGCTCTGATCCAAGCCAGGTTGCGCCCCGGAGACGTTTTCTGTGACGTCGGCGCAAACATCGGATACCACACGCTCCTGGCGGCGCGCGCGGTCGGCGACGAGGGGAATGTCGTCGCAATCGAACCCTCTCCCCGGATCTTCGATCGGCTTGCCCGCAACGTGCGACTTAATGATGCGCCAAATGTGCGCCTCGTCAAAGCCGCCGTTGCCGAGACGCCCGGGGTGATTTCGCTCTATCAGGGCTTCGCGCACAATTTGGGACTCGCGACCACCGTGCAGGAACTCGGCGGCGAGAAGGAGTGTGATGTCACGGCACTGCCGCTCGCGGCCATTTTGACCGAGCACGAGCAAAAGCGGTTGCGGCTGATCAAGATCGACGTGGAGGGGGGCGAGCGTCCGATCCTCCGGAACCTGGCGGGGGCGATGCACCTATTTCCCGACGATGTCGAGATCCTCGTCGAGGTTTCCGCAGCCGATCCCGACCAGCTCGCCGATGACGCCGCATTATTCAGGACATTCTACGATCTCGGCTTCAAATCCTACGCGGTTCGCAATTCCTACGACATCGAAAGCGAGTACATCAATTTCTCCGGGATTGCGGCGCCGGTTCGAGTCGACCTGCCACTACGCAAGCAGCAGGACGTACTTTTCTCGCGTTCTGCTGATATCGCCTGACGGCGCCATTCGGTCGCTGATGTCGACGCACTATCCGTCGT
The DNA here is from genome assembly GCA_028291405.1 of Rhodospirillales bacterium. Lineage (GTDB taxonomy): Bacteria > Pseudomonadota > Alphaproteobacteria > ATCC43930 > CGMCC-115725 > URHD0088. The sequence goes on along the minus strand of JAQGID010000373.1, from coordinate 8,961 downwards.
GCTGCTCGCCGACGAAACCGGCAAAAACTCGGCACCTCACGCATCGCTGATCGGATGCGTGAGGTGCCGAGATGGCTGGTGGGCCCGGCAGGACTCGAACCTGCGACAACACCGTTATGAGCGGCGCGTTCTGACCAACTGAACTACGGGCCCCCGGTTCATCGCCGAGGGCGCAGAGGTATCAGGGATCAGGCGGGATTTCCACCTGATCCCGAAGCCTCAAGCGTTGGCATCAGGTGTCGAGGAAGCTGCGCAGCTTGCGCGAGCGGGACGGGTGCTTGAGCTTGCGCAGCGCCTTCGCCTCGATCTGGCGGATGCGCTCGCGCGTCACCGAGAACTGCTGGCCGACCTCCTCGAGCGTGTGGTCGGTGTTCATCCCGATGCCGAAGCGCATGCGCAGGACGCGCTCCTCGCGGGCCGTCAGCGAGGCCAGAACCCGCGTCGTCGTCTCGCGCAGATTGGCCTGGATCGCGGCGTCGAGCGGCAGGATCGCATTCTTGTCCTCGATGAAGTCGCCGAGATGCGAATCCTCCTCGTCGCCGATCGGCGTCTCGAGGCTGATCGGCTCCTTGGCGATCTTGAGGACCTTGCGGACCTTCTCGAGTGGCATCGCCAGCTTCTCGGCGAGCTCTTCGGGGGTCGGCTCGCGGCCGATCTCGTGCAGCATCTGGCGCGAGGTCCGGACCAGCTTGTTGATCGTCTCGATCATGTGCACCGGGATGCGGATGGTGCGCGCCTGGTCGGCGATCGAGCGGGTGATCGCCTGGCGGATCCACCACGTCGCATAGGTCGAGAATTTGTAGCCGCGGCGGTACTCGAACTTATCGACCGCCTTCATCAACCCGATGTTGCCTTCCTGGATCAGGTCGAGGAACTGCAGGCCGCGGTTGGTGTATTTCTTGGCGATCGAGATGACGAGGCGGAGATTGGCCTCGACCATCTCCTTCTTGGCGCGGCTCGCCTCGCGCTCACCGCGCTGGACGGTGCCGACGATGCGGCGGAACTCGCTGACCGGCAACCCGGCCTCGCTGGCGATGGCGGCGACCTGGCCGCGCATCGCGAGCACGTCGTCGGCATGCTTGCTGGTGAGGTTCGCCCAGGGCCGCCCGGGCAGCGCCTTGACGGTCTCGATCCAGTTCGGCGCCAGCTCGGTGCCGAAATAATGCTTGAGGAAGTCCTGCCGCTTGATGTTGACCGATTCGGCAAGACGCAGCAGCCGGCCTTCGACCGTCATCAGGCGGCGGTTGAGGTCGTAGAGCTGCTCGACGAGGAGCTCGATGCGCGCGTTGTTGAGGCGCACGCCCTCCATGGACGCGACCATGTCGGCCTTCATCTTCTCGTAGCGCTTTTCGGTCGCCTTGACGAGCGGCTCGCCCTTCTGCATCGCCTGCAGCCGCTGCTCCTGCAGCTTGTGCAGCTTTTTATAGCTGGCCGCGATCTCCTCGAAGGTCTCGAGGACCTGCGGCTTCAGTGCCAGCTCCATCGCAGCCAGCGAGATCGAGCTCTCCTCGGCCTCCTCGTCGCCGGCACCCTCGGCGCCCTCGGCCGGCTCGGCGCCTTCGACCTCGGCCTCCTCGGCGTCCGGGTCGGCGGCGGGATCGGCCGCGAGATCGGTCGGCGCCGCGAAGATGCTGCTGCCGTAGGTCGCGTCGAGATCGATGATGTCGCGCAGCAGCATGCGGCCTTCGAGCAGCGCATCGCGCCAGCCGACGATGGCTTGGATCGTCAGCGGATTCTCGCAGATGCCGCCGATCATCATGTCGCGGCCGGCCTCGATGCGCTTGGCGATGGCGATCTCGCCCTCGCGCGACAGCAGCTCGACGGAGCCCATCTCGCGCAGGTACATGCGCACCGGATCGTCGGTGCGGCCGATGTCCGCGTCGTCGAGATTGCCGGCAGCGCGCGATTCGCCGTCCTCCTCGCCTTCCTCGGCTTCGGCGGCGGCGGGCTCCTCGCCCTCCTCGCTCTCGATGACGTTGATGCCGAGCTCGGAGAGCATCGTCATCGTGTCCTCGATCTGCTCGGACGAGACCTGGTCCGGCGGCAAGGCGGCATTCAGCTCGTCGTAGGTGACGTAGCCGCGCTCCTTGCCGCGCGCGACCATCTTCTTGATGGTCGCGGCGATGGCATCGAGCAACGGGGCTTCTGCCGCATCCTCGCGGGCCTCAGTGGTCTCCGCCGTATTCGCCGCTTTTGTCGCCATCCTGCCTCAACCCTTCACGCAATCGAGAACCGCGCTGCAGGCTCTCGCGCCGCACCGTGGTCAACCCACGAAAATATTTCGAGGCCCGGTTCACGCGACCGGACCGTAATCCTACTCCCCAACACGACGCTCAATGCGCCCCGCCGCGACCGCCCGAAGGAAATTCCTCCGCGTCGTCTTCCGGTTCCTGCCGGTGCTCCCGCAAGGCATTGAACTGCGCCCAGCTCGCTTCCGTCATGTCGTCGGCCAACCCCCGCTCGGCGCGGTCGATTTCCGCCGCGAGATGTCCCCGACGATAGAGCTCAACATACGTCGCGACCCAGCCGCGTCGCGCCTCCTCAAGCTCGACATCCGGCCGGGCGAAACCCGAGTATGCGTAGACTTGAGGACTGAGCAACCCATCTACTGTCCGGTCGAATCCAGTTTGAGACAGGTGGAGCCTAAGAGAGGCCGCGTCAAGGTCCTGACGCAGGGCCGAAACGTTTAAAATCTCGCGGCGGAGCTTGTCAAGGTCTGTCGGCAACTGCTCGAGCTGGGCGAAATCCTCGTTAACCTCGTCCAGCAAGGCGGGATGATTGAGCAAAGTCGCGAAGATGACTTCCTGGGAACGCCGCAAAAACAGCGCCCGCGGATCCGGCCGCATCGGCTGTACGAACTGCACCGGCGCGGCGCCGGGACGCCGCGGCCCGCCGGGCGCCATCGTTCGCGGCCTGGCGCTTCCGCGCTCGGCAGCGAGGCTGGCGAACAGCCGATCGCGAAAATACCGCCGGTAATTGTCGGAAACCATTTTGTCCGCAATGGACCTGACGCGGGTTTCCAGGCGCTGCTCGAAGGCAGCGCGGCGCTCGGGCGTATCGATTGGATGCACCTGGCGCTCGATCGTCCAGATGACCTCGCCCAGCGGTCGCGCTGCGTCGAGCACCTCGCGCATCGCCCCGGCGCCCTGCCGCATGATCAGCGTGTCGGGATCCTCGCCGACCGGCAGCGTCGCGAAGCGCAGCGTCAATCCGGGGCGCAGCAGCGGCAGGGCGCGGTCGGCGGCGCGCAGGGCGGCGCGAACACCGGCGGAATCGCCGTCGAAGCAGAGGATGGGCTCGGGCGCCAGCTTCCACAGCTCCTCGATCTGCGGCTCGGTCAGGGCGGTGCCGAGCGGCGCAACCGCCGTCGTGAAGCCGGCGCGATGCAGCGCGATGACGTCCATATAGCCCTCGGTGACGATTGCCGAGGCCTCCTGCGCCGCGGCGGCGCGCGCGGCCGCCCAGCCGTAGAGCACCCGCCCCTTTTGGAAGAGCGGCGTCTCCGGGGAATTCAGGTACTTCGGCTGGCCGTCGCCGATGACGCGGCCACCGAAGGCGATGATTCGGCCGCCGCGGTCGCCGATCGGAAAGATGACGCGGTTGCGGAAATAATCGTAGCTGGCGCCGCCGCCCTCGGGCTGGCGCAACAGGCCGCCCGCGACGAGGAGACTCTCGGCGACCTTGCCGGCGAGCGCACGCTTCAGCGCTTCGCGGCCCTCGGGCGCGAAGCCGAGGCGAAACCGCCGGATCGTCGCATCGTCGAGGCCGCGCTGCCGCAGATAGGCCAGGCCGGCGCGACCGGCGGGCGCCGTCAGCTGCTCGGCGAAGAAGACGCAGGCCGCCTCCATCGCGCCCTGCAGGTCGAGCTGGCGCTGCGCCCGCTCGCGCTCCTGCGGGCTGGCGGTCGGCACCTCGAGCCCGGCCTCGCCGGCGAGCTGCTCGACCGCCTCGGGAAAGCCGAGGCCGTTCTGCATCAGGAAGGCGATGACGTCGCCATGCGCGCCGCAGCCGAAGCAGTGATAGAAGCCCTTGTCCTCGACGACGTTGAAGGACGGCGATTTTTCCTTGTGGAACGGGCAGAGGCCGACGTAGTCGCGGCCGCGCTTGGTCAGCTTGACGCGCCGCCCGACGACGCCGGCCAGCGAGCAACGGGCGCGCAGCTCATCGAGGAATTGCGGCGAGAACGACATCAGGCGGAACCCGTCGGACAGGAGCGGCGCAGCTTACCCGATCGGCAGGGCCGCCGGACTCTATTTCTGCCGGCGCAGCTCCGGCGACGGTGCACCGCGCAGCAGGCCTTCGGTGCTCAGATCTTCGTCGAGATCGGGCCAATGGATGCCATAGCCGCCGCCGGAAATCTGCCAATTCTGTAGTGACGGCAAAGGCGCGGCCGCCAAGCGCGGATACCAGGCAAGCGGCACGCTGATGACGCGTCCATCCATCAGGTCCACCGTCAGAAGCTCCTCGACAAAGCGGACGGTCTTGACCCGCTCATCAGCCTTGAGGGCCAAAATACTCATTCCAGGCCTCCTCAAAAGGGCTTGTTCGGTAATGACCTTATCCCGAATTATGCGCAAATCGCGGCCGGCAAAGCCATGATTTCGTGCAAGCGCGACCGGATCCAGCCAGAATTTCGCAGACGCATCGCCGCGATCGACGTGAACATGTGCCGGCTCGTTCGGCTCATGGCAGTAGAAGTAGAAGCGAAATCCCCCCCAACGAAGGATGGTCGGCATCGCCGTTACCCCAGCAGCTTCTTCGCGACTCCGCTGGCCTTGCTGAAATCCATCTGGCCGGCGTGGCGCCCGCGCAGCAGGGCCATGACGCGGCCCATGTCCTTGGCGCTCGCGGCGCCGGCCTCGGCGATCGCCGCGGCGACAGCCTGCTCGACGGCCGCATCATCGAGCTGCTTGGGCAGGAAGCCTTCGATGGTCGCGACCTCGGCGATCTCCTTGGCGGCGAGCTCCGGCCGGGCGCCCTGCTCGTAGAGCGCCGCCGATTCGCGGCGCTGCTTGATCATGGCCTGCAGCATCTGCTGGATCTCGGCATCGGTGATGCCGTCGGCGTTGCCCTTGCCGCGCGCGGCGATGTCGCGGTCCTTGAGCGTCGAGAGGATCATGCGCAGGGTCGAGACGGCGGCGGCGTCATGCGCTTTCATTGCCGTTTTGAGGGATTCGGTGAACTCGGCGCGAAGCATCGCGGAACCTCGGAATCAGGGAAGAGAACCGGAAAAATCCGATAGTACTGGAAGCGGTCCGCGGTGGCAATTTTGGAAATGATTTAAGTATTTGAAAGTACTACAGATTGCGCAATCGACGGGCTTGACGAGTGGGCCACGCCGGTCTATCTCAACGCAAATTTGCCCGATCGCGGAGCACGGAAGGACACTGGTCTCCCCGGTGGCCTTCGGCGCGCGGCCGGCTGCCGCCCGCCATCCGAACTCTCTCAAGGACGAACGCCCCGCATGACCGACGGTCCGACCCCGCCCACGCCGGTGCGCCCGCCCGGCTGCAACGCCGCGCTGGTGCTCGACGACGGCAGCGTCTGGTGGGGACGCGGCATCGGCGCCACCGGGACGGCGCTCGGCGAAGTCTGCTTCAACACCTCGATGACCGGCTATCAGGAGATCATGACCGATCCCTCCTACGCCGGGCAGATCGTCAATTTCACCTTTCCACACATCGGCAACGTCGGCGCCAACCGCGAGGACATCGAGACGGTGACGCCGGCCGCGCGCGGCATCGTCATCCGCGCCGACATCACCGCGCCGGCAAATTACCGCGCCGTGCAGCATTTCGATGCCTGGCTGAAATCCTACGGGCTGATCGGCATCGCCGGCATCGACACGCGGCGCCTGACCCGCCGGATCCGCGACAAGGGCGCCCCGAACGGCGCGATCTGCAATCCCGGCAGCGGCGCGCTCGACGTCGCCGAGCTGCACCGCCATGCGCGCGAATGGCCGGGGTTGGAGGGGATGGATCTCGCCCTCGAGGTCAGCTGCCGCCAGACCTACAGCTGGGACGAGACGCCGTGGGCGCACGGCGCCGGCTACGGCAAGCAGGCGAGCCCGCGCCACCACGTCGTCGCCATCGATTACGGCGCCAAGCGCAACATCCTGCGCCGCCTCGCCGGCCACGGCTGCCGCGTCACCGTCGTCCCGGCGACCGCGACCGCCGCGGAGATCATGCGTCACCGGCCCGACGGCATCTTCCTGTCGAACGGACCCGGCGATCCGGCGGCGACCGGCGCCTATGCGGTGCCGGTGATCCGCGATCTCATGGCGACCGGCACGCCGCTCTTCGGCATCTGCCTCGGCCATCAGATGCTGGCCCTGGCGCTGGGGGGGCGGACCCGCAAGATGGAGCTCGGCCACCGCGGCGCGAACCATCCGGTGAAGGACGAGACCACCGGCAAGGTCGAGATCACCAGCCAGAACCACGGCTTCGTCGTCGTGCCCGACAGCCTGCCGGCGGGAGTCGTCGAGACCCATGTCTCGCTGTTCGACGGCACCAACGAGGGGCTGCGCGTCGAGGGCAAGCCGATCTTCTCGGTGCAGCATCACCCGGAGGCCAGCCCGGGCCCGCACGACAGCAACTATCTGTTCGACCGCTTCGTCGCGCTGATGGAAAAACCGCAGTGACGGAAGCAGCCGCGAATGCCTAAGCGCACCGACATCAAGAGCATCCTCATCATCGGCGCCGGCCCGATCATCATCGGGCAGGCCTGCGAGTTCGACTATTCCGGGGCGCAGGCCTGCAAGGCGCTGAAGGAGGAGGGCTACCGGGTCATCCTGGTCAACTCGAATCCGGCGACGATCATGACCGACCCGGAGCTGGCCGACGCGACCTATATCGAGCCGATCACCCCGGAATTCGTCGCCAAGATCATCGCCAAGGAGCGGCCCGATGCGCTGCTCCCGACGATGGGCGGCCAGACGGCGCTCAACACGGCGATGGCGCTGGTCCGCGACGGCGTGCTCGAGCGTTACGGCGTCGAGCTGATCGGCGCCAAGGAAGGCGCGATCGCGATGGCCGAGGACCGGCTGCTGTTCCGCGACGCGATGGACCGGATCGGCCTCATCTCGCCGAAGAGCCGGCTGATCCGCTCGGTCGACGAGGCGCTGGCGGCGCTTCCCGAGATCGGGCTGCCGGCGATCATCCGGCCGTCCTTCACCCTCGCCGGCACCGGCGGCGGTATCGCCTACAACAAGGATGAATTCCAGGAGATCGTATTCGGCGGGCTGCGCGCCTCGCCGACCAGCGAGGTGCTGATCGAGCAGTCGGTGCTCGGCTGGAAAGAATACGAGATGGAGGTGGTCCGCGACCCCGCCGACAATTGCATCATCATCTGCGCCATCGAGAACGTCGATCCGATGGGCGTCCACACCGGCGATTCGATCACCGTCGCACCGGCGCTGACGCTGACCGACAAGGAATACCAGCTGATGCGCGACGCCTCGATCGCGGTCCTCCGCGAGATCGGCGTCGACACCGGCGGCTCGAACGTGCAGTTCGCGGTCAATCCGGCGAACGGCGATCTCGTCGTCATCGAGATGAACCCACGGGTCTCGCGCTCCTCGGCGCTGGCCTCGAAGGCGACCGGCTTCCCGATCGCCAAGATCGCGGCGAAGCTCGCGGTCGGCTACACGCTCGACGAGTTGAAGAACGAGATCACGCGGGTGACGCCGGCCTCGTTCGAGCCGACGATCGACTACGTCGTCACCAAGATGCCGCGCTTCACCTTCGAGAAATTCCCCGGCGCCGAGGCGCTGCTCTCGACCTCGATGAAATCGGTCGGCGAGGCGATGTCGATCGGCCGCTGCTTCGCCGAATCGGTGCAGAAGGCGCTGCGCTCGATGGAGACCGGCCTCACCGGCTTCAACGAGGTCGCGATCGCCGGCGCGGTCGGCAGCGGCGGCGCTGTCGACCGCGACGCGGTGCGCGCCGCGCTGGCGCGGCCGACGCCGGACCGGCTGCTGGTCATCGCCCAGGCGATCCGCCACGGGCTCGGCGATGCCGAGATCCACGCCGCCTGCAAATACGAGCCGTGGTTCATCGAGCAGATCCGCGCCATCGTCGAGACCGAGGAGCGCGTCCGGCGCGACGGCCTGCCCGACGACGCCACCGGCTTCCTCCGTCTCAAGCAGATGGGTTTCGCCGATGCGCGGCTGGCCGAGCTGATCGGCAGCAACGAGGCGTCGGTCTCGGAACGGCGCCGCGCGCTCGGCGTGACGCCGGTCTACAAGCGCATCGACACCTGCGCCGGCGAGTTCGCCTCGCAGACCCCTTACATGTACTCGACTTACGAGGGTGACGGGGTGGGCCCGGCGGAGTGCGAGTCCGAGCCGACGGCACGCGACAAGGTCGTCATCCTCGGCGGCGGCCCGAACCGCATCGGCCAGGGCATCGAGTTCGACTATTGCTGCGTCCATGCCGCCTACAGCCTCAAGGAGGCCGGCTACGAGACGATCATGGTCAACTGCAACCCGGAGACCGTCTCGACCGATTACGACACCTCGGACCGGCTCTACTTCGAACCGCTGACTGCCGAGGACGTCATCGAGCTCGTCCGCGTCGAGCAGCGCAACGGCACCGTCAAGGGCATCATCGTCCAGCTCGGCGGCCAGACGCCTTTGAAGCTTGCGGCGGCGCTGGAGGCGGCTGCGATCCCGATCCTCGGCACCTCGCCCGACGCGATCGACCTCGCCGAGGACCGCGAGCGCTTCGCCGCGCTGATCACCAAGCTCGGCCTGTTGCAGCCCGCCAACGGCATCGCGCGCAGCCGCGACGAGGCGATCGCGGTCGCCGAGCGGATCGGCTACCCGGTGCTCACCCGCCCGTCCTACGTGCTCGGCGGGCGCGCGATGGAGGTGGTCGATACGCCGGCGCAGCTGGATCATTACATCATGACCGCGGTGCAGGTTTCGGGGGATTCCCCGGTGCTGATCGATCGCTATCTGCG
>JAQGID010000347.1 GCA_028291405.1 Rhodospirillales bacterium | reverse complement strand
GCAGCCAAGACCCCGCACGGGCATCGGGCGAAGAACTTCGGGAGAAGACGCGATGATGAAACCAGAAGACAACGAGTTGTTGGTCCGGGTCGGGCCTGGAACGGCGATGGGTGCGTTGTTCCGCCGTTTTTGGCTGCCGGTCATGCTTAGCGATGAACTCTCGGAACCCGACTGCACCCCGGTTCGCGTCAATGTCCTCGGCGAGAAACTCATCGCGTTTCGCGACACGAACGGCCGGATCGGCCTGCTCGATGCCTACTGCACGCACCGGCGGGCCAATCTGTTCTGGGGGCGCAACGAGGACTGCGGCCTCCGCTGCGTCTATCATGGCTGGAAATTCGACGTCGACGGCAACTGCGTCGACGTTCCGAATGCGCCAGACGGCGACCGGCTCAAGCAGAACATGAGCACGATCGCGTATCCGACGATGGAGCGCGGCAGCATGATCTGGGCGTATCTCGGCCCCCGCGAGCTAATGCCGGCGCCGCCGGCTACCGAGGTCTTCGAGGCGCCGGCTAGCCATCGGGTCATCCGAAAGATCGTGGCACGCGGCAACTACCTGCAGTTTATGGAAGGCGACATCGATTCGAGCCACGTCTCGTTCTTGCACAGTAACGTCGACAACACGCCTCTAGCCGGGTCGCGCGTGACGCCCTTCGCCTATCAAGACAAGACGCCACGCTGGACGATCAAGCCAACCGATTACGGACTGATGCTTGCCGCCCAACGCAATGCCGGTCCCGACAATTACTCCTGGCGCATCAACCAATGGCTGCTGCCATTCGCCACCTTGATTGCGGCGCCCAAAGACTGGCCCTTTACCACCAACGTGCGCGTCCCGATCGATGACGAGAATTCGATGCAGTTCCGCATCTGGACGCACCCCGACAGGCCCTTAACCGACAAGGAAATCGAGACCTCGCAGGGTGGGGTGATCTTCCCGGAAATGATCCCGGGCACTTTCGAGACCAAGGAGAACGCCTCGAACGACTACCTCATCGATCGCGAAAACCAGCGAACCCGTACCTACACGGGCATTAAGGGAATTCCGAGCCAGGATCTCGCCGTTACCCAGGACCAAGGTGGTGGCCCGATCGCTGATCGCAGCCGCGAGCGCCTCACGAGCTCGGACACCGCGATCGTCTTCATGCGCAAGCGGCTCCTCGATGCGGTGAAGGCCTTGCAACAGGGCATCGAGCCGCCGGAAGCGCAGAACGCCGCCGCCTATCGGGTTCGTCCGATCGACACGGTCTTGCCGCGAGGCGTCGACCTGGAGTCCGGAACGGCGGCCGACACGATGAAAATCGTCGCCTGAGACCTCCCCCGGTGAAACGCAGCGCCTGACGAAGGAACGACCATGGTCGCGACAGTCTTAAGAGTTCTCGCCGCCGCCGTTGTGGCCCTTGTCGCCGCGGCGGCGAGTGGGTCGGCGCACGAAGCATGGGAGAAGGAGTGGAAGGACACGATCGCCGCGGCGAAGGGGCAGACCTTGGCGTTGTCTGTCCATGCCGCCGACGGGTTCGCGCAGACCGTCCGCGTCTTCCAGAAGCGGTTTCCCGAAATCAATGTCGAGATGACAGAGATCATCCCGGACGCGATGGTCACCCGCGTTTTGACGGAGCAAAAGAACGGCGTTTTTGCATGGGACAGCATGTGGGCCTCGACGTCCAACATGAACAGTCTGCTGATCCCCGCGGGCGCCTATCAGGATCTCGAGCCCTTCCTGATCCTCCCCGAAGTCAAGGATCCGGCGAACTGGCGTGCACCGGATTACCGGTGGACCAGCGATCGCGCCCACCAAGTCTTCATCCACACGCTCTACGCGACGACGCTCACCTATCAAAACGTCGAGAATTCCGACGGCGTCACGATCACCAAGCCGGAGGATCTTCTCAATCCCAAGCTCAAGGGCAAAATTGGCATCCGCGATCCCTACCACACCAACGGCGGCACATGGACCTTCGGGTCGCTCTATAAGCAGATGGGGCCGGAGTTCCTGGTAAAATTCTTCCGAGACACCGACCTCGTCCTGAATATGAATCCGCGACAGAACGCCGATGCCATCATGCGCGGTGATCTTGCCGTCGGCACCGGCATCACGACCGACGTCATCGCCCGCTGCAAGCTAGCCGGCGGATGTGATGCCGTACGCCCATTGCCGTTCGGCTACGTCGTCGGCCCGCGCGGCGTCGCCGTCTTCAAGAACGCGCCGCACCCGGCTGCAGCAAAGGTCTGGGTCAATTGGCTGCTCAGCAAGGAAGGCCAACAGGCGCATGTCACCGAGTACGCAAAGGTCAACGACGCTGGCGCGGTCAGCCTGCGCAAGGACGTTGATCCGCCGAACGCACAGCAGGCCGCGACGACCCCGGACTATGCCAATCTCGACAAGGCCTTCATCCCGGGCGTCGATTCCGGCGACGCGGTTCTCAGCGCTGCGATGAAGCTCTACATCGACGTCAAGGGCGGGCCGCGATAGCCGTCGCCTGCGCCAAACGCACCAGGGATCCCCGATAGTGACGTCGACGATGCAAAAGGCGGTAGAAGACCAGCCGCTCGTCCTTCGCTTCGAGAACGTCTCGCGCCGCTTCGGCGCCCACACAGCGGTCGATTGCGTCGGTTTCGAGCTCCGCCGTGGCGAAGTGCTGACCCTGCTTGGGCCGTCCGGATGCGGCAAGACGACGACTCTCCGAATCGCGATTGGCCTCGAGCGCGCGGGTGCCGGGCGCGTCCATTACCGGGACCGCGTCGTCGACAGCCCCGCGGAGAGGATCTTCGTCGCGCCCGAGCAGCGCGACATGGGCATGGTGTTCCAAAGCTACGCCATCTGGCCCCACATGAACGTGTTCGAAAACGTCGCCTTTCCCCTGCGTACGCGACGAACGGACCAGGGTGTCGTCGCGGCGAAGGTCGCCGCAATTCTCGGCCAAGTGGGTCTGACGGGATACGAAGACCGCTCGGGGATGCAGCTGTCCGGCGGCCAACAGCAGCGGGTCGCCGTTGCACGCGGCCTCATCGCGAGTCCGGATGTGCTGCTGATGGACGAGCCCTTCAGCAACCTCGACGCCAAGCTCCGCGACCAAATGCGTGCTGAACTCAAAATCCTCCAACGTCGCCTCGGGCTTTCGATCCTGTTCGTCACCCACGATCAGACGGAGGCGCTCGCGCTCTCGGACCGTATCGCGGTGATGCGCGACGGCCGCATCGAGCAGATCGGCACTCCGGTCGACTTGTACACGAACCCGCAGGTGCCTTTCGTGCGGGATTTTCTGGGCCAATCGCTTCTGCTTCAAGGCCGTGTCGTCCGAAGCGAAACGGGCGTCGTTCGCGTGCGACTGGAGCACGGGCAGGTGATCGATGCGAGCGGCCGAAATCATCTGACCAGCGTCACGCCTGACATGCCATGCCTCCTCGTCATACGACCGGAGGAGATGGTTGTCGCTGTCGGACCCGAGGCAGCTGTAGCCGAACCGTCCAACACGATCCGCGCCACGATCCGCACACTGCTCTTCCTCGGACCGGACTACGAGGCGGTCGTCGAGCTTCCGCAGGGACAGCTTGCCTCTCTTCATCTCAGGCGCGAGGCGATGTGGCAGGAAGGACAGGCGATTCATCTTGGTCTTCCGGCCGACAAATTGCAGATCTGGGATCGTCAAAAGGACTCACATGACCAGCATCGACCTCGCCTCCACGTCGCCCGTGAGGGCTGACGCCCCCGCTAGTAGCGACGGTGGCGCGGCAACTAATCTCCGATTGCTTCTTCTCAGCCTGATGCTGGCCGTCGTCGCCTTCCTGGTGCTCTATCCGGTTCTGTCACTGCTCGCGACGAGCTTCGAGGTCAACGCACTGGGCCAAGCCTCGGTCTACGGCACCGAGAAATGGCTGCGTATCTTCAGCAGCGGCAATCTCAGCCAGGCCCTGATCAATACCCTGTCACTCAGCGTCATGCGTCAGCTCATCGGCGTCGTCGTCGGAATCGGCATCGCCTGGCTGATCGCACGCACCAACCTGCCGGGGCGCAACATGCTCGAGATCGGCTTCTGGGTCGCGCTGTTCATGCCGGCGTTGCCGGTGACCTTGGCCTGGGTCCTGCTGCTCGCCGGGCGCAGCGGCCTGGCGAACCAGCTGATGGCGCAGATGCCCTTCGTCCACGGCCCGGTTTTCAATGCCTATTCGTGGTGGGGCATCGTTTGGGTCCACCTGATGACGTCGAGTATCGCCGTCAAGGTGTTCCTTCTCGTCCCGGCGTTCCGCAGCCTCGATTCCTCACTCGAGGAGGCGGCGCGAACCAGCGGTGCGACGCTTTTTGGAACGCTGCGACGAGTCGTCGTGCCAATCATGGCCCCGACCATTCTGGTGGTCGTGCTGATCAGCTTCGTGCGCTCGATGCAGGCCTTCGAAGTCGAGCTCATTCTTGGTGCGCCGAAAAACATCTCGGTCTACAGCACGATCATCTTCAGCGCGATGACCCGAGAGCCGCCCGACCAGGGACTTGCGAGCGCGCTCTCGATCGTCTTTCTGATCTCGATCGTCCCCTTCGTCATCCTGCAGCAATGGTATTCGCACCGTCACCGCTACGCCTCGATCTCGGGCAAGTTCCGCAACCGGACGCTCGATCTTGGTCGGCTGCGATGGCCGCTCTTCGCGCTGATCGTCCTACTGCTGACGATGATGACGCTGCTGCCCTTCACCTTCCTCCTCATGGCGACATTCATGAAGATGTTCGGCGTCTTCAAGATGGCGAGCCCCTGGACATTGGACAATTGGAACGGCGCGCTCAGCCAAGGCGACGTCCTGCGCTCGCTCTTCAATACGCTGACACTCGCGGTCACCGCCGCGCTCGCCGGCATGGTCGCGTTCACCACCATCGCGATCGCGACGCTGCGGGCGAAATTCTTCGGGCGACGGATCCTCGACTTTCTCACCTGGCTGCCGACGCTGATTCCCGGCCTCGTTCTCAGCCTCGGCTTCCTGCAGATGGTCACCGCGGTCCCGATCTTCCATCCGCTCTACGGGTCGCTCGCCGTCATGGTGCTGGCCATCCTCATCGGGACGATGACGATCGGGACGCAGGTCCTGCGCGGCGCACTCGTTCAGATCGGCCGTGAGCTCGAAGAAGCCGCCTGGGCGCACGGCGCCTCGCGCCTTTACACGTTTCGCCGCATCGTCCTGCCGCTCATCGCCCCATCGGTCGCCGTCGTCGGCCTCGAGATTTTCGCGACGGCCAACTCGGCAGTCGGCATCATCGTGCTGCTCGGGACGGGCGCGACACAACCTTTGGCGACGCTTCAGCTGACGCTGCTCGATTCCGGGCGGTTCGAGCAAGCCGCGGTCATCGGTGTCGTCATCATGACACTCACGATCGCCTCCGCCCTTCTCGCGCGCACCATCGGGCACCGCGCCGGAATCGGCCGGCGTGTCGCGACAGGCTGAGCAAACGACGAGGAGAGCAACATGGCAAGTCTTGGTTGGATCGGAATGGGACGCATCGGAACGCCAATGGCCCTGCGGCTCATTGCCGCCGGTCATCGGCTCACCGTCTGGGACAGCGCGCCTGAACAGCTCGCTCCCGCCATCGCGCACGGCGCGATCGCAGCGAGTTGCGGCGCGGCGACTGCAATCGGCACCGAAGCCGTCCTGCTGTGCGTCAGCGATACCAACGCCGTCGAAGAGGCGGTCTTTGGTCCGGACGGCGTCGCGGCAGCAGGGCTGATCGTCGACCACACGACAATTCACCCGGATCAGTGCCGGGCAATGGCGGAGCGGCTCCGCTCAACGCACGGCACCGGATGGGTCGATGCACCAATCTCCGGGGGGCCACGCGCTGCCGCCGACGGCCTCCTCACCGTCTGGCTGGGTGGCGACCGAACGGACGCCGATCGCGCGCGCCAATGGATCGAATGCTACGGCCGAAAAATCAGCTACATGGGCTCGAGCGGCCGAGGCCAGATCGCAAAATCGTGCAATCAGGCGATCGTCGCCAGTACCGTTGCAATCTGGGCGGAGATGCTTGCCTACGCAGCGCAATGTGGTCTTGACCCAAGCGAGCTCGTCGACACATTGGAGGGCAGCGGCGCCGATTCTGGAACGCGCCGGACCTTTGCAAACGGCCTTGCGAAAGGCGAATTTCCAGCGCTTTCGAGCCGCAACATGATCAAGGACTTGTCGATCGTCGCAGATTTGGCGCGCGCGCATAACGCCGAAATGCCGATCGCGCAGCTCGC
>JAQGID010000325.1 GCA_028291405.1 Rhodospirillales bacterium | reverse complement strand
GAGCACGACCGGCGTTCCGGCATTGGCGAGTTGCGCAGCGATGCCGCTGCCCATGACGCCCGCGCCGATCACCGCAGCCTTCCTGATCGTCATGATCGCCTCACGCCGATTCGAGAATGGTGGCGATGCCCTGCCCGCCGCCGATACATTGCGTCGCCAGCGCATAGCGCTTGCCCTCGCGCTTCAGCAGCGCCGCCGCCTTGCCGGTGATGCGGGCGCCGGTGGCGCCGAGCGGATGGCCGAGCGCGATGGCGCCCCCGTCGATATTCGTCTTCGCCGGGTCGATGCCGAGGTCGCGGATACAGGCGAGCGCCTGCGACGCGAAAGCCTCGTTGAGCTCGACGATGTCGATGTCGCCGATCGCCAGCCCGGCACGACGCAGCGCCTTCTGCGTCGCGGCGACCGGGCCGATCCCCATGATCTCCGGGGCGCAGCCGGCGACGGCAATGCTCTTGAGGCGTGCCAGTACCGGCAGGCGATGCTTCGTCGCGTATTCCTCCGTGCAGACGAGCACGGCCGAGGCGCCGTCGGTCAGCGGCGAGGAGCTGCCTGCCGTGACGCTGCCCTCGGCGGCGAAGGCCGGCTTGAGACCGGCCAGCGTCGCAGCATCGGTCTCGGGCCGGATGCAGCCGTCGGCATCGACCAAGCTGTCGCGCGTCTTGATCGGCACGATCTCGTCCTTGAGCTTGCCGTCACGCTGCGCCGCCGCCGCCTTCTTGTGGCTGGCGACCGCGAATTCATCCTGCTGCTCGCGCGTCACCTGGTATTTGCGGGCGACGTTCTCGGCCGTCTCTCCCATCGACATATAGGCCTCGGGGAACGAAGCCACGAGGCCCGGATCCGGCATCGGATTGAAGCCCATCATCGGCACGCGGCTCATCGATTCGATGCCGCCGCAGACGAAGACCTCGCCGGCGTCCATCTGGATGGCGCCCGCCGCCGTATGGATCGCCTGCATCGAGGAGCCGCAGAAACGGTTGATCGTCGTCGCGGCGACGGTGACCGGCAGATGCGCAATGAAGGCGGCGAGCTTTGCGACATTGAGCCCCTGCTCGCCCTCGGGAAAAGCGCAGCCGACGAGCACGTCCTCGATGTCGTCGGGCGTGACGCCGGTGCGCTCGACGAGGCCGGCGATGACCGCGGCGAGAAGCTCGTCGGGACGAACCCGTGCCAGCGCCCCTTTCTTAGCGAAGTGGAAGGGCGAGCGCGCGTAACCGGCGATGACGACGCTTTTCATTTTGGAATCCCCATTTCTTCCCGCTTCGCCGGAGCTTCGTCGCGGTGCCAGCCTATCATGTCACCGCTGATCGGCATGCTGCGCGGCGCCGCTCCGCACCGCCTCCTCCTCGATCAGATCTTTTTTCGAGAGCTTGCCGATCGGCGTCTTCGGCAGGCTGGCGCGGAACTCGATCTCCTTCGGCATCTCCATCGGCGACAGCTTGTCGGCGAGAAATTGCGCCAAGCCATCACTGGTGAGCACGGCGCCTTCCCGCATCACGACGAACGCCTTCACAGTCTGTCCGCGATAGGGATCCGGCTTGCCGATCACGACGCATTCGGCGATGGAAGGATGGAGATAGATCGCCTCCTCGACATTGCGCGGGAAGATCTTGTAGCCGCTGGCGATGATGACGTCCTTGATGCGGTCGACGATGAAGAGATACCCCTCCTCGTCGAGATAGCCGACATCGCCGGTGTGCAAGCGTCCGCCGGCGAGCGTCCGCGCCGTCTCCTCCGGGTTGTTCCAATAGCCGGACATGACTTGCGGACCTCTGACACAGATCTCGCCGCGCTCGCCGGTCGGCAGCAGCTGGCGGGGCTCGTCGAGCGACAGGATCTCGATCGTCGTGCCGGGATACGGCAGGCCGACCGAGCCCGGCTTGTTGATCCCCGACACCGGATTGCAGACGACGACCGGCGATGCCTCGCTCAGCCCATAGCCTTCGACGAGGACGCTGCCCGTCAGCCGCTCGAAGGTCTTCTTGACCTCGAGCGGCAGCGGGGCGCCGCCGGAGACGCACAGCTTGATCGAAGACAGATCGAGCTTGTCGATGTCCTTGTAAATGTTGATCGCCGTGAAGATCGTCGGCACCCCGGCGAAGATCGTGACTTTCTTGGCAACGAGGGTGCGAAGCAGCGCCAGCAGATCGAAGCGCGGCAGCATGACGATCTCCGCGCCGGTGACGACGCTATGGTTCATCACGCAGGTCATCGCGAAGACGTGGAAGAACGGCAGCACGGCCATCGCCCGCTCGCGTCCCGGGACGGTGCGGTGGAACCAGCGGTCGCTCTGTACCGCATTGGCGAGAAGATTGTAGTGCGTCAGCATCGCGCCCTTGGGCGTGCCGGTCGTCCCGCCGGTGTATTGCAAGAGGGCGATGTCGCGCCGCGGATCGATCTCGACGGCGTCGCAGACGCCGTCGTTGTCGATCAGCGCATCGAAGCCGATGTGGCTCGCGTCGCGCGGCCAGGCCGCGATGTCGCCGCGCTTGAACAGGCGGAAGAGCCAGCCGCTCGCCGTCGGCAGGACGTCGGCCATGGCGCAGACGACGATCTTCCGCAACCCGCGGGAACCCAGCATGCGGGCTACCGACTGGTAAATGAGCTTCAGATCGATGGTCACTATGATCGACGCGCCGGAATCGCGAAGCAACTCGCCGACCTCGCGCTCTGCATAAAGCGGGTTGAAGTTGACGACGATCCCGCCGGCCTTGAGGATCGCGTAGTAGAAAATCGGATAATAGGGCGTGTTCGGCAGGAAGAGCCCGACCCGCATGCCTTTCGTCACGCCAAGACCGCGGAGCCCCTTGCTGGCCCGGGCGACGAGCGCGCCGAGCTCGGCGTAGGTCGTGCGGCGACCGAGAAAATCCATGCAGAAATGATCGGCGAAGCGAGCCACCGCCTGATCGAGGAGCCAATCCAGCGGCCGTTCGGGAAGCGGCGCCCGCCAATCGATCTCGGGCGGATAGGCGGCGAGCCATGGCCGCTCCGCCTCGGCTGCCGTCGCTGTTCCGCTCACGCAGGCGCCTCCCGGGGTCCCCTCCCCGGCTGTCGTTCGCCCGGGTGTCCCTTAGACTTTGCGCCAAACGCCTGCGCCGGTCCAGCACCGCGAGCGGCGCCACCGGTCTCCCGGCGGCGCCGCTCAGTCGCGAAATGGAAGGTCTAGCGCTTCAGGGCCGGGTCTTCGCCGGCGCTGTGGCTCTTGCCCGTGGCCTCGGCCTTCTCGAGCTCCTTGCCCTCGGGGCCGTCGACGGCTTCACGCGCCTGGCGCGCCGCGTCGGCGACCTTGCCGCTCTTGGCGAATTCGGCCTGCGCCTTGTCGTAGTGCCGCGCCGCCGTCTTGTTGCCTTCGCCTTCGTTGGCCTGTCCGGATACCTTTTTGTCGTCAGCCATTATCCCTCTCCTTGGTTTCCTTAGCCAACAGGAGGCGAACGAGGCGGGTTCCGGTCAGGCGTCCGTCAATGCGCCATCAGCACCGGGATTTTCGCCTCCATGATGATGTGACGCGTCGCGCCGCCGAAGATCATCTGGCGCAAGCGGCTCTGGGTATAGGCGCCCTTGATCATCAGGTCGGCGCCGGCCGCGCTCGCCTCGTCGCAGTAGATCGCGCCGGGCGTCCGGCCTTGCGCCGGCGCATGGCGCCAGCTGGTCGTCGCGCCGCGGCGCTGCAGCGTGCGCGCGAGATCCTCGGCGCTCGGCCCCGGGGTCATGCCGCCCTCGACGCTGACGACATGGACGTGCTGCGCGTCGCGGAGAAAGGGCATCGCCATGGCAACCGTCCGCGCCGTCTCGGTACTGCCGTTCCAGGCGACGAAGACGGTGTTGCCGATGGTCTCCGGCGGCGTGACAGGCGTCATCAGCACCGGGCGGCCGCTTTCGAACAAGGCGTCCTCGAGCGTCGCCTCGGTCAGCGAGGCGAGCTTGGTCGGCTGCTCGACGACGATCAGATCGAAGACCCGGCCGAGCGCGCCGACCAGCGCGTTCTGACGACCTTCCTCCTCGCGCCATTCCGCCGAGGGCGCGGTCTCGTCGACCGTCACGCCGATCGGCACGCCGTTCTCGGCCATGACCTGATGGAAGATGCGTCGGGCTTCGGCGCGCCGCTCCTGCCCTTCCCGCTCGAGCGTGCGATCGACTTCCGAGGAGATCGAAAACCCCATCTCGCCGCCGAACACCACGGCGTATTCGGTCGTCACGGCGTGGAGCCCGACGATGTGGCTGTCGAACCGCCGCGCGACCGTGAGGGCCGCCCCCAGCACCGGACGTGCACCGCCGTCCGCGACAACCGCCAGTATCGACTTCATTCCGATCTCCCCGCCATTGTGCCGTGCGTTGCGGCGCTAAAGTATAGCGCGATTCGGCGCCGCCCGACAGGCCGCGCCGGCCGCTCGCCGGAAGGCAGGCGGCACGCCGAGGCCGAGGCATCTCGACGACGCCCGGCGGGCTGCCTACGAAATGGGCAAAATTCTATCATGGCTAGGGGGCGCCCTGAAAATACAGGCCGGATACAGGCCATCCTCCCGGAATCCACACTTGGCGCGTGTGGCCTCCTGTCGATGGGAGGGAAGCCGGCCACCGCCAACCACGCCGCGGATTTCAGCCTGGCGCTTGGAAATTTCGTCATCGCATGACCCATGCGCGCCCCGCACCGTCAGAACCAAAAAGGGCATTTTATGCCCTTTTTGGTTGAACGCAAATAGTTTTCTACCGGCCGTGTGCGTATGCGGCGCGGTCGAGGTCAAGCCGCGCGCTTCCTTTGTGCCGCCGCATCGCCGAGCAGCGATTGAGGGCCGCCGCGATCTCGGCGGTGATGATCGGCCAGCGCACGACGTCGGTGATGCCGGCGGCCGCCAGTGAATCGGCATCGGCGTCATCGGCCGACGGCGCAGCCAGCACGAGCGGCAGATCGGGCGCGATCGCGTGCAGGGCGCCGGCGAGCTCGAGCGCCGCAGCGGGCGACATGAGAGGTCCCAGCACCAGCATGTCGAAGCGCAGCGGGGCATCGCGGCACGCCTTCAGCGCATCCTCCGCGCGCGTGAAGCCGACCGGCTCGTATCCGAGTGCCGCCAGGATCTCCTCGTCCCTGAGCAGCTCCTCGCGCTCGTGCTCGACCACCAATACCGTCTCGCCTAGTCCCGCCGAGGGCGCCGGCAGAGCTCCGCCCAAGGCCGACGCCGTGCCCGAGGCGCAGGGCAGCCACGCCTCGAAACGGCTGCCGGCACCCGGCGCGCTGCTGACGTTCATCACGCCGCCGTGCTCCCGCACGATCTCGCGCACGGTCGCCAGTCCCAAGCCGTTTCCGGCGACGCGCGTCGTGAAGAAAGGTTCGAAAAGCCGGCCCAGCGTCGCATCGTCCATGCCGCGCCCGGCATCGCTCACCGCAATGACGACGTAACGCCCCCGTGGCAGGGTACCGTGGCTGAGCGGCCGCGGCCGCGCGATCTCTTCGACATCGATGCCGAGCTCGACGCACCCGACGCCGTCCATCGCTTGCGCCGCGTTGTTGCACAGGTTGAGGATCACCTGCTGCAGCTGCGCCCGTTCGGCGACGACCAGAGCGGACGGCGGTGCTTCATGAACGTCGAGCTCGATGCCGAGCGGCAACGAGGCCCGCAGCAGGGACGCCGTCTCCGCGACCAGGTCCCGCATGTGCGCGGGCCGGCGGCGCGTCTCGCGACGGCGGCCGAACCTGAGGATCTCGTCGATGAGATCCCGCGCCCGTTCGCCGGCGCGCCGGATCTCACCAAGGTTGCGAGCGGGCCCGCTGCCCGACTGTACTTGCTCCTCCGCCATCTCCGCGTAGCCCAGGATCGCGCCGACGATATTGTTGAAGTTATGCGCAATCCCGGAGGTGAGGGCACCGACCGACTCCATGCGACGGGCCTGCTGAAGCCGCGACTCCAGACGCGCCTTCTCCTCCTCGATGACCTGACGCCCGAGGGCGTTGACGATGGTATCGAGCGCCATCCGCATCAGGCCGAGCTCGCCGGGTTGCGTGATCCGGCAAGGCCGTTGCAGCGCATCGAACCCCAGAACAGCGGCGACGCTCTCGCCGCCGACGGTACTCGAGGCGCATGCCCAGCCTCTGAGACGTAGGGCGACGCAGGCATCCCTGCCCTCGCCGGGCGGCAACCGCCTCACCTGCGGAACATGGATGATTCCCGCCAGCGTCGGCTTGAACCGCGCCATGAGGTCCGGCGCCTGCTCCGGCCAACCTGGTGGAAAATCTCCCCCCTCCCGGCTCCAGGCATAGGTCCGGACGGAAGGATCGGCGAGCAGGAAATATGCCCGGTCCGCGCCGACGCACTCCGCCAGCTCGGCGAGAGCCTGCTCGACCAGGATATCGATATCCTCCGGCTGGGTGCTGACGAAGCGCATCGATATCCTGGCGATCACGTGCTCGAACGCGGCGCGGCGCCGCAGCGCCAGCGCGCGCCGCCGCAGCTGCAGTCCCAGTTGGACGAGGACTCCGACGAGAATCAGCGAGGTGACGTAAAGCAGCAGGCGAAACCAGCGCGCGCTCGTCCGCGAGGCCACTTGTTGCTTCAGGAACAGCGTTCGAAGGGCGGCCTGGTCGCTCTCGCGCGGCACCGCGCAGAGCGCCTTCACGATACCGTCGGTTGCCGGCAAAAGGTCATGGAGCAGGCTTCCATGCGCCAGCAAGGCCTGAACCGACGCCGCATCGCCGCCGGACAGAGGCAGGCGGGCAAGCTCGTCCAGCCGATCCTGCACCTCGTCCGCAGTCGCCGACGACGTGTCGAGGGTTAGGCGGAGCATCGCGCCCGCGAGCGTGCCGACGGCCGGAACGAAAGGGCCGGTCTCGTCGGGCATGCTCAGCAGGCGGCTGAACATCCCGAAATACGCAAGGGAGTTCTGCAACAGCGCGTTGTTGGTCTTGAATTGCTCGATCAGCTCCGCCTGGCGATCGACCGAGGTCGCGAGACGATCGATCGCTGCGACGGTGCCGCCTTCGCCCAAAGCCATCTCGCGCATGCGGCCGAGCGAGGCTTCGATCGCGTTCTCCTCGCGGACCAGCGGATCGTAGTTGCGCAACGTGCCGGCGCGGGCGCTGAGGACATCGGTATTCAGCGCCGCCTCGAGCATCGCCAACCTGTCCATCTCTCCGAAGACCCGGTCGAAGTGCTCGGCGTTGGTGTTGAAGGCACGCAGCGCCAGCCAACTCAAGAGCACAATGAGAAGCGATACGGCCGCCACCGCCGGCGCGGTCCTCATCGCGCGGCCGTCGCAACCACGGGATCTCCGCGGTAGGTCCCGGTGAGGGTCGACAGGAACGCGACGATCCCCTCGATCTGCTGCTCCGACAGCGTTCGGTTGAGCTGCGCGATGCCCATCCGCCGCACGGCCTCGACGAGCGTCGGGGCGCTGCCGTCATGGAAGTAAGGAGCCGTCGTCGCCACGTTCCGCAGGCTCGGCACGCGCAGGATCTCCGGCTTTGGCGAGGCGAGCGGATGAAAGACCCCGAGCCGCTCGAAGAGATTGCCGCCGACGTTCACCCCCTGATGGCAGGAGACGCAACCGAGCGACTTGAACAGCCGATAGCCGTTCCGCTCCGCCAGCGAGAGGGCCGTGCCATCGCCGCCGAGCCAGCGGTCGAAACGGCTGTCCGGCGTGAGCAGGGAGCGTTCGTAGGTCGCGACGGCATCGAGGAGGCTCGCGCGATCCGGCTTGCCTCCATAGGCTTGCTCGAATTCGCTGACGGTCTCCCGATCGGCATTGAGCCGCGTCACCACGTCATCGATGCTCGACGCCATGATTCGCGGGCTCTCGAGCGACGCTTGGACCTGGGCCTCGACCGTGCGAAAATTGCCTTCCCAGTTCAATCGAAAGCTGAGCGCAGAATTGAAGACCGTGGGGGTGTTGAACGAGAGTTCCGATCCGTCGGGGGCGGCGTCGTGCCGGTTCCTGCCGGCGCCGTTGCTGCGGACGTCGTGACAGGACGAGCAGGCGCGCTTTCCGTCCCCGGACAAGCGGGCGTCGCCGAAGAGGCGCTCGCCCAGCGACAGCTTCAGCGGATCGGCGGCCGGCGGCGGCGGGATCGGCGTTATCGGCTCCGGGGCGGCCGTCTGCGCCGAGCCTGCCGGGCGCCAATCGGGCACTTGCGCCGCGGCCGCGCCAACCAGCAAGAGGAGTAATCCGCAGAACGTTATCCAATGGCGCGACGATCGCGCGAGAGCCGGGGAGCCGGCCCGGAGCGCGGCGACGAGGCGCTTCAACAACGACCATGCGTGCGGCTTCCACGCGCCTCGACTGCCGGGACGGCCATGATCAGCGCCGCGGATCGTCTTGCCTCCAGGCCGGCTCGGAGTGGCCGAAGCACTCGATCTCATAGCGCGAGATCCCGATGTCCCTCAGGGTCCGCTCGTCCAGCACCTCCCATGCGGCGCTGATCCGACTGCACTCCCGCTTGCGGCGAATCGCGGACCAGAGCTTCGGAAATCGGAACGCCGACCGTGATTCCGCGTCGTACGAAGCGGACACTACCGCTCCCGATAGCCGGGCGTCGTCGGCCTCGCGGCGAGCGGTTGCGGCGGAATCGTCGAAGCACGGGTACATCGCTTCGCCGTATTCGGCAAAGCCATCGAGAACCAATGAAACGAGCCAGGAGAGCGCGGCCGCGATCGAGCGCCGTGATGCGCTGCTTCCCGACGCTGCTCGGAGGGGTACGTCCCGATCGGCACGATCGTGCTCTATGGCGGGTCGCCGGATTGCCGGACTCGACGCGGGCCACGGCTTCATCGGCTCGGATCGTCCGGCCGAGGCGGCGCCATAGACGGCGAACGAGGATCTCGGAATTCGGGCCGTCTCGCGTGCGAGCACGGCGGGCGTGGACATTTGGTTCGCGAACCGCATCGATCTCTCCCGATGTCTGTTGACGGGCGAGATCGTGCCGTTCTCGTGTTGCCGGAGCGTTCCGGCATCGGCAAACAAGGTTACGCCTGTAACGGCGATCGCGTGTCGCTCCGTGCGACACGCCGTCGTCAGGCCGACTCGACAGGCAGGGCAAAGACATAACCGACGCCGCGCTCTGTCTGGATGACGCGCGGCGCGCTGGGATCGGTCTCCAGCTTGCGCCGCAGCCGGAGGACCTGCACGTCGATGCTGCGGTCGAAGACATCCTCGTGCACCCGGGTCGCCTGCAGAAGGTGCTCACGGGTAAGCGGTCGCTGCGGTGCGTCGAGGAAGGCCAGCAGGAGGGCGTACGCCCCCTTCGTCAGCGGCACCGGCTCGCCGCTGGCGTCGGTGAGACGACGGGTGCGGCGATCGAGATGCCAGCCGCCGAAGCGACAGCGCCCCCGCTCCGGGTCGCGTTGCGAGGCGGTGTTGCCGGTCTCATGCCGGCGCAGCACCGCCCGGATGCGCGCGAGAAGCTCGCGAAGACCGAACGGCTTGGTCACGTAGTCGTCGGCGCCGAGCTCGAGCCCGACGACCCGGTCGATCTCGTCGCGCCGATGACCGGTCGTGATGATCACCGGCACGTCGGAGCGCGACCGAATCTCGCGCAGCAGGTCAAGGCCGTCCTCCTGGCCCAACCGCAAATCGAGGATCACTAGGGTTGGCTCCGCGACGGCAAAGAGTCGGGCTACGTCTTCTCGTCCCGAGGCGCAGACGACGCGCATATTGTGCCCCTCAAGATAATCCGCCACCATGTGCTGCATGGCCGGGTCGTCGTCGACGAGGAGAATACGGATCGACAGGGCGCGCTCGCTGCTGACGCTCTGGTTAAGCCGGTCGAGGGCTCGAAGGTGCTCGCTTCCCGGCCCGCTCGCTTCACCGTTCATCGCGAGCCCAACCATCCGGGGATTGTGCTCGACGCCCCTTCAACCGGAACGCGTGACGATGCGCGGACCGACCGATCTCGCCCGTTCGTATTGTCGTGGCACTTACTGTCATCAGCAGAACCTCCGGCCCAGTCGGGACTGGTATCGTGCCGCTTTGAAACCACCCCGGCACGCCAGCTCAGAGTCGATCATCAGAGCATTGACTCTATGATCAGAGTCCCACTATATCGAACAGAGGGATGCGCTGACTAGGGACAAATTGATGGCCAGTGGCCATACCGGCGGCGTGAGCCGCCGAGATGAGTACGCGGAAGCGACGCGGCGGGCGATCGTAAGCGCCGCTCGACAACTTTTTTGCGAACAGGGTTATTTCGCCACACGGGTCGACGAGATTGCAGCCTTGGCTCGCGTCGCGCCCGCAACCGTCTACGCCGTTGCCGGTGGCAAGCAGGGCCTGCTACGCACCCTGGCGGAAATCTGGAGCGCGGCGCCGATCATCACGACAATGATCGCTCGCGCTCAGGAACTTCACGATCCCGTGGCCATTCTTCGCCTCGTCGCGGCTTCCTGTCGAAGCCTGCGCGAAGACTTCGGCGACATTATCCGAGTGCTGCGAACGACGGCGCCGCACGAGAAGGCGGTATCGGAGAGCCTGGCGATCGCCACCGGCAAGTACCGTCAGGCGTTCGTCCCGATCGGGCAGCGCCTTTCCGAACTCGGCGCGCTGCATGAAGAGTTGGACCTGGGTCAGGCGGTCGATGTCCTGTGGTTCTTCTTCGGCTATTCAGGATTCTTGACCCTGCACGAAGAGAACGGATGGTCGTTTCAGCGCGCCGAACATTGGCTCTGTCGCGAGGCGAGTCGGGCTCTGCTGCGAGATTTTCACGTCGCGTTGCCGGACGATCAGCCGAGCGCCGGTCATCCGACCGCGGCGCAGTCGCTCGAAGTGTAAGACGGCGCCTGACAGGAACCTTCCCGGCGCTTCTTCGTTCCGTTCCCGTTCGAGGCAGGAGTGCGGCGATGGACGGCGAGACGGGCGGCAGCGCGGTACGAGACGACGGCGCCGCCATGATGGCGCTCATCGCCGAGCTCTATCCGATCTGCCGCAGCATCACGGGCACAGGTTTGCGCCACACGCTCGGGATCCTGCAGCGCCTGGTGCCGCTCACCATCCACGAGGTGCCGAGCGGCACGCCCGTTCTCGACTGGACGGTGCCGCAGGAATGGTCGATCCGCGCCGCCCATATCAGCCGGCTCGACGGGACGAGGATCGTCGACTTCGCGGCCCACAATTTGCACATCCTGCAATACAGCCGTGCCATCGACCGCGTCGTTCCGCTCGAGGAGCTGCGGGGGCACCTCCACACGTTGCCCGAGACGCCGGACTGGATCCCCTACCGGACGAGCTATTACCGCGACACCTGGGGATTCTGCCTGACCCAGCGGCAGCTCGACGCGATGATCGATCCCGCCTACCGTGTCGTGATCGATGCGAGCCTCACCGACGGCAGCCTCAGCTACGGCGAGCTGGTGATTCCCGGCGCGACCGCGGACGAGGTGCTGATCTCCTGTCACGCCTGCCACCCGTCGCTCGCCAACGACAATCTTGCCGGGATCGCTGTCGCGGTCATGCTGGCGCAGCACCTGATGCGGTCGCCGCAGCGGCTGACCTGGCGCTTCGTTTTCATTCCGGGAACGATCGGATCCTTGACCTGGCTCGCACGCAACGAGGCGGCGGTCGGGCGCATCCGCCACGGGCTGGTGCTCTCCTGCCTCGGCGACGCAGGCGCGATCACCTACAAGCAGAGCCGGCGCGGCGATGCCGGGATCGACCGTTTCGTCGCGCATGTCCTGCGCCACAGCGGCGATCCGCACGCAATCAAGCCGTTCATCCCCTACGGTTACGACGAGCGGCAATATTGCTCGCCGGGCTTCAACCTGCCGGTCGGGTGCTTCATGCGCACGCCGAACGGCGAATATCCCGAGTACCACACCTCGGCCGACAATCTCGCGCTGATGCGCCCGGCGAGCCTCGAGGATTCACTCGCGAAGCTGAAACAGATCGCCGCGATCATCGAGGGCGACGCGCTGTACCGCAGCCGCAACCCGAAGGGCGAGCCGCAGCTCGGCCGCCGCGGGCTCTATCGCACGATGGGCGGGCTCAGCGACGCCGGGCACGACGAGATGGCGCTGCTGTGGATCCTCAACCTCGCCGACGGCGAGCATTCGCTCTTCGCGATGGCGGAGCGCTCGGGGCTGCCCTTCGCGCAAATAAGATCGGCGGCCGATGCGCTGATCGCCGCCGATCTATTGGAGCCCGTCACTCCGGCGTAAGACTGCCTCGCCTCTTCGTCTTCCCCCCACCTTTTCGTCTTCCTCGCGAAAGCGGGACCCATTCGTCAGGCCTCGCGTCCTCGGAAGGATGGGTCCCCGCTTTCGCGAGTAAGACGAGTCAGTGAGTACTGGCGGCCGAACCGGGGCCTAGGCCCCCGGCTGCGGCTCCGGCTCGAGCCCGCCGCCGGCGGGCTTGTCGCGGCCGGACGGCGGCACCGAGGAGCGGCGGCCGGTCGGCGGGCGCGCCGCGTCGTCGGGCTTGGTGCCGGTGTCGCGGACGATCGGCTGGCCCTTGATCAGGCGGCGGATCTCGTCGGCCGAGAGCGTCTCGTATTCGAGCAGCCCGCGCGCCAGCGAATGCAGCTCGTCGAGGTGGCTCGTCAGGATCTCACGGGCCCCCTTCTCGCCCTGCTCGACGATGCGGCGGATCTCCTCGTCGATCACCTTTGCCGTGGCGTCCGAGACGTTCTTTCGCTGCGTCACCGAATGGCCGAGGAAGACCTCCTCCTCGTTGTCGCTATAGCGCAGCGGCCCGAGCTTGTCGCTGAAGCCGAACTCGGTGACCATGCGACGCGCGAGGCTGGTGGCGCGGCGGATGTCGTCGGAGGCGCCCGTCGTCACGCGCTCGGAGCCGAAGATCAACTCCTCCGAGACGCGGCCGCCGAACAGCGAGGCGATCATCGCCTCGATCTCCATCTTCGACTGGCTGTACTTGTCGCGCTCGGGCAGGAACATGGTGACGCCGAGAGCGCGGCCGCGCGGGATGATCGTCACCTTGTGCAGCGGCTCGTGGCCTTCGAGGTAGAGCATGCAGAGCGCATGGCCGGCCTCGTGATAGGCGGTCAGCTTCTTCTCGTCCTCGGTCATGACCATCGAGCGGCGCTCGGCGCCCATCATGACCTTGTCCTTGGCATGCTCGAACTCGGCCATCGAGACCGAGCGCTTGCCGCGCCGCGCCGCCATCAGCGCCGCCTCGTTGACGAGATTGGCGAGATCGGCGCCCGAGAAGCCCGGCGTGCCGCGCGCGATGATGCGGGCGTCGACATCGGAGCCCAGCGGCACCTTGCGCATATGGACCTTGAGGATCTTCTCGCGACCGACGACGTCGGGGTTCGGCACGACGACCTGGCGGTCGAAGCGGCCGGGACGCAGCAGCGCGGGATCGAGCACGTCGGGGCGGTTGGTCGCGGCGATCAGGATGACGCCCTCGTTCGCCTCGAAGCCGTCCATCTCGACGAGCAGCTGGTTCAGCGTCTGCTCGCGCTCGTCGTTGCCGCCGCCGAGGCCGGCGCCGCGATGGCGGCCGACCGCGTCGATCTCGTCGATGAAGATGATGCAGGGAGCGTTCTTCTTGCCCTGCTCGAACATGTCGCGGACGCGGCTGGCGCCGACGCCGACGAACATCTCGACGAAATCCGAGCCGGAGATCGTGAAGAACGGCACATTCGCCTCGCCGGCGATGGCGCGGGCGAGCAGCGTCTTACCGGTGCCGGGAGGACCGACGAGCAGCACACCCTTCGGAATCTTGCCGCCGAGGCGCTGGAATTTCTGCGGGTCCTTGAGGTACTCGACGATCTCCTCGAGCTCCTGCTTCGCCTCGTCGATGCCGGCGACGTCGTCGAAGGTGATGCGGCCGACCTTCTCGGTCAGCAGGCGCGCGCGGCTCTTGCCGAAGCCCATGGCTCTCCCGCCGCCGCCCTGCATCTGGCGCATGAAGAAGACCCAGACGCCGATCAGCAGCAGCATCGGGAACCAGGAGACGAGGATGCTGAAGAGCGACGGGACGTTGTCCTCGATCGGCGCAGCCTGGATGCGGACGCCCTTCTCGGTCAGCCGGTCGACCAGCTTGGGATCGTTCGGCGCATAAGTGGCGAAGACGCGACCGTCGGTGAAGTGGCCGCTGATGTTGTTGCCCTGGATCGTCACGTCGGCGACCTGGCCGCGATTGATGTCGCTGAGGAACTCGGAGAAGGCGAGGCTGGCCTGCGGACGCGTCGAGGAACTCTGGAAGAGATTGAACAGCGCCACCAGCAGCAGGCCGATGATGATCCAGAGCGCCAGGTTCTTACCGAAGTTATTCACGGTCCACGCCTTTCATTCCCAAGCCGACCTGGCGGCTCTCTTGCCGGTGCCCGCCGACGACAACGCTGGCAAAGCGATATTGGCTCAAATGTGCAGTCCGATCTCGGACAGGGCGCTTAGCGCTCATCATACGTCGTATTACCGTTAATAAGATGCGTCCGAGTTTAAACATCTGTAAAGCCCGGACTCGTTAATAACCGCCGCGGCCGGAACGAGAGCGTCACCGCTGACGCCTCGGAACCCGGCCGCCGATAGTGCAAATGGGGAATGGCGACGATCCCGACAAGGTCACGGATCGCAGGAAACGCCTTGCGCGCGGCACCGGCGATCGGGAGGGCGGCGCGGCGTGCCTCGGACGGCATCTCGTCGGCCAGCGCACCGACCGTCAGCCCGTCCGATGCCCCGGCCGCGAGCGAGACGGCGAAGCGCCCGTCCCAGCAAACGGTCGTGCCCGGGACCAGCGGCAGCGCGCCGGCAACCGCGGCCGGTTCGCGGCACACCAGCACGCGGCCGCGCCACGGGACGAGGCGGCAGCCGCCGAGCGTCCGCGCCGACGGCAGGCCGGCGCGGAGCGACGCGTGCAGGCGTTCCAGCCGCTCCAGCCGCGGCGGAAACTCCGCG
The DNA here is from genome assembly GCA_028291405.1 of Rhodospirillales bacterium. GTDB lineage: Bacteria > Pseudomonadota > Alphaproteobacteria > ATCC43930 > CGMCC-115725 > URHD0088. Next base: position 7,067 of record JAQGID010000325.1, on the reverse strand, counting down.
CCGCCCACCGCTGCGACGAGCCGGGACAGAGCGCGCAGCCCGATCTCCGGCCCTAGTGGGGCCAGGCAGCCGGCATCGAACAGGGCGAAGCCGCCGGGGTGCATCGCGACGGCGCGCGACAGCGTCTCGGCGACCGCCGCTTCCAGCGCCGTGCGGGCGCGCCCGAGGCGCCGCGCCGTCGCGGCGAGACGCGCCGACCCAAGACCCTCGCTGGCCAGGAGGACGGCGCTGCGCCGAAGCCGCACCCGGGCGTAATGGGCGCTGTCGTTGCTCGGATCCTCGATCCAGGGCTGCGCCTCGCGGGCGAGGACGGCCGCGAGACGGGCGCGCGGCACGGCGAGGAGCGGCCGCAGGATACGGCAGGCGGCGAGCTCGCGAACCGACGGGACGCCGGCGAGGCCGTCGAGGCCGCTGCCGCGCGCGAGGCGCAGGAGCAGCGTCTCGCCCTGGTCGTCGCGATGATGCGCCGTCATCAAGTGAAGGCAGCCCGCCGCCTTGCACCAGCCGGCGAGCAGATCGTAGCGCGCAGTCCGCGCCGCCGCCTGGCGATTGCCGACGATCGCGGTGGGCCGCCAAGTCAGCGTCGCATGGGCGATGCCGCGCCCGGCGAGCCAATCGGCGACGCGCCGCGCCTCGTCGGCGGATTCCGGCCGCAGCCCATGGTCGACGGTCAGCGCGACGATCCGGCCGCCACGATGCCGCGCCCAGCGGTCGGCGAGGAGGGCGAGGGCGAGGCTGTCGGGCCCGCCGCTGACGGCGATGGCGATGAAGGGGCGGCGTTCGAAGGGCGGCAGCAATGCCATGCAGGCGGCGAATTCGTCGTCGCCGAGCGGCGTTGCAGGATCCACGGCGTCACCGCGGGTCAGCACGGGCAGCTGCGCATCAGCAGGCGAGGCGCTGCTTCTCCTGCGCGGCGCGGTCCTTGATGTTTTTCGAGGCGTTCGGAAAGTCCTTGGCCAGCTGGTTATAGGTGAGGCAAGCCTCTTTCTTCTGCTGGACGCTGCCGAGCGACATGCCGAGCTTGAGCAGGCTGTCGGCGCCCTTACCGCTCTGCGGGTATTTGCGATAGCCTTCGGCGAAGCTTGCCGCCGCGTTGTTGTAATCCTTGCGCGCGTAATATGATTCGCCGAGCCAATACTGAGCATTGCCGGCAAGCGGATCGTTGGGATAGCGCTGCAGGAAGCTCTTGAAGCCTTGCTCGGCGCTGGCGTAATCGGCCTGGGTCAGTGCCCCGAAGGCGCGGTTGTACTGATCCTGTGCCGAGCCTGTCGGCAACTGCCCGGCGCCGCCCGACGGCCCCTTCGATGCGACCTGCGGATTGTCCTGCTGGCCGGGTGCGACGAGCACGCCGGATTGGCTCGGCGGCGCCCCTGGATTGGCGCCGGCGCCCGGCACCGGCGCGGCATTGCCGGGCGCGTTGACGCGCTGCGCCGGACCGCCGGGATGCTCGAGCGCGCCGAGCCGCATCTCGGTGTCGCTCGACATCTTGTCCAGCCGCTGCTTCAGCTGATCGATCGAGTAGGTGACCTCCTCGAGCGTGCCGGTCAGCGTGCGCATCTGCGTCTCGAGCTGGTCCATGCGCAGCTCGGTATTGACAGCCGAGGTGCTGTCCGCCGGGCTCACCGGCACCGGTGAGCCATTCGCGGAGCCGCGATACACCTGGCGCTGCATCTGGTTCATGTCGCGTTCCAGCCGGTCGATGCGATCGAGCAACGGGCGGACGTCGCGGTCCTGCCCCGCCGCGCTCGCGATCAACGCGAACTGCAGAACTCCGATGAAAGCTGCCCCGGTCACTAGACGTCGCATCGTCGCGTATGCCTCAACCATCCCTGCGTCCCAGCCACCGCCCGACGGTCGGACAACGCCAGCATTCGATCAACCAATCAGAGCTACGCCAGCAATTGGGCAAAAAAAGGGCGCCTGCCCGGCCCCCAAACGGAGGCGAGCAGGCGCCGATTTTCAAACCGACGACTGGCTGACGTTAGTTGACGACCGTCACGCCACGGCGATTCTGCGCCCAGGCCGCCTCGGTCGAGCCGACGACTGCCGGACGCTCTTTGCCGTAGCTGATCGTCGAGACGCGCTGCGCCGGGATGCCGAGGGCGACGAGGACGTTCTTGACCGCGTTCGCACGACGCTCGCCGAGCGCCAGATTGTACTCGCGGGTGCCGCGCTCGTCGCAATGGCCTTCGACCGTGACCGTGACGCTGGCGTTCTTCTTCATCCAGGCGGCCTGCTTCTCGAGCGTCGCACGGCCTTCCGGGGTGATGTCAGAATGGTCATAGGCAAAGAAGACACGGTCACCGGCTTGGGCAACCAAATCCTGCTGCGAACCCGCACGGATGCCACTTTCGGCAGTCGCGCCGCCGGCTGCGCCGCCCGCGGTATCGGGGGTGCTGGAGCAAGCTGCCAAGATCGAGACAGCTGCGAGCAAGCAAAAAGCCTTTAAACGCATTGTTGTACTCCCTTGCTTAACCTGGGATTGGAATGAGGCACCGGCTGCTCGACAACGCTGCCCTCCCAACTGGGGAATGCAAGAAGGCCGCGGTAGCCACGGGGTTGCAGAACGGTCGCGACTATAATCCAATTTCTCACGGAATCAAGGGGGACCATGCCGGATCGGATGCATCTTGAGGCGTAATTACTTCACGTTCGTTGCGTCCTGTCAGATCGATTGAATACAACCGTGTGGTGCCTCCCCTCCCGCGCGCATCTGACGGAGTTTGTTTAAAATACATCAAGACTCGGCCGTTCGGAGCCCAGGTCGGCGCCTCGACCAGAAAGGCCTGCGTCAGCAGCCGCTCGTGGCTGCCGTCCGGCGACATGACGCCGATGAAGAATTGACCGCCCTCGATCTTGGTAAAAGCTATGAGATCGCCGCGCGGTGACCAGACCGGGGTCCCGTAGCGACCGTTCCCGAAGCTGATGCGGTGGATCTCGCCGCCGTCGGCATTCATCATATACAGCTGCTGCGTGCCGCCGCGGTCCGAGTTGAACACGACCTGCTTGCCGTCGGGGCTATAGCTCGGCGAGGTGTCGATCGCCGGGCTGTTGGTGATGCGCACGGCCTGGCGGGTCCGCAAATCCATCGTCCAGATGTCGGTGTGACCACCGGTCGCCAGGCTCATGATCACCTTGTTGCCGTCGGGCGAGAAGCGCGGCGCGAAGGTCATACCCGGGAAATCGCCCAGTACTTCCTGCTGTCCGGTGTCGATATTGAAGAGAAAGACCCGGGGCGTGCCGCGGATATAGGAGAGATAGGTGATCTCCTGTGCCCCCGGATTCGGCGAGAAGCGCGGCGTCAGCACCAGCGATCGCCCGTCGGTCAGGAAGCGGTGATTGGCGCCGTCCTGATCCATGATGGCGAGACGCTTGACGCGGCGATCGGCCGGACCGGTCTCCGAGATATAGACGATGCGGGTGTCGAAATATCCTTCCTCGCCGGTCAGCCGCTTATAGATCGCATCGGCGATGATATGCGAGATGCGCCGCCAGTTCTGCGGCGTCGTCTTATAGCTGAAGCCGACCAGCTGCTGCTGCGCGAGCACGTCCCACAGGCGGAAATCGATCTTGGCGGTGCCGTCGGGCTGCATCGTCGCCAGGCCGGTGACGAGGGCCTGCGCGTTGATGATGCGCCAGTCGCCGAAGCGCGGCTGCGTCTGCGCCGTCGTGATCTTCTCGATGAAGGCGCGCTGGTCGAGCGGCTGGAACAGCCCCGATCGCTCGAGATCGGCGGCGACGACCTGCGCCATGTCGTGCCCGAGCTGGACCTCGTTCGGCGCGCCGCCGGCGAAATCCGGGACCGCGATGGGCAGCGGCTCCATCTTGCCGCTGGTGATGTCGAGGTGCAATTCGGCGTGCGCCGACCCGCTCGCCAGCATGGCGAGCGCGACCGCCGCGACGATGGCGAAGGTTCGAAAGGAACCGGGCCTGAGGTTCTTTCTCATGTGACGTCCTTCGGATTGAAGCTGAGCGTGATCGATTTCCACTGGTCGAACTTGTCGGCCGGCAGTTTGAGCGGCGAGCAGCGCGGGTTGAGGACGGCGCGTTTGGCGCTGTCGGCCGCGGCGCGGAAGAAGGGATCCGAATTATAGCGCGACTGATCGACGATCTGGACGTTCGTCACCGTGCGATCCGACGCGACGTCGATATGAACGTCGATGATGAGATTCTGCGCATCCTTGGCGCCCGCCGGCACGTTCCAGCACTGCTGGATCTGCTGAATGACCAGATCCTTCTCGCTGACCGTGAGCTGCGAGCCGAGCGGCGCGTTCATCGGCTGCGACGATGCCTGCTGCTGCGCCGGCTGCGCCTTGCTCTTGGGCGTCGCATCCTCCGGCGAGGGCGCCGTCTTCTGCTTGGTCAGGTTCTTGAGCAGCGAGGAGAAATCCGACTCTTGCTGTTTCTGCGTCTCCTTCGAATCTGCCTTCGCCACCTGCTTGGGCGGCTCGGGCTTCGCCTTCGGCTTCGGCGCTTCGACGACGGGCTTCGCCGGCTCCGGCTTCTGTTCGGGCTTGGGCTCGGGTTTCGGCAGCTCGGCTTTCGGCTCGGGCGGAGGCGGCGGCGCCTCCTTCGGCGGCTCGGGCGGGGCCGGCGTCGGCTTCGGCTCGGGCTGCGGCTCCGGCGGCTTGGGTGGCGGAGGCGGCGGCGGAGGGGGCGGCGGAGCCTGTTTCGGCGGTTCCGGCTTGGGCGGCTCCGGCTTCGGCGGCTCGGGCGTCGCCTGGGCTACTTGCGGCTCCGGCTTGGCATTCGGCTTCGGCGGCGTCTTCGTCAGCTGCGTCGCATGCGTCTCGTCGGCCAAGGTCACGAGCTGGACCGCGATCGGCGTGTCCTCGAGCGGCTTCCGCTCGAAGAGCTGCGGCAGGCCGATGAAGACGAACGCCAGCACCGCGACGTGGAAGATCGCCGAAAATATCAGGCTGCCGCGTTGCATTTCGTCCACGACGCTACGCGCTCATCGCCGTAGGGCGGATCGGCGATATGCAAAGGCGGACCGACATGAAGCGCGATCCGGTCAACTCGGCTTCCTGGGCTTACCCTGCGGCGATTCGGCGACCAGCGAGACCTTGCTGAAGCCGGCGGCGCTGATCATGCTCATGATCTCGAGGACGCGTCCGTAGTTGATGGACTTGTCGCCGCGTACGTAGATGCTGGCCTCGGGGTTGTTGTTGGTGATCGCCTGCAGCCGGGGCACGAGGGAATCGTCCTCGACGACCGTCTCCTGGAGATAGATCTTGCCCTCGGCATTGACCGAGACGACCAGCGGTTCCTTGTTTTCGTTGATCGCAGGCGCCTGCGCCTTCGGCAGATCCACCGGCACGCCGACGGTGAGCAGCGGCGCCGCCACCATGAAGACGATGAGGAGGACCAGCATGACGTCGACCAGCGGCGTCACGTTGATCTCGGACATCGGACGATAATTGCCGCGCCCGCCGCGTCCGTTGCGCGAGCGTCCGCTGATGATGCCGCCTGCCATGTGCCTTCCCCTCAGGCCTTCTCATCGAGCTGCCGCGACAGGATCGCGCTGAACTCGCTGGAAAATGCCTCGAGGCGACCGGCGTAGCGGCCGAAATCGGTCGAGAGCTTGTTGTAGGCGACAACCGCCGGGATGGCGGCGACGAGGCCGAGCGCCGTCGCGAAGAGCGCTTCGGCGATGCCGGGCGCGACGACCGCGAGGCTGGTGTTCTTCGATGCCGCGATCGACTGGAAGCTGTTCATGATGCCCCAGACCGTGCCAAACAGCCCGACGAACGGGGCCGTCGAGCCAACCGTCGCGAGATAGGCCATGAAGCGCTCGAGCCGTTCCATCTCGCGGCCCAGCGTCACCCCCATCACGCGCTCGATGCGATCCTGCAGGCTGGCGCGCAGATTGTCGGATCCGGTCAGTCCCTTGGCGGCGCTGCGGCGCCATTCGCGCATCGCGGCGGCAAAGATCGCCGACATGGGATCGAGCGGCCGGGCGCCGATCCGGTCGTAGAGATCGTCGAGCGAGCCGCCCGACCAGAAGCTCTCCTCGAAAGCGACGGCGTCGCGACGCAGCCGACGCAGCCGCATCAGCTTGTCGAAGATCACCGCCCACGACCAGAACGAGGCAGCCAGCAGCAGCAGCATCACCACCTTGACGATGATGTCCGCCTGCAGGAAGAGCCCGAGGATCGAGAGATCGTGGCTGACAACGCCCCCGAGGGCGGCTGCGTCGATTGGGTTACCTTGCATGGCTATCCGTCATCCCGGTGGAGCTTGGCTGAGAAAAGTGGCGAGAAAATGAAGAAAAAGCGGCGGCGAGCTCGCGCGGGAGACGTGCCGGCCGGCCGGAAGCGGTGAGGCAGACGATGTCGACCTCGAGAAGGACCAACTCCTCGTCGCCGCGGCGGACCCGCTGATCGAGACCGACCGAGGCGCCGCCGAGCCGGATGATGCGCGTCTCGACGACGAGCGCGTCGTCGAGACGCGCCGGCGCCCGGTAATCGGCGCTGCAGCGGCGCACCGCGAAGACGATGCCGGTGTCGCGACGCAGCCGCTCCTGCTCGAAGCCGAGCGCGCGCACCAGCTCGGTGCGGGCGCGCTCCGCGAAGCGGAGATAATTGGCGTAATAGACGATGCCAGCGGCGTCGGTATCCTCGTAATAGACGCGCAGCGGCAGGCGATGGACATCGCCACCGGGCAACGCGGCACCGCGCCGTGCCGTCACGACGCACCCTCGTCGTCGTCCCGCGCCGCCGCCAGAAGATCGAGCTGCGCCGCGATCTGGGGGCTCCGCGACGGCGCGATCGGCAGGCCGAGATAATTGTATCCGCGATCGGTCAGCATGCGGCCGCGCGGCGTCCGCTGCACGAAACCCTGCTGCATCAAATAGGGCTCGATGACGTCCTCGATGACATCGCGTTGATCGGCCAGAGCGGCGGCGAGCGTCTCGGCGCCGACCGGCCCGCCACCATAGTGCTCGGCGATGCAGCGCATGTAGCGACGGTCCATCGCATCGAGACCGCCGGCGTCGACCTCGAGCCGGTTCAGCGCCGCGTCGGCGGCGCGCGCATCGATCGGCGAGGTGCCGTCGACGGCGGCGA
>JAQGID010000308.1 GCA_028291405.1 Rhodospirillales bacterium | reverse complement strand
CAAGGACTACGAAAACAGGACCCGCTTCGCCGTCGCCTATATCCATCTCGCGATGATCCGCCTCATGCTCAGACGCCTCACGCGGCCAACAGCTTGATCAGGGAATCAAACTTCCCGAACCGACTCTCAGCTGCGGGGTCCCGATCGGCGTTGATCGGAACCCTACTTGTACCTGGATTCTGAGCGTTAAAACAAACTCCTAGACCCAATTCCGCAGGGGGTCCGATTCGATGCCGAATTACAAGTCGGAAGATCGGCTGGCCAGATGCCCTGGGGCAGCGGTACGCACCGTTTAGACGCGCTACGTGCGCGGCGAGCACGATCGCATCGTCGGCACATCCGGCTACGTCATCCGCCCGCCGCAGCTCGCCGGGAGCCGCCGCGGCTGAGCCTTCACGTCCGCGGCCACCGAGAAGGTTCTGTCGCTCGCGGCGGACCTGGTCCTCACGTTGCAGATCTCAAGGCCGGTAGTGTCGCCGACCTCGTTCGCAGCCGCGTCGCCGTCCATGCATTTCGTGCGAGCCTACGAGGGCGACACGACGCTGGACGGCGCCGTCGGCGAACCGCATAAGCAATAGCAGTCCATCCCAGCGTCCAGAGCGCCGCATGAAGAACGGCTACTTTCAGATCCCCGACGGCTTGACCGAGATCCGGCACGAACTTCCGATCGTGGACGTGATTTATATTCTTCAGGCGGTCGAAGCTTACCTCTCAAATTAATTGTTTTCAGAAAGCCCAGAGAGACATTTAAAAGGCGATAGTCAGTGCCAAAGATAACCCGAGACGAAATTGAGCAGATCGAGACTGTAAAAGGCCATTTGGAGAGCATGCGGCATGCGTCTATCTATAACACTTCTGCGGGTGCACTGAGCGCAATCAGCGGCAACCTGCGCTTTCTCCTCTCGGACGGGCAACTAGCAAGAGCGTGGCGGTCTGCCAAGATTGGTGGACCTATGATTTTTTCAACATGGATGATCAAATCCATCGACGGGCCAGACGCTATCGCCATTTGTGGGGGCGCTGATCTTCTTCCAACCGTACCGTTTTCAGTAAGCAGAAACGCGACGGTCAAACCTGTCTCGGTCGATTTGTCCACGTTTTGCAATATGGTCCGCGTCCAGCGCGATGGCTGCAAGGCCACGACCCTCGATGTCGTGAAGTTCTTCGCCAATACGATGGGCGGGTCCCACCTCGATCCTCATGGGGTTAACCCGAAGTCGCGCAAGGATACCTACGATATGCTGCGCGACCTCAGAGACGGAAATATCGGCATGTTCGTCGGCACCGTGAACGACAAAAGCATCGTGCATCACGAATTGCTTTCGATCGCTCAGGCGGTGCTCAGGTCCGCGCAGGTCGAGCAACTCCTTGCCTGGCGCACCCCGCGGGCTGCGGTATCAGCGTGAGGTCGCCAACTCAGTGTGGATTCCCCGTGGAGTTGCCCCTGGCGAACCGGACATGGGCTGCGTGAAAGTTAGCTGCTGATAGCCCTCGGTCTCACCTGGACGTAGATTTGTGACGGCCTCTCTTCGAAGTAGCGGAGCAGCGCGGGGCAAAGCCATCCCTCCGCGCCGAGTTCTTCGGAATAATAGACGTTTCCGGTACCTTCCTCCCGCTTCCATTCGAGTCGGTATTGGTGATCGGGGGACGGGGTAGCCGAGAACACCATGTTGAACCCTTGCTTGGCGTCCGGGATGTCGCTCGTGACACGATCGATCATCGTGTCGGCGCCGCCGACAAAGGGCTCTGCTGAAAGACCAACTCGCGGGTCATCGAACACCCACATGTCGAGATACCAGTATGGCTGAATTACATTGATTACATTCACGATCAGGCTTCCTCGTATCCTTCCGGCCAGAGCCGAGGACCTCAGCATTCACGCGGTCGAGTCTCGCCGTAGAGGTCGCCAAACTATCTCGTCTGGAGGCGTGCTTCCAGGCACCAAACTGCACGCCCAATGCCAAGATAGAAGTTCGTCGAGCTTTGATGCTGGATGATCGTTGATCCGGCGCAGCACGTCGGCGACCCAGGCTTCGGGATTGATGTCGTTCAGCTTGAACATGCCGATCACTCGCGAGAACTACCTCGCCCTGGCCTATGCTGACGGCACCAAGAGATGGGGGCCAAACATGAGGTAGGATTCGACGGACGCCCCATTCCTACTTGCGAGAGCCCGCGCGTGGCTGCGGGTTGTTTGGCGGGATTGGTGTCGTACTTCGACAGGCGCACGATTAGTGGGCCTACTAAGGGAAGTAAGGCTGCTTCGAGCGGGTCCGCGGTCTCCTTGCTGTAGACTTCGCTACCTTCGACATAGACCGTAAACGATCTGAGGTACTTCAGCCGCTTTTCCGGATCCGCGATTGTCGCCTTTGTCCACTCGTAAAGCGGATAGCTGTCGGTGCCGTTTCGTTCGGCCTCGGCGACGTAACCAGCGAAGGCATCGAACTGACATTTAATCGTCGCGTGATGAGCGGAAAGGACATCGGCCAGAGGTTTGATGGCCGAACTATGAGGATCGCGGCGCGCCGGTTCGGCAAGATCGCCCAGTTCGATCCGTATCTGATACTGCCATTGATCGTTCACGGCCTATCTCCGTCGGCTGTCGCTGGGAGGCGCTCTTCTCTCCGATGAGGTATGCCACCTCGGGACGCTCAATCCCTCATCGACGTCAATCAGGCGATCAGCTGCTCCACCAGGGATGCCTCATCGTTCTTCACGTTCCCGACTCTCGGGTCCACGGGATAGCACATCATCTTTTCCGCGGGGAACGGCTTCAGCATCATCAGTAGCCTGACCGGGTCCGCCGGTTCCTCGCCGAGCCATTTTTCGTAGTTCTCGGGGGCCACGATGACCGGCATCCGGTCATGGATCGGAGCGCAGACCTCGTTCGGCGTCGTGGTGATGATCGTGCAGGACCGCACGAGTTCGCCGCTCGCCGGATCCTTCCATCGCTCCCATAGCCCGGCAAAACCGAACAGACCGCGGACTGCCGTGTCGGCGCACGACGCGCAGCAGCGTGTCGTGCTCTCTGGCAACAAAATATCGGTCTCAAAAAAACCTTACTGTTGAGGCTTTTTTCTGCGCATAAATTTCATACCTTGAAAGAATCTCAACTTTACCGCGTCCGTAATGTCAGCACCTTATTTTAATGGCTTTTGCAACCGCGGCACCTTGATTGCCTTTATTGGCGGGGCGCTCGCAATCGCATTGGGTGCCGTTTTCTTGCATCAAGGGAAGGCAGTTCCTGCTCCGACGCTTGTTCCGTCGGCGGCCGGGGATATTGTCGGCCGAGCCCGGATCGAGCCTTCGGGGCGGGTCATCGTCATCACCGGCCCGGTCGATGGGACGGTCACGGTCATTCGCAAACTGCTGGTCGACCAGGGCAGCCAACTGGAAACCGGGCAAGTTCTGGCGGTGCTCGATCAGTTTGAATCCCGTCAGGCCAACCTCGCCGTCTCGCAACACAATCTTCAACTGGCCGAGCTGCAGCTCGCGCAAGTGACGGCCGGCGCCAAGTTTGCCGATATTGCCGCCCAGGCCAACGTGATCACGGCCAAGCAGGCGCAACTTCTGCGGCTGCAGACGCAATGGGCGCGAAGCAGCGCGCTTTACCGGCAGAGTTTCGTTTCCAAACAGGCGCTGGATCAGCTCAAGGCTGATCTGGATCAGGGTAAGAGCGAAGTCTCGCAGGCCGTGAACGCGTTGAAATCCCTCACCGAGGTCCGCAGCGTCGATCAACAGGTCGCGGCAGCTCAAGTCGAAGTCGCGAAGGCCACCGTGGCCCTCAGTAGGGCGGAAATGGAGCGCGCGGAGATCCTCGCTCCGGGGCCGGGGACCGTGCTCTCGATTCAGGCTCGCGCCGGTGAAGCGATCCAGGCCGACGGCGTGCTACGGATGGCAGATCTGTCGCACTTGATCGCGGTGGCCGAAATCGACGAAGCGAAGGCGGGTCTCGTCACCGAGGGAATGACGGCGGAAATCGATGGAAATCTGCTGCCGCATCCCATCCGAGCATCCGTCACGCGCGTCGCCCGCGAGGTCTTCCGGCAAAAACGACCGTCCTCGGACGTCCTGATCGGTCGCGACGCGCGCATTGTCGAGATCGAACTGACGCCGAACACCCCCCTTCCGCCGGTGGTCGGCGGCGAGGTCATGGTGCACCTTCTGCCGGCGCGTACGGCCGAACGCTGATGCTGAGAATCGCGGTAGGGCTGGCCTACCGGCAGCTGACCCACCGCGGTGCTAAGCTGATCGGGGCGTTGTCAGGGGTGAGCGTCGCCATCGTACTGATGTTCACGCAGTTGGGATTCCAGGGCGCGCTGTATGACAGCGCGGTCAGCGCGCCGCGCGCCCTCGATGCGGATATCTTCATCGCCAGTCACGAATTCCAGACCATGGCGTTCCCGTGGCCTTGGCTGCCGCTGCATCTGCTCTACGAGACACAAGGTGTTGCGGGCGTCGCTTCCGCGGCGCCGTTCTATGCCACGACCGTCCAGCTGACGAGCCCGACCGACGGACGCAATCTCACCACCTGGCTGTTCGCATTTTCTCCGGACTCGCCCGTATTTCTGCAAAGCGAGATCAATGACCAGCTCGACCTCATCCGTCTTCCCGAGACAGCGATCATCGACCGGATGGCGCGCAATGAGATTGGGTTGATCGCCGGTCGGGTCCAACAGACGGGGCGCATCGACTTGGTCTTGCCCAGTGCCGCCCGC
>JAQGID010000307.1 GCA_028291405.1 Rhodospirillales bacterium | reverse complement strand
CAAGGACTACGAAAACAGGACCCGCTTCGCCGTCGCCTATATCCATCTCGCGATGATCCGCCTCATGCTCAGACGCCTCACGCGGCCAACAGCTTGATCAGGGAATCAAACTTCCCGAACCGACTCTGATATTATCCGTGAGCGGATCGCCGATGAAGACCCCATTCCATTGCAGATAGCTCTTGCCACTGCCGCGCTGGTTAACGCGAATCCGGAACGTCTGGGGCAATTGCTCTTCAATGCCAAAATCCTTGTCGAAATCCACAAGTTCTTCGGGGTTTGGCGAAATGAAGGCTCCACGCGCCTTACGAATATTCGCGCGTGCTACGTCCGCAAACGACAGCTTAGCGGCAGAAAGGGCGCCGAGGTAATTCCTGGCAAAAGTCCGTACTCCTTCGACCGTGGGCGTTACCTCCAGCAAGGCGGCCGCCGAACGGCCGAGATTGAACAGCGTCGAATCGAGCGCTTCTGGGGCGACCGGAACGGCAATATGCGCTAAGGCGCCGTTGGCCATGTCGCTCGCTGCGCTTACATTGATATATTGCTCGCCGCTCGCCGCTTCGGCGAATAGGCCATCTAAGCAAATAGTCATGCGCCGACAAAGTGCCGCTAGATACCAGAGTGTGTCACCAAACTCTTCTTCGGCGGCGCGTCTGAAACCGGGATAAGCGTCCCCTTCGCGTACATGCTTCTTGACAGTCGACATGATGCCGCCGACTTCGCCGTAAAGACCTTGGAGGACTGGGATCAGATCAGCTTTATCGAGAACGTCAGTATCAGCGATGTCGATAAGATAATCCGAGAGGAGCAGAGACCCCGTGGCCCCACTCGCTAAATCAGCCATGGAGCGACATCCATTCGAACGGGGCTCCTTGATAGCCGTTCTGCCCAAGCCCCCGGAACCAAGCCACAAACGCGTCTATTATCTGCGGATCCTCGAAGACCGAGCGGCCGATGCCGCTTTTGCAAAGCTGTCTTCCCTGCCGATCCTTAAGATGGGCCGGGATTTGTGGTCCTTCACCGCCGAAATAGACAAAGTCGTCGCTGATCAGCACACGGTCTACTCCAGTGTCTCGCTTTATATGTTGCGGATGCACGTCGCCGTTCGGAAGGGTGTGAAACGAGTCGCGCTGACACCAGTCATCGTTGACGGATTTTCGATAGTAGATGCTGTCGCCACAGCTCTGTTTGCGGCTGCCATAACGATAGGGCCTCTTTTTTTCGAAACGCGGATCGGCGTCGTATTCACGGAAATTCTTCGCTTCGGTGACACGCATCGCATAGACAATGTGGCCACCGCGTCGGATGGCGCGCTCGTTGCTGCCGCTGCCGACTACCCAATCATTGATTTGAGCCGATCGTCGGATGTCTGGCTTGCAGGTTGCCAAAGTACAAAAGCCATAGAAAGGATTGGGCGCAAATCCACTGTCGTATCGCACGACGTAGGAATGAATGCGGGTCATCAGCACGGATGACGTTTTAGCGGAACAGGAGGGCAAGGGCCGCCGTCCGGCTTTTCCCATCCATCTTTTCCGTTGATAGCATCGACGATTGCATCGCCGTCCCAACCTACCACCGCATCGGCATATTCGTGGAGCGCCTCCGGCAGACCGCACTCCTTCTCGCCGTGCTCCCAGACACCTATGATACGTTTCCCCTGTTTGGCGGCATATTCGATCTCCCAGTTGACCCAGTCGCTCTGCTTTGTCTGCGGAGAAACATAGCAGATGAATGTTCCGGCCCAATTAATCAGGGGCGCTAGTATCTGGGTCTTGATATAGGCTGGATCTTTGGCATTGTTGAATTTTCCAACATGAATCGAGGAATCTCGAATATTCATGCCCTTGGATGCCAGCAGGGTCTTGAGCTTCCCCAATCCCGCGTCGTCCTCATGGACGTGGCTAATGAAAACATTCTTTGTGTCTGCCATGACCCCTTCCTACAAGGGAGAATTTAGGTTGAATTGCGCGTGTTGTCAATAATCACTACAACTTTTGGGCGAAATCAAAAAGACGGATCACGGCTGCCTGCTTGGAGCGGCGCGCTAGCAGGACCGCGCCGGACTTGCGAACTCGCGCTTCCCAGCGGCTTGTGCTCACGACCAATTACCAAATTGGTCGTAAATGCGCTAAATCTGACCGGTATGCGAATTTTTAGGTTGACGCATAATCCATTTCAGTCATGTTATGTCCGTTTGGTTGCCATGGAGCGCGGATCATGGACGGTTCGGGTTGGGTGCAGGAGCGGGGGCAACGCGATCGGAGCGGGCGGTTCGTTTCCGGGGTGTCGGGGAATCCGGCGGGGAAGCGCAGGGGGACGCTCAATCGGATGACGCGGCTCAAGCTGGCGCTCAGCGTCGACGAGAGCGGCGCGGTGGCGCGGGCGGTGATCGACCGGGCGCTGGCCGGTGACCGGATCGCGCTGCGGCTCTGTTTCGAGGCGATCCTGCCGAAGGCACGGTCGCGGCCGATCGAGCTCGATCTGCCGGTGTGCGACTCGATCGAGAATGTCGCCGCGGCCTTCGACGTGACGGTGGCGGCGATGGCGGCGGGGGAGATCACGCCGGACGAGGCGCTCAAGGTCACGCGGGTGCTCGACCGGCGGCGGCGGGCGCTGACGGCGCGGGCCGCGCGCGTTGCGGCGGAAGAGCCGGCCGAAACTGCCGCGACCGCGGCGGCGCCGGTCGCTGCGGCGTCGGAGCCAGCGGGGGCCGACCTGCATTCGACCTGCAACAACAGGGATAGCGCGATGCTAGGCGCGGCGGCCGGGACGGTCGATGCGACCATCAAGGCGGCGGGCCCGCCGCTGCCGGAGCTCGGGTCGTCCTGCATCCTTCCTGCAATTTCAGGCGCGGCGTCGCGACGCGCGGGGCCGATCGAGCCCGGCTCCGCCGTCATGGATGACCTG
>JAQGID010000282.1 GCA_028291405.1 Rhodospirillales bacterium | reverse complement strand
CCGGCATGGGGGTCCTGATCCTCCAGGCCAATTTCGCGCTCGACCTCGCCGCCGTCTTCGCCCTTCTCGTCCTCCTCGGCGTCACCGGCGTCATCCTCAGCACGATCCTGCGCGCGATCGAGGCGAGACTCTGTTTCTGGAGCGGCAAAGCGAGCAAATAGGCAGCGCCCACCGCCGAATTTTGCTACAACCGCCGGTGTGTAACCTCAACGACAATATTACTGCTGAAATATAATCATAAAGGGTGTAGTGCTAAGGAATTAGCTCTTGGGGGGAAGGGATGTCAAAAGCACCGATCGCCGCTGCGATCAGGAAAGAAACGGGATGTACGGTCGTGCAGGCGCATGCCGCGGCGTCTCTCGTCTTCGACGCGATCTCGGAGATTCTCGCGGCGGATGGAATTCTTCAGCTCGGCGGCTTCGGCACGTTCCGGGTCGTCACGCGCAACAAGCGCGAGGGCAAGAACCCGCGTACCGGCAAGCCGATGGTGGTCGCGCCGAGCAAGAGTGTCCGCTTCAAACCCTCGCCGCGATTGCGCGACCGGCTTTTGATCCTTCCCGGCTAGGAAGCGGCGCTCAGCGTCATCCAGGCGCCGTCGCGTGCCGCCGAGATACCGATCGCCTCCATGATCGCGACATTATGGCGGGCCTGCGCCGGGCGCACCGGAAAGGCGACGCCGTCGGCACAGGACGAAGCGAAGGCGGCAAGCTCGGACCGTACCGTGTCGTCGACCGTGAAGCGCTTGTGCACGGTCGGCTCGCCGGGCGACATCGGCGTCACCGTCAGCTCGGTGAAGTTCTTGCGCGCCTCGACGATGGCGCGCGTGCCGTAGATCGTCAAATAGGCCGTATAGGGCACCGTGAAGATCGAGCTCAGCGTGCCGGTCGCACCGTTCTCAAGCTCGAAGAGGCAAGCGCAGGTGTCGTCGATCGCGACGGTGACGACCTGCCGCTTGGCGATCGCGGCGATGCGCGCGACCGGCCCCAGCAGCCAAGTGAAGGTGTCGATCATATGCATCGCCATCGGCGCGATGCCGCCGCCCGGCGCCTCCTCGCGCTGCGCCCGCCACTGCCCGGGCCTGAGCTGCAGCGCCCCGGCGCTCGAGTAGTTCGCCTCGACATGCACGATCTTGCCGCAGACCCCGGTGTCGACCAGCGCTTTCATCTCGCGCGCCACGGCGGAATAGCGCCGGTTGTGCCCGACCGCGAGGACCACCGACGCCGTCTCGCAAGCGGCGATCGCCTCCGCCGCGCTGGCTTCCGTGAGGGCTAGCGGCTTCTCGACGAAGACGTGCTTGCCCGCCCGCGCCGCGGCGATGATCTGCGGCACGTGCAGCGAATGCGGCGTCGCCAGCAGCACCGCCGCGATCGCGGGATCGTCCAGCACCGCCTCGTAGCTCTGGTAGGCGATGCCGCCGAAGGCAGCGCCGAACTCGGCCCGCTCCGGCGCCGTCAGCGCCGAGCAGCCGGCGATCCGGTAGCTCTCGGTGAGCGACTGCGCCGCCTTGGCGAGCTCCTTTCCCCACCAGCCGGTGCCGACGAATGCGACGTTCAGCATTGCCCCCTCCTCCCGTTTCCCGTTTCTTCGGCGGCGATCGACCCTAAGCCAGCTCGATCTTCCCCGCGACGTCGATTGCCAGCTTCGTCCCGCCGAGCGTGATCGTCGCCTTCGCCGGCAGGCTCTCGCTGCCCTTCAGCGTGCCGTCGGCGATGCCGGCGCGCACCACCTGCTCGATCTCGCGCTGCGCCGTGACGCCGAGCGTCTTGAGGAATTTGCGGATGCTCATGTTGAACTTGTCTTCGTCCATCGACCGTCCTCCTCCGTGCCGGCCGCCATCGCGGCGCCCCATCCTACCGTGAAATCGCACTCTCGGCGCCGCGAAACAGCCGGCCCTCGATGAAGGCCGCTGCCTCCTCGCTGCGCGGCCGCGCGAAGAACTCGGCGGCGGGAGCGTGCTCGAGCAGCCGGCCCCGGCTGAAGAACAGGATCTCATCGGCGACGCGGCGCGCCTGGCCGAGGTCATGCGTCGTCATGATGATCTTGGTGCCCACCGCATGCATCGCGTCGATCAGCCGCTCGAGATCGTAGGTCGCGGCAGGGTCGAGGTGGGCGGCCGGCTCGTCGAGCAGCAGGACCCGCGGCTCCAGCACCCAGGCCCGCGCCAGGGCGAGACGCTGTTGCTCGCCGCCCGAGAGTGTCCGCGCCGGCCGCGCCGCGAGATGCGCCAGCCCGACGCGCTCGAGCCCGGCCGCAACGAGCGCCGGTCGCGCCGCCCGGCGGATTCCCCGGACGCTGAGCGCATAGGCGATGTTCGCCGCCGCCGAACGCCGCAGCAGCACCGGCCGCTGGAACATCATTGCCTGCCAGCGCTGCGCCGCGGCGACCGCCATGCCGCCCCACAGGATGCGCCCGGCGGTCGGCTGCAGCAGCCCGTGGCAGAGCTGCAGCAGCAGGCTCTTGCCGGCGCCGTTCGGACCGAGGATGACGGTGCGCTGCCCTGCCCGGATGCGGAAGCCGACGCGATCGATCAGGGAATTGCCGCCGACGCGGTATTCGAGATCCTCGACCTCGAGCGGCAGCAGCTGCGGCGCCAGCTCCTGCGACAGCGCGCCAGTGCCCGTCAGCGGCCTCATGCCCAGCTCAGCCATAATATCGCCGCGCCGCGCCACGCACGCCGAGCGCCACGACGTTGACGCCCAGCGACAGCGTGATGAGGATCATGCTGAGCGCCAGCGCCAGCGGGATGTCGCCCTTGCTGGTCTCGAGCGCGATCGTCGTCGTCATGACCCGCGTGTAGTGGTTGATGTTGCCGCCGACGATGATGACCGCCCCGACCTCCGCGGCGGCGCGGCCGAAGCCGGCGAGCACGACGGTGAAGAGCTGATACCGCCCGTCCCACAGCAGGGTCAGCATCGCACGGTGCCGGCTCGTGCCGAGCGAGCGGAGCTGCAGGTCGTATTCCTCGGCGAGATCGGCGACGATCTGCTGCGTCAGCGCCGTGACGATCGGCAGCACCAGCACCGCCTGGGCGACGACCATCGCGGTCGGGGTGAAGAGCAGCCCGAACGAGCCGAGCGGCCCTGCCCGCGACACCAGCAGATAGATCACCAACCCGACGACCACCGGCGGCAATCCCATCATCGCATTGAGCATGACGAGCACCGCCCCCCTGCCGGGAAAGCGGTAGAGCGCCGCCGCCGCGCCGAGCGGCAGGCCGCAGAGCGCCGCCGCCGCCGTCCCGACCAGGCTGATGGTGAGCGACAGGAGGACGATCTCGCCGAGATCATGATCGAGATGCAGCATCAGCTCGATGGCGGTCGAGAAAGCGGCCCCGATCTCGATCATCGGCCCATCTCGATCATATCGCGATCAGTCGAAGGGATAGACGCCCGGCTCCTGGCGATAGGCCTCGGCGATGCCGCGGATGCCGGAGCGCAGCATCGCCTCCCAGGATTCCATCGTCGTCGCCCCGATGTGCGGCGAGGCGAAGAAATTCGGCAGCTCGAGCAGCGGATGACCGTTCGCCGGCTCGACCGCGAAGACGTCGAAGGCGGCGCCGGCGATGTGCCCGCTCTCCAGCCGGTGCTGCAGCGCCTTCTCGTCGACGAGGTGGCCGCGTGCGCAGTTGATGAGGATCGAACCCGGCTTCATCTTGTCGAGCACGTCGCCGGTATACATCCCGATCGTCGTCTGGTTGCGCGAGAGATGGATCGTCAGCACGTCGGATCGCGCCCATAGCTCCTCCGGCCCGACCTCCTCGACCCCCCATTCCTGGTAGAAATCGTCCATCTTGACACGGTCGCAGGCGAGGATCTTGACGCCGTAAGGCTGCAGCAGCTTGACGACCTCCTTGCCGATGAAGCCGCAGCCGTGGATGCCGACGGTGCGGCCGCGCAGATCGGCACCGAACCCGACCGGCCCCTTCCACGCGCCCTTGTAGAGGATCGACGAGAAGTAATGGATGCGCCGCAGCGTATAGACCATATAGCAGACCGCGAGCTCGGAGACCGAGACCTTGTTGATCCCCGGCGCCCACCACATCCTGATGCCGTATTTGTTGAGGATCGCTGGGTCGATGTGGTCGACGCCGGCCGAGCACATCGAGACGATCTGGAGGTCCGGCAACTGCGCGCAGACCTCGTCGGTGAAGCGGTTCAATCCGATCACAGCTGCGTCATAGCCCTTGAGGAACTCGACCAGCGACTCTCCCTGCAGCAGCAGGCCGGGCGGGCAGAATTTCGTCCCCGGGTATTTCTCGGCCAGCTCGGCTTTGAGATTGGGAAAAAAGTCGAAATACGGCAGGGGGACGGCGACCCGGGTCATGGCGTTTCCTTCGTCGTGCTTGGCGCGATTTGCCGTCACAGTAAGTGCGCGCGAAGTCCTTTGAAAGCAGCGATTACGTCGCCGCTACCAGCCGCACTTGAGTCGCTGCGTCTGAGGTGAGCATTGCTCGCCTCGCGGTGAAGCTATGCAGCCATTGCAAAACATCGCGATCGAGCACAGCTCCAGTGGGGGGACGCCGGAATGACCTGAGTGGAGAATGACGATGTCCTATGTTACGCGAAAACGTGGTTTCCGGCGGGCCGTGATGGCCGGCGCATTCCTCGCGGCCGGTATCTTGACCTTCGGCGGCAGCGCCTTCCCGGCGAAGGCCCAGGTGGCCAATCCCTATTGCTACGCCCCGTACTATAACGCCGAATACTGCCAGTATTACGGGCCCTATTACGAGCAATATCCCACGGTATATGGCTCTCCGTATTATCCGTATTACTATGGCGGCTTCGGCTTCGCGGGCGGCATCGGTCTCGGCTTTCGCGACGGATTCCATCATGAGTTCCGCGGCGACGGCTTCCATCATGAGTTTCATGGCGAAGGCTTCCATGGCGGTGGGTTTCACGGTGGCGGTGGCCACCGCTAGGTCGGATTCCCTGACGCAGGACTGATCGGCGGCGGCGTTCTAAGTCGCCTTGCGGGCCGGGAAGAACTGGTTCTCGGGCCGCGGCAGGCCGAGGTTCTCGCGCAGCGTCTTGCCTTCGTACTCGCGGCGGAACAGCCCCCGGCGCTGCAGTTCCGGCACGACGCGGTCGACGAAATCGTCGAGCCCGCCCGGCAGGTAGGGGAACATGATGTTGAACCCGTCGCTGCCGCGCTCGACGAGCCATTCCTCCATTTGATCGGCGATCGTCGCCGGCGTCCCGACCATCGCCAAGCCGGAATAGCCGCCGAGCCGCTGCGCCAACTGCCGCACCGTCAAATTTTCCTGCCGCGCCAGCTGGATCACCCGCTCGCGGGCACTCTTGCTGGCGTTGGTCTCGGGGATTTCGGGCAGCTTCCCGTCGGGATCGAAGCCCGACGCGTCGTGACCCAGCGCGATCGACAGCGACGCGATCGCGCTGTCGTAATGGACGAGGCTATCGAGCTTCGCCCGCTTCGCACGCGCCTCTTCCACCGTGTCGCCGACGACGACGAAGCAGGCCGGCAGGAACTTGATATGGTCGGGATTGCGCCCGATTTTCTCTGCCCGGCCCCGCACGTCCTTGTAGAAGGCCTGGCCGGCGGCGAGATTGCTCTGCGCGGTGAAGATGACCTCCGCCGTCTCCGCCGCGATCTGCCGTCCCGCCTCCGAGGCGCCGGCCTGGACGATGACCGGCCAGCCCTGGATCGGCCGGGCGATGTTGAGCGGTCCCTTGA
>JAQGID010000269.1 GCA_028291405.1 Rhodospirillales bacterium | reverse complement strand
GATTCTGTCCCGATCGGCTTTGGCGCTAGCGGCCGCCGCGCTGGCCTCTCCGACGGAAGCTGCAAGTTCCGGATTGTCGATGACCGCGAGAAGGTCGCCCTTGCGGACATGTTGGCCGGGGCTCACTGCAACTGACGCCAAGCGTCCTGTCGTCTCCGGCGCGATACGGATCTCCCTCTGTCGGACCATGCCCGCGATGGGCGCTCCTGTCGCTGGGCCGCGTTGCCCTACGCGAGGACGACGGCTCCGATTAGCACGGCACCGGTCAAGACCGATAGGAGCAAACGTATCCGCCTAGGGCGCATTCGAGCGCTCCCCTGAAATCGTGATCCGGGCGGTGGCGGGAGCTGATACCAAGCCGATCCGATCACCGACAAACATCGCAATGCCATCGATGCGATTCTGAAAGGAGCTCCGGCACCTAACGGCAGATTTCCATGCTCTCTGTTTCCAAAGCCGCCATTCCGCTCTCGGCCAAGATGGGACGAAAGGCCACTGCGGTGAAGGTCGGCGAAGGGTCGAAGTGGCTGTCCGCAGAAAACCGCGTACGGGGTGATTTGACAATCCTAAAGAAGGGCGCGCCTCGCCGGGCATGCGGCTCGATAGTTCATCTGATCGTATTTGTTGATAGGCGGACGAAGCATCGCTCACGCCCCGGATGCGACCGCGCCGGACCATGCTCGAATACGGGCCTCGCCCGCCTCGATCAGCGCTTGGATAGGATCATTCGAAGAGAAGGCGGGTCCGGGCGCGTCCCGTCCTCTGATGCTGCGGATATGACCGAACAACGTCTCGGCGACATCGAGCGCGTCCGCTGCCGGCCACCAGGCCGACAGGCACCGTGCGAGTTCGGAGGCATAGTTGTCCTCGTCGGCGTCGATTATCAGGGCGGGCGCGATTTCGGCGAGCCCACGGTCCGCGGTTACGAAGATGAAGAGGATTTTCTCGGTTTCGCTACGCTTTCGTTCGGCAACTAGATTGCTCAGATGCGTGATGTCCCACGCAGCGTTCTTGATACCGGCAATGGCTCGCTCGCGGTCGGCGGAACGCAGTTGCTTCATTAAGCGTCGCTTTGTAGCGAAGGGCGCAAATTACATGGTCGCGAAGATCGCCGCCGGCCCGGCCATGAAATAGTCGTCGACCATCCATTGAAACAGCGTGAGGGCGCGCTTCAGCGGCGTCATGTCAGCGAGTTCCAGCTCAGCGATTCTCAGGGCGACGACATAATTGCGCCTCCAGCGGCGGAGCGGATACGCAAGATCGCGCTCCACTGCGGGCTCCGGAGTCGCGATTGGAAGCCGGTCGATGCGACCTTGGGCAAGGTCGATCCAAGCCAAGGCTTGACCATGATCGGCAGCCCGGAACCAGGAGAGCTCCTCCAGCGCGACCGCGTTTCCGTCTCGATGGGCGAGTTCGTGAAACGCAATCGACGGCTCAATCTGGAGGTTCATCGCCTGGGCGAATGCCATCAGGTCGGCTGCAATGGCGTTCGGACCTGCAAGCGGCTGCTGCGTCCCGTCCCGCGCAAGACGCGCCATGCGCGAGACGAGGTTGCGGTCGGGCAGCAGCCGCGTTTCGGTCTGGTCGATGTCCTGCGCAAAGCGCAGCGCAGCGATCGAGAGCATGCCGACATCGGGCGGAATGTACCCTGGGACTAGCGCACCCAAGGCCATCAGGCGCGCGCCGATTGCCTCGACATCCTCGAGCGGAAATTCGGGGTCTAAGCGGATTACGATCATATCGATATCGTCCATCGCTGCTCGCGTCCTTCTCGGGCCCTTGGCTTCTTGGAGGTGGACACCGGCTCTCTACTGCAGGTCCGGGGTGATCTCTGTCACGGACGTCCGCAGGACCGTCCCGTATTTGTTGTCGCCCAGCCGCGCCTGTCGCGCCGGGTTCACGAACGGCTTCTCGGCCACTCTGTTGGCCTGTCGCTCATTTAGGGTTCATCGACGCCCATGACGCAACACTGTTGCAACATCAAGGCGAGCAACACTTTGGCGGGTTTCGTAGTACCTTTTAAATATGCTTGGATATGTGGCTTGCGCGGACCTCTCCGGCGGGCGTTTTAGTTTTGCAGAATCTGCAACATGCCCTGGCAGCCACCCGTGCACCGTCCGGCTGGCTGGTAGGACAAGCGGGCGAGGGACCGCGAGTACGGTATTCACCGGGACACGCGGTCGCTGAATCTGGTGCAGTCGGGGAGTGGCGTAGCGCCCGACGTGAGTGCCTCGCCAGGCACCCCTTCAGCATCGAATGTGGAGAGCCCGCCACCGTCGCCGATTAGCGTGTCCCGCATAAGGGGCGGGGCGACGCCTGGACTGACCCGGCCGTGTGGATCAAGGCGCACCCTAGCCTCGACCACACGGTGAGCGGGAGGATCTCAAGCGCCAGATCGGCGAGGCGCGCAAGATGTCGGCGCAGCAGAGCGCGGTTCGGCGGCTCCGCCTCGACGCCGCGTCCTGAGATTCGCCTTGCTGCGCCCGGCGCCGGAGCGGCCTTCCAGAGTCTTTAACGGTTTAGTCAAGTTCGGCGTCGGAAATTGCCAAGGACGGCTGCCGAAGAATCGGTCAGCTGAGCAGGAGCCATGTATGACCGCCCCAGAGACCGTCTCCCCTCCAAAGTCGGCCGCCACGCCGAAACGCCGCTCGAGAGCGAAGCGCATGACCCTTGCCCTCATCGGAATACCTCTCAGCATGGCGGCCGTTCTGGCGATCGGCAACTACGTCACCGAGCGACAGGAGGCCGAGCAAAAGAGAATCGACGAGGCTCAGTTCAAGGCGAAACAGGCGATCGAGGAAAAGGAGAACGAGGCCAGAATGGCGGCTTACGCCGCCAAGAAGGAGCAGATGGCGAAGGACCTCTCCGCCTTCTCGAGAACGAAGTTCCGCGACGGGTCGACCTGGATACCCTTCACTCCTGCCGTCGACGCGGACGGGCGAGGCTCGCTGTCCGTCCTGAAGGACGACCTGCTCCCGCCTCAGAACGGCATAACCTCGGTCGAGGTGACGACGAATTACGTAAGCTCCCGCTCCTGGGCGGACCTCATGGAGCCGGTCATCAGCCTCGATTACCAGGCGACCGTGGACTGCCGCAACAGGATCTGGGCCTACACGCACATACGGGCGATAGGCGAGAGCGGCGCGCAGATCGCCGATCGCGACGTGGGTCAGCTGGAATGGAAATCCACCAACTACACGTATCCGATGCGCAGGATCGTACTGATGCTTTGCAAGTACGACGACCCTGATCCTGATATGGCTCCGATCCCATCCGTGGCCGCGACTCGAGCGGCTGCTGCCGACAGGCTTAAGGCCCTCTTCTCGAGCTCGCCTCACGCGACCGTCTGGGGAGCGCCTTGGCATTCGTTCGGCGTGGAAAAGGATGAGAACAACGTTGCCTTCACCGGCTACGTCCGAGAGGACACTCTCAGCCCCCCTCCAGGGAACGTCGCCCTGGTAGAAACGCTGCGCATCCTTTTGACTCCCGTCGCCGTCGCCCCCAGGATGCCAGCCCTGACCGGGACATACCGCGAGACGAAGATCAATTGCGCCGACATGACCTATACCGACGTCGTTTTCGACGGGCTTCGCTCCGGCAACGCGGATCCCATATCGCTGCCAATTACCCTGACGAACATCGCGATAAGCCAGGATCAGGTGACACAGCACGTGGCTGACCTGATCTGCAAATGATGCGCCGGAGCAGCATCGGGAAACCCTCCGCGGGTCTTGTCGCATTGGGGATCCGCTCCTGTCTTGGCTTGTCGCTCATGTAAGGATCGAGCAATGGCGAGCCAGCGGGAAGCATTGGATCCAGCGGCGCCCTTGATGCAACATCGTTGCAACATCAAGCCGTGCAACACTTTCGCGGTTATCGTGGTAGATTTTAGCTAGGCTTGGATTTTTGCGCTCGCGGGGGACCTCTCCGCGGGCGCTTTTCATTTGGGGTCTTCGCAGCATGCCCTGGCAGCCGCCCGTGCACCGTCCGCCGGGGTGGCAGGACAAGCGGGCGAGGGACCGCGACTACGGCATTCATCGGGACAAGCGATCGCTCAAGCTGATGCAGTCGGGGGAGTGGCGCAGCGCGCGGAAAGCGTTCCTCGCGCGGCACCGCTTCTGCATCGAATGTGGTGAGCCTGCGACCGTTGTCGATCACCGTGATCCGCATAAGGGCGAGGCGGCCGTCTTCTGGGACCGAAGCCGCTGGCAGCCGATGTGCGCGTCCTGTCATGGGCGCAAGACCGCGGTACACGATGGCGGTTCGGGCATGCAAGGCGCTGAGGGGGAAGGGGGTCTCGAACCGGCCCCGAATTGGACTGAACAACCGGTCATGGGTTTTCCGCATCCGCAGCCAAAATGAAGCAGGGGGGGTGAAGCGGTGCCGGACGGCGCGCTGCACCGCCTCGATCGACGCATTCCACACGGACTTTTCCGATCTCTGATTCAACCCCTACGCATGGAGGCGGCGTCATGCTGACCGTCGAGCACTGGCCGTTGGCACGGCTGATTCCTTATGCGCGAAACCCGCGTCGTAACGATGAGGCGGTCGAGCAGATGTGCGCGGCGATCCGCGAGTTCGGCTTCCGCATTCCGATCGTGGCGCGTTCCGACGGCAGCGTGGTCGATGGACACCTGCGCCTCAAGGCGGCCCAGCGGCTCGAGCTCACCGACGTGCCGGTGGCTCTCGCCGATGATCTTACGGAGGCGCAGATCAAGGCGTTCCGCCTGCTCGCCAACCGCTCCGCCGCCTGGGCGGAATGGGACGATGATCTGTTGGCGCTGGAGCTGAAGGATCTTCAGGAAGTCGGCTTCGACTTGGCGTTGACCGGCTTCGATGCCGGCGAGCTGCGCAGCCTGATGGAGGAGGGGCCGGCCACCGGGCTAACCGACGAGGACGCGGTTCCCGAACCACCTGCCGATCCTGTCACGCGGTCCGGCGACCTCTGGGTGCTGGGTGACCACCGGCTGCTCTGCGGCGACGCGACGAAGGCGGAGGACGCCGCGCGGCTGCTCGACGGCGCCCGGCCACACCTCATGGTGACGGATCCGCCCTATGGCGTCAGCTACGATCCGGCCTGGCGCAATGCCGCCGGCGTCTCACGAACCAAGCGAACCGGCAAGGTCGCCAACGACGACCGGGCGGACTGGCGCGAGGCCTGGGCCCTGTTTCCCGGTGACGTCGCCTATGTCTGGCACGGCGCGATCCATGCCACCACGGTGGCGGAAAGCCTGATCGCCTGCGGCCTCGACATCCGTGCGCAGATCGTCTGGTCGAGGAGCCGCTTCGCGCTCGGCCGCGGCGATTATCACTGGCAGCACGAGCCCTGCTGGTACGCGGTGCGCAAGGGGACGCGCAGCCATTGGCAAGGGGCGCGGGACCAGTCGACCCTCTGGTCGATCGCGCCAACCGGGAACGAGGATGCCGCGACCGCCCATGGCACCCAGAAGCCTGTCGAGGCCATGCGCCGGCCGATCGTGAACAACAGCGAGCGTAGCGATCAGATTTACGAGCCCTTCGCGGGGTCGGGCACGACGCTGATCGCCGCCGAGACGATCGGCCGGGTCTGCCTTGCAGTGGAGCTGGACCCGGTCTATTGCGACGTGATCATCGAGCGCTGGCAGCGCTTCACCGGCGGCACGGCGATCCTGGCGGATAGCGCCTGCACCTTCGGTCAGCTGCGAGACCAGCGGAGCGCATCATGATGCATTCCGTTCGGATGTCGCGCAGCGAGGCCGCAGTCAACGTGCTCGTCGGCTTCGGGGCGGCGGTGCTGACGCAGATGGGCGTCTTTCCGGCTGCGGGATTGCAGGTCGGTATCATGGCGCATTTGCGCCGCAGGCCGATCCTCACGCCGCCGCCGATCCTGGACTCCTTCCTGCGACGGCGCCTGATCGAGGTGTTTGCATCCTTGCGGAGCGGGACGCCGCCGCCGGGCAGTGCGGGCCCGGCAGCGGATGCCCCAGCGGTAATCAGGCGATCCGATAGATGCGCCCGCGTCCGTCGACCTTCTCGGAGGTGACGTTGAGCCCGAGCTTCTTCTTGAGCGCGCCGGCAATGGCGCCGCGCACGGTGTGCGCCTGCCAGCCGAAGGCGGCGACCATCTCCTCGATGCTGGCGCCCTTTGCCCGCTTCAGCATCGCGATGAGCTGCGCCTGCTTGCTGGCGGCGCGGGGCTTGCGTGGAGAGGCCCCGGCGGACGCCGCGGGTGCGGCTTTCGGGCTCGTGCGGTGCGTCGGCCCCGCTCGGCGCTTCCGCGGCCGTGCCGGGCTCGTGCGCGCCGCCTCGGCCGTCTCGATACCGAGCGCTTGGAATGCGGCGTCAGTGGCGACGAGGGTTACGCCCCGGTCGTCGCCGGTCTGCCGCCACACCGGGTGGCCGGCCTGTGCCTCGATCTCCTCGATCAGGCCCTTGGCTGCGAGCGCGCCGATCACTTTCTTGGCCGCGCCGCCCTTGAGGTGTCCGGGCAGTGGCAGCACAAGCCCGCCGGATCGCTGGCATGCGAGGTGGAGGATGATGAGCTGAGTTTCGGAAAGGTTGGTCATAGTTCGAGCTTCCTTCGCAGAGGGTCGCGGGGATCGCGTCCCGTCTACGAGCCCGAGCCCCGGCGGCCAATGCAGCGCGGGGCGTTGCTTGCCGGCGAGCTGCTAGTCGGCGAGGCCGCGTCCCTTCAAGGCGCTGTCCATGGCGCGCTTTAGAAGCTCTGCGTGGCCGTGAGCATGATCGTTTTCTTGGGGCCTCTTCATCGCGGTCTCCGTCGTCGACACACCCGCATACACGCTCTCGCGCGGCGCAAAGCCAAGCGCTGATGTCGATCATTAGATTGCTTTCTTTTGGCGGTTCCGATCATCGCGCGATCGGCGATGTCATGTAGTGGGGATAACAAACATGGCCGGTCGCAAGCCGCTGCCGACGCACCTGAAGCTGGTCAAGGGCACCGCCCGGCCGCATCGCCTCAACAAGGCCGAGCCGCAGCCAGCAATTGCCGTCCCCAAGCCGCCGGCGCATCTGGACGAGCGGGCGCGGGCAAAGTTCGCGGCGATGGCCGAGACGCTGGCGCGCCACGGTTTGATGACCGAGCTCGATGCCGGGGCGCTCGCCCGCTATGCCGTCGTCTGGTGCCGCTGGATCGAGGTCGAGGCCGAGGTCAAGCGGCGCGGACCGATCGTGAAGACCGAGGGCGGCAACATCATCCAGAACCCGTATCTGTCGGTCGCCAACAAGTGCCTGCTGCAGATGGCGCAGATCGAGAGCGAGTTCGGGCTGACGCCGTCGAGCCGCTCGCGCATCCGCGCCGTCGCGCCCGCCGACGCGGCAGACCCCTTCGAGGAGTATCTGAGCCGTGGCAAGGACGCGTAAACCGAAGGGCCCGGCGTGTCCGGTCGAGGCCTATGCCCGCGCCGTCGTGGCGGGGCGGGTGGTCGCTGGCCGACTGGTCACCCTCGCGTGCCGGCGCCACCTCGACGACCTGGCGAACGGTGCCGCGCGGGGATTGGTGTGGGATGGAGCCGCCGCCCGGCATGCGCTCGACTTCTTCGGGCACCTGCGGCACTCGACCGGCGAATGGGCCAACCAGCCCTTCGAGCTGCAGCCATGGCAATCCTTCGTCATCGGCTCGCTGTTCGGCTGGAAGCGCGGTGACGGGCTCCGGCGCTTTCGTACCGCCTATGTCGAGGTCGCCAGGAAGAACGGCAAATCCGCGATGCTCGCCGGCACGGCGCTGTACGCGCTGGTGGCGGACGGCGAGGCGGGCGCCCAGGTCTATGCCGCCGCGACGACGCGCGACCAGGCGCGCATCGTATTCGGCGAGGCCGAGCGCATGGTCGACGCCAGCCCGGCGCTCCGCGCCCGCGTCACGCGGACGGTGAACAACCTCGCGGTGTTGCCGACCTCGTCCTGGTTCCGACCGCTGTCGGCCGACGCCTCGAAGATGGATGGGCTCAATGTTCACTTCGCGGCGGTGGACGAGGTGCACGAGCATGCGACACCGGACATCGCCCAGAAGCTGAACACGGCGACGGGCGCGCGTCGCCAGCCGCTGATCTTCGAGATCACCACCGCCGGCCACGACCGCCACTCGGTGTGCCGCCAGCACCACGAGTTTTCGGTCAAGGCGCTGGAAGGCACGCTCCCCGCCGCGGCGACGGACACCTGGTTCGCGTTCATCGCCACAATCGACCCGGGCGACGACTGGACCGATCCGGCCGTGTGGATCAAGGCGAACCCGAGCCTCGACGTCACGGTAAAGCGTGAGGATCTCAAGCGCCAGGTAGACGAGGCGCGCGAGATGCCGGCGCAGCAAAACGCCATCCGGCGGCTTCGCCTCAACGAGTGGACCGAGCAGGTCACGCGATGGCTCGACATGGCCGTGTGGGAGGAGGGCGGTCCGCTGGCGGAGACGAATTGGAGGGAGGTGCGATCGGGGCTCGATGCCATCGCCGAGCGGCTCGCCGGACGGGAGTGTTATGGCGGACTCGATCTCGCCCGGGTCAACGATCTCTCAGCCTTCGTGCTGCTGTTCCGGCCGACGGACGACAGCGATCTCGGGGATCTCGCCGACAAGTGGATTGCGCTCTGCCGGTTCTGGGTGCCGGAGGAGGACATCCTCCGCCGCGCTCGCCGCGACCGGGTGCCCTATGACCTCTGGCGCGACCAGGGCTTCCTCGTCGCCACGCCGGGCAACGCCACCGACTTCACCTTCATCGGCCACGAGATTCTCGAGATTGCCGCCCGCTATGACCTGCGCGAGGTGGCCTATGATCGCACCTTCGCCGGCGAGATCGTTCAGACGCTGCAGGATGAGGGCGTGAACCTCATCCAGTACGGCCAGGGCTTCCTCAGCATGGCGGCGCCGACCGCCGAGCTGGAACGGCTGTCGGTGTCGCGCGCGCTCTGGCATGGCGGACATCCCGTGTTGCGCTGGAACGCCTCGAACGTGGCGGTGCGCCAGGACCCGGCCGGCAATATCAAGCCGGACAAGGAACGCTCGAGCGAACGCATCGACGGCATATCGGCGCTGGTCAATGCGATCGGCCGGGCGCTGGTGACCGACAGGTCTTCGCCTTACAGTGACGGCCGCGGCCTTCTAATCATATGAGTTGCCGCCGGCAAGATCGTAATGCACGGCAGCCGGGGCATTGTCAGGATAACTGGTCGCCCGAAAGGCCGCTTTGGCCCTCTTCGACCCCACGCTCTGCCAACTGGTCTTCGACATCGCGGTAACTCAAGGTGAAGCGCAGGTAGAGCCAAACCGCGTGCCGGATCACATCCGACGGGAAGCGGTGGCGGGCGTACGAGATTGTCTGCGTACGGAAGGATAGCGCCGTCCTGGCCCGAGTGGCGAGTTAACGTGTCAATGCCTGCGCAATGAGGGCGGGCGCCGTCGAGTTTCTCTCCAAACCGTTCCGCGGCCAGGACCTGCTCGACGCAATCCAGCTGGCGATCAACCGCGGTCGCGTCCGGCGCGGCTATTCGGTTGGCCCGAGTCGTCGCCGCCGAGGCGCCGAGGAGATCGAGAAGCTGCGCGTCGCGCCAACCGACACTTCTCGTATTCGGAATGGCCTAGCATCGAGAAATTACTTTTTGAGCTAGTGCAAAAACAAAATTCGTCGCCATTTTAAAAGGGAAGGGTCCAAGAACCTCCGTTCTTATTCGAACGTGATCGGGGCGAAATCGCCAGATGACTGGTGCACTCCGACCGCATCTGAGGGGTTATTATTTAGCTCAACTGTGCATACGGGGTGATACAAACATGAAACCCACTCATCGGGTCACGCCATTCTACGCCGGCTCTCCGCGTCAAGCGGCCGCTGCAATCGTAACCGACAAGGTCGTCCCGGCAAGTCCTGGCAAAGCAGTGCTCACCCTCACGAGCGACCAAAGCTCTATCGACGACGACCAAAGTGCTTACGATACGGCCATTTCAGAAGGCTGGCCCAGTCGAGACGAGAGCGGGTAGCCGCAATCGCGGGGCGGCGTGTTGCGTTGGCGGCAGCGGCCTCGATGCCCGCCGGAGCTTGGGAGGACCTGCAATGATCATGCGCACGAGCAGCAAGACTGTCACCTTCACACGTCCGTTCCTATTGAGCGACATAGAGGGGACGCAGCCGGCGGGCAACTACACCGTTGAGACGGGGGAGGAGTTGCTGCAGGCGCTCTCGTTTGAGGCATGGCGGCGCGTCTGGACGACGATCCGTCTGCCTGCCCGGCCTGGCGGTTCGGCGGTGGAGGTGGTTACGATCGACCCTTCAGCTCTAGTCGTCGCCTTGGCGCAGGACGCGGGGGCCGGATAGAACCGGCTAGCTGGAGGAAGAGGTCATGCTCCAGACGGTATGGTGGCTTGTTCCGAAGCTTTCACTGGTTCTCATGATCGCCGTTGCTACGCATTTGGTCATGTCATTTGCGCAGACGCTGATGCACTACAAGCTCGGCCACCATCCGATGGGCGGTGATCTCTTCCGCAACCACATCAAGTTTCATCACACTTACTATTCCAAGGATCATCTGGTCTCACGGACGCCCCTCGGTCAGGAAGGCAACAATACCCCTTTCTTCTTCATTCCTGTGTTTCTGGTAGGAGGGTGTACATACCTTGTATTGCCTACCGATCTCTTCGTGGTTCAGGTGGCCGCGTGTGCGGTGTCGTTCTATGCGCACGTCTTCTTTGACAAGGAATACCACGTAGAGGGATCACGGCTTCAGCGGTTTGGATGGTTCAGACGCAAGCAAGAGCTGCACTTCTCTCATCACCGGCATGCAGACAGCAATTTCGCGGTGATCGATTTCTTCTGGGACAGGATTCTCGGTACCTATAGAAAGTCGGATGCCTGATTGAGGTGAATAGAACCCCTTCAGATCGGCGGCCCGGCTGCCCCAAGCATACAAGCCACTCAGGCGCATGACCCCGATATCAGGAAGTAAATTCTTGAGATTGCTCATCTGTACGATCGCTCGATCGCTTAGCCGATAACATCGAGAAGCGACGCTCTGACCCGGCGCCGTAAAGAGAATGGCCACCGGGTCTCGTTCGAACCGCGGGCCAGCAGCTGTATGATCGGCCGGGGATGGGTGAACCAGAAGGCTCGAACAGCGCCGGATCGTCGTGGTGCCCCCGGAGGCCCCCCGGGACGCCGTAGGGCTCACCAGCACGGCCCGGCGATCAGAATCACGACATCCGACACCACCGGCTATTGAACTCGGCCACAACGCAAGACCCCCGCTAAGCGCCCATCTAAGGACTCGCGGGGGTCAAATGCGGAATACTCCGCTCTCGGATTGCCGAGTATATTCTTGGACTTTGTTATCGGTCGCCGATGCCAAGTGATCGGAAACTCTTACGCCATTAGGCGGATCCATGTCGTTTAAGCACCCTCCACTTATGTTGACGACTCATTGCATGTGGGTTGATTAGGAGCGATAGTCAAGGCCGCAGAGGGGAATTTTCATCTTCACTTGCCAAGGTGAAAGTTCCCGCCGCAGGTCACAGGCGCACCGACGCCTCCAGCGCCGTTACCCGTCGTTCTTCGGGACGAGGTGCATGTCATGACGATCGTGCTCTCCGATGATCGTCCGCTCGATAGCCTCTGCGACGGGAAAGGTGATCTTGCAATTCGGGCACGCGGCTTCGGCGTGCCGCTTCCGCGGTGTCGGCCATTCGGTCTGGATCTTCGTTCCACAGTTCGGGCAGATGACTTGGATATGAGCCTTCGGCATGGCGAACCTCCGCGCCTAAGGTAGCATGGCGCTGTTGTCCGCGCGGTGTCCGGACGGCGTCGCAATCGATCATGGCCGGAGGCTGACAGAGGCTGACCGGGCGTCCGATCCACACACAGAAAGAGATCGGAATTTCTGGAGCGCGCGTTGCATTTGACTGAAGCGGCAGACGCGCGCGTGCGCCGGGCGGTTGACTAACCGCCGTAAGATGCGCCGAGGTGCTATCGCTCGAGTGAGACGATAATCTGAATGAAGACAACGAGGAGAGCCAGTCCTGCTGCGACTGCAATGATGAGTATTACGATCATGGCCCGTCGCCGCCTCCGCCCATACCGTCGCCGACGCTCCAAAGGGTAGGTTAATCCCGTTGCTGGGTCCATCAGAGCTTCCTTAGCCGCACTCCCGGCTCTCCGCCGTTCTCTGCGATGAACTCGACGCCGGCGGGATAGCCCAAATCGGCGATTTAACGGACGCCTGCTGCCGTCGGGCGCGCCGCGTGGCCGCTGCAGCCTGACCCGACCACCCAACCGGCCAGATCCCGGCAGCGGCGCAACCAGGGTGTTGACAAGTCATTCGCAATTAAGAAACGGACGACTACCGCTGGCCCTTTTAAAAATCAGCGAACCGGGACGGGCAGGAAAAATATATAACTATTGAGAATTGGACACGATGGCGGCGGATTATTTGCGAACCTAAGAAAATCTGGCCGGTGTGGGATGTCTTTCTTGGTTGTATGTCGCTGCCCGCCGCCCCATGTGGTGAAGTGCCCGCGTTGGCACTCTCGATGCGAGAGTGCCAAATTCCCGCATAAATCCTGGTCTGAGGAGACCGCCCATGAAATTTCGTCCATTGCAGGATCGCGTCCTGATCCGCCGTGTCGAACAGGAGGCGAAAACCTCTGGCGGCATCATCATCCCCGACACCGCCAAGGAAAAGCCGATGGAGGGCGAAGTCGTCGCCGTCGACCCGGGCGCGCGCGCGGCGAGGACGGCAAGCTGCATCCGCTCGACGTCAAGCCGGGTGACCGCGTGCTGTTCGGCAAATGGTCGGGGACCGAGATTAAGCTCGAGGGCGAGGACCTCATGATCATTAAGGAATCCGACATCATGGGCGTGATCGAGGGTCGTCCCGCGAAGAAAAAAGCGGCGTAAAGGAGGTAGAGACATGGCTGCCAAGGAAGTCAAATTTCATGGCGACGCGCGCGACCGTATGCTGCACGGCGTCGACATTCTCGCCAACGCGGTCAAGGTGACGCTCGGCCCCAAGGGCCGCAACGTCGTCCTCGACAAATCCTACGGCGCACCGCGTATCACTAAGGACGGCGTCACCGTCGCCAAGGAGATCGAGCTCGCCGACAGGTTCGAGAACATGGGCGCGCAGATGGTGAAGGAGGTCGCCTCGAGGACCAGCGATCTTGCCGGCGACGGCACGACCACCGCGACGGTGCTGGCGCAGGCGATCGTGCGCGAGGGCGCGAAGGCGGTCGCCGCCGGCATGAACCCGATGGATCTGAAGCGCGGTGTCGACATGGCCGTTGAGGCCGTTGTCGAGGATATCAAGAAGCGCTCGAAGAAGGTCTCGACCAACGACGAAATCGCCCAGGTCGGGAGGATTTCGGCCAACGACGACCGCGAGATCGGCGAGATGATTGCAAAGGCGATGCTGAAGGTCGGCAACGAGGGCGTCATCGCGGTCGAGGAGGCGAAGACTCTCGAGACCGAGCTCGACGTCGTCGAGGGCATGCAGTTCGACCGCGGCTATCTCTCGCCCTATTTCGTGACCAACGCCGAGAAGATGATCGCCGAGCTCGAGGATCCGTACATACTGCTGCATGAGAAGAAGCTGACCGGGCTGCAGGCGATACTTCCTCTGCTCGAGGCGGTGGTGCAGAGCGGCAAACCGTTGCTCATCATCTCCGAGGACGTTGAGGGCGAGGCGCTGGCGACGCTCGTCGTCAACAAGCTGCGCGGCGGTTTGAAGGTCGCGGCCGTCAAGGCGCCCGGCTTCGGCGATCGCCGCAAGGCGATGCTCGAAGACATTGCCAGCCTCACGGGCGGTCAGGTGATTAGCGAAGACCTCGGCATCAAGCTCGAGAACGTCACGCTCGACATGCTCGGCAAGGCAAAGAAGGTGCGCATCGAGAAGGAGAACACGACGATCATCGACGGCGCCGGCAAGAAGAAGGATATCCAGGGCCGCATCACGCAGCTACGCGCGCAGATCGAGGAGACGACCTCGGATTACGACAAGGAGAAGCTGCAGGAGCGCCTGGCCAAGCTGGCGGGCGGCGTCGCCATCATCCGCGTCGGCGGGGCGACCGAGGTCGAGGTCAAGGAGCGCAAGGATCGCGTCGAGGATGCGATGCACGCGACCCGCGCGGCAGTCGAGGAAGGCATCGTGGCCGGCGGCGGCGTCACACTCCTCTACGCTAGCAAGGCGCTCGGCAAGCTGAAGCCGGAAAACAACGACCAGAAGGTCGGCATCGACATCGTGCGGCGCGCACTGCAGGCGCCGGCGAGGCAAATCTTCGAGAACGCCGGCGTGGATGGCTCCATCATCGTCGGCAAGCTCTTGGAGAAGGGCGACGCCAATCACGGTTTCGACGCGCAGAGTGGCAATTACGTCGACATGGTGAAGGCCGGGATCATCGACCCGACCAAGGTCGTGCGGCTGGCGCTGCAGGGTGCCGCCTCGGTCGCCGCGCTCCTCATTACCACCGAGGCGATGGTCGCCGAGAAAGCGGAGAAGGCCGCGCCGGCGATGTCGGGCGGTGGCATGGGTGGTGGCGGCATGGATTTCTAACCGCCCGCCGCACCGGACCCGAGAACGCCCTCGCTTGTCCTTGAAAAAGGACAAGCGTCGACGGACCCAAGCAGACCTTTACCAGTGCTCTTCGGCTGGTCTGGCTGTATTGAGAACGTTCGCTGGACGCTGACGGGGCGCTCCTTGGTTAGAGGTCGGACGATCCCTTCCTGATCGACGAGTCTACCCCTAAACTTAAGCACCAACCCTAGATCAGGAAAAAATGTCTTGCAACACGTTCTATTACAGAGAGATCTCCATTAGAGTTTCCTAAGTGATTTGCTTCGGAACCTAAGGGCGCGCCGATTCAGATGGGACTCTTCCGCTTTCAAGAGGATAATGGAGTGAACGAGTTATTTGGCGGATCCGGCTTGGCGACTTTCAGTATCCGGGTCCGCACCAGCCCCGGGAAGAAGCCGGAGCTGATTCAGACGCGGAGGTAACCATGTTCGTCAAGGAAGCCATGACTTCTCATGCGGAATGGGTGTCGCCAGAGTTGTCCCTGACGGAAGTCGCCCGAAGGATGAGAGATAACAAGATTGGTTGTCTTCCTGTGGGAGACAAAGACCGTTTGATCGGGATGATCACCGATCGCGACATCGCATGCCGCGCCGTGGCCAGCGGCTCGGATCCAGCAGCGACCAAGGCTCGCGATGTGATGACCAAGGGCATCACCTACTGCTTCGATGACCAAACCCTCGAGGAGGCCGTCCACCTGATGGAGGAGAAAGGAATCCACCATCTGCCGGTCTTGAACCGTAGCAAGAAAATGATCGGCATACTGGCGCTCGGCGATATCGCTTTGAAAGCGGCGCCATCGCTGTCAGGCGGCATATTCAAATTGGTATCGAGAGACGCGTCCGACCATGCCGCTGGGACGCAACCCCATTAGCGGCTAACGAGTTCATTCACGGCGGCGCCCCTGGCGCTGCCGTGCCGTCTTTCGGCCGCGTGAGAACGCGGTCGCCATGGGCCGCCTTTTACGATCCTTGGGGCCGAGGGCTCAACAGCCTGCGGCGGATGCGCTCGACGACAACGCCTCGAGTTGCCGGTCTGCAAAATGCTTCGCAGCGAGGTCCGATCCGGCCGCGACATTGAGCAGGTAATGCATTAGCAGATCGGGCAGCACGCGGCGCTCGAGCCGCACCTCGCGCCCCGCCGCTGCGACCCTATGCAAGGTGTCGCACCGGCGGGAATACGCGCGGACATAAAAGAAGCTCTTCTCACCGGCAATCAAGCCGGCCAAAACCGATGCGGCGATCCGGTTGACGATTTCGGCCGGCGCCCCGCTTCCGTCCTGATGCGGATCGGCGCCGCGCGTCTCCACGCCAGGGCGCAAACCGTTGGCGTGCCCGTCGGGTGCTCGCACGAGCGGCTTGACGAAGCTGCCGCCAAGCGGCCTATCGGGTCGTACGAACGGCTGGTGCTCTCGATGTTGAGGAGCGTCGGCGCGGGCCAGGGGGCGCGGCTGTTGAAAGTGATCCCGGCTTGCCGGAGACGTGCCAACGCGTCGGCAAATTCTGGGGGCGCGGAACATTCCCTGGGGCAAGGGGTGCAACGAGGGCGGCACCTTCTAGTCTGCGGACGGGTTCCGGACGCTTTACAAAGGCGGGGCATCCCCCCGATTGCCCGGTGATCGCGTGTCGTGGACCGGATGGGGCAATGTCCTTCGGGCGCCGATCGAGCGCGTCGCCGCGTAATGCTTCGGAGCGAGCGCTTACGATGACCACGAACAGGGTCGTTCGCGCCGACCAGTATCAGCGGCGCCGAGAGCGGTTGGCCGGCGGGGACGTCCGGATCGCGTCTTACAAGCTGGCCGAGCGCTTCGTCTGCGAGGTCGACAACGTCGACCCCGCAGCGCGGCTCGCCCGGGCCGACGGGGCGACCCGGGTCGAAGCGGAGGCCCGGGCGCTGGAGAAGGCGGCCGAGTTGCTGAGGAGAACCGGCGTTCTCGCTCCGGCACGAGGACCCGGTCGGGACATGGCGAACCAGGTGTCGCGTTCTAGGACGTGTGAGAATGATTGATCTCGTGGTCTTTGTTCGCCGGGACGCCCCGCTGCAGCGCATCGCGGAAGTGGCGCGGGAACTCGCGGCAGCAGGCCTCGACGTCAAGACGACCAGCCTGTCGCTCGGCATCGTGACGGGCCGCGCCGAGAACCACGATCTGGTCCCGCAGCTGCAAGCGATCAAGGACGTCACCGCGATCAAGGAGGTCCAACCGCGCTGAGCGCAGACGCGCGGATCCCTGTTGCCCTCGGCCTGGACTTCCAGTGGCTAGGACGACTGGGAGACCACGGGCGGCGACGGCTTCATCATGTGCTCTGCTCTCCGGTAAGAACCGGCGAGCGCTCGGTCCTGAACCGAGCTTCTGAACGGCGGCTTGATCGACCGAGGTGCGGCGTTGTTCGCCGAAGATCCAACAGCGACGCGACGCGGTTTCGACGCCGGTCACTGGGCCAGCTCGACGAACGTTTGATGCTTGCGCCTTGAACAGTTCCGCTAGCGGGGTGGCTCGACGTAACGAACGGCCCAGGGAATGTGTACCCAAACTCGTTCATGCAAATAGTAGAGAATCACTTTGGTAATTGCCTCCACGCCGACAATTGAGCCAGCCCATGCAAAGCTCCTCGTAACCAAATAGCTGACGGCAAAGGTGTCGACTGCAGCTATGAGGCGCCATGAGATTGTCTTCGCGAGTGACCGTCTCGGGGCTGCATATGCATGACGGGTGAAGGGGATCATTCTAGCCTCCGTACGCCGGGCGGGGCAGATCAGCCTACGACCGCGCCACTGGCATCGACGACGATACGGCACTCTCGAGCGCGATAGCGGAAGGTCAGACGAATACTGCCGTCGTCTGCTGCGGTCCCTTTCTCAGCCACTTGGTACACGAGGCCGCATCGCAACTTTGCCATCATTTCCTCGGGTGTCAGAACAAGATGCGGGGCGATGAGGCGCGCATCGACGGCAATCTCACCATTGATGCGAACTACAGCCGCGAGATCGTGTATCCTTGATGTGAATCGGCATCCAACCGGGGCCGCACCTAAAAAATCGGCCCTATCAAATTGTTTTCTCTCAAGAAATCAGCAAGGGCGGGGGGCCCGATCGGCGCCGATTGGGACCCCCGAAAATCACCTGTTTTCGAAGCGAATTCAATGCTTTCGAGTACATTTTTGGTGGGGACCCAATTAGATGCTCATTCACAAACAAGCGCCCTACGGGGAAAACTTCGGCGCTGGTGTCCGGGGGAAGGTCGAGCCGGGAGGGCTCAGAGGACCCGCCACCAATCCCGTCACTTAGGGACCTTGGCGACCCTGAGCCCCCGCGCTCGCCCCACTAATGCGGTTGTTTGCTTTTGGCGTCTTTCATCAGGTTGTCGATGTCCCGCCGCGTGACACCATCGGCTGCCATCATGGTCTTAGTGGTCGCGCCTTCGAGGATAGAGGCTAGCGACGAGTGGGTATCGAGAAGCGC
>JAQGID010000262.1 GCA_028291405.1 Rhodospirillales bacterium | reverse complement strand
CACCGGCCGCGCCGGCTCACCAACAAGACGAGATGGCACGGGCCGGTGTGACATCAAGCCGCCGATTTTTTGATGCGGCCCGCGGATCTCGCCTCCGCCGAAGGTCGCTCGAAGCCGACGCGATATGATAAAATCCTTCTACGCCGCCATTGGGGGCGAAGCGAAGCAATCCAGATCGGCTGCACGAGCGTGGATTGCTTCATCGCTTCGCTTCTCGCAATGACGACCTGTGAAGAACCAAGCGAGAGCTCCGCTGATGGCCGATTCGCTGGATAGGGTCTCCAAGGCGCTCGCGACGCGACGCGACGCCTACTGGTTGCGCCCGCTGTCGGCCATCTCCGGCGCGGCGGCACGAGGCGCGATCGCCGACGGTACGGCCTTGCCGCTCGCCGGCGGCGAGCGCGGCTTCGCGCTGGTCGAGATCATCGCGCGCGACGAGGGCAGCGAAAGCGGCATGATCGGCGCCACCGCGCCGCTCGACACGGCACGGCGCTGGGCGGCAACGGGCGGCACGGCGGCGCATCTGGACGCCATGCTGCAGGCAGCCTCGGCACCGCGCACCGACTGGGCCGGACTCGGCTTCACGCAGCCGCTGCTCATGGGGATCGTCAACGTCACGCCCGACAGTTTCTCGGATGGCGGTGACCACGCCGACACGGCCGCGGCGCTGGCGCATGGCAAGGCGCTGCTCGCAGCGGGCGCCGACATTCTCGACGTCGGCGGCGAATCGACGCGGCCCGGCGCTGTACCCGTCGATCCTGCCGACGAGATCCGGCGCATCGAGCCCGTCGTGCGCGGCCTCGCCGGGGCCGGAGCGGTGGTCTCGATCGACACGCGCAATGCCGCGACGATGCAAGCCGCGCTCGCTGCCGGCGCCCGCATCATCAACGACGTGACGGCGCTGACCGGCGACCCCGGTAGCCTCGCCGTCGTGGCGCGCTCCGGCGCGCCGGTGATCCTGATGCACATGCTTGGCGACCCACGGACGATGCAGCAGGATCCGCAATATCGCTGCGCCCCGCTCGACGTGCTGGACTATCTCGGGGAACGCATCGACGCCTGCGCCGCGGCGGGCATCGACCGCCAGCGTATCGTCGTCGATCCCGGCGTCGGATTCGGCAAGCGCCTGCGTCATAATCTGGAGATCCTCGCGCATCTGTCGCTGCTCCACCTGACCGGCTGCGCCATCCTGCTCGGCGCCTCGCGGAAGTCCTTCATCCCCTCGGCGACGGCGAAGATCGAGCGGCCCAAGGCGCGTCTGCCGGGCTCGCTCGCCGCCGAGCTCGCTGCGCTCGAGCAGGGCGTCCAGATCCTGCGCGTCCACGACGTCGGCGAAACCCGTCAGGCGATCCAGGTGCTGCAGGGACTTCGGCAACACGCGTGACGGGAGCGGTCGAGATTCGAGAACGCTTTTCGGGGCATATCGAGGATCGGGTCGCGATCGTCTCGGCCGGCGAATCAGCCGAGCGCAGACGGGTCGGCACGTTCCGCGGGATACCGATAGCGGTGCCATTGCCGCAGCAGCGCCGCATCGACGAAAGTAGCACCGAAGCTCTCGCCTTCGATCGCGCGGAAGGGGCGGTCCGGCTCGCCGAGGTCGCTCAACACGGCCAGCGCACCGGAAAATCTCTCCCGCGCGGTAAAGCTGCTGGGTGTGACGATCGTGGCGATTCCTGCGGCCAGGCTGGCGGCGAGCCCATTGGCCGAATCCTCGAAGGCCAGACAGGCGTTCGGTTTGAGGCGCATCCGTTCGAGGGCATGCAGATAGACTTCCGGAGATGGCTTCTTATGGCGCACCGAGTCGCCGGCCGCGATGACCTCGAACCAACCGATTGCCGCGGATCCGAGGGTTCGTTCCAGCAGACTCATCACGTTGGCCGGACTCGTTGTCGTGGCGATGGCGAGACGCAGGCCATGTCCACGTGCTTCGGTCAGCAGGCGCGACACCCCCGGCCGCGACGTTACTGCTCCCGTTGCCATCGCATCGAGATAGAATCTCGTTTTCAGCCTATGAAGGCGATCGACGAGATTGCCGATTTCCGGTTCGGTGAACGAGCCGAGGTGTACGGTTTCGACATAATGGCGCAATCGCTCCTTGCCGCCGGTCACCAGGAGGAGATCGCAGTAGAGCTTGCGGTCCCATTGCCAATCCAGGCCGGCTTCGCGGAAGGCGGCGTTGAAGGCATGGCGATGCGCCTCCTCGGTGTCCGCAAGCGTGCCGTCGACATCGAAGATCAGGCCGCGCAGCGTCATCATGCGCCCTTGAACGCCGATGCTCGGGCGGGTGGCGAATCCGTTCTCGCCGAACCGTCCCGGGTGTTCGACGCGACATCCCGTGCCAGAATTTCGAGAGCATCTGGCAGCGCAGCAAATTCAGCGATGAGCGCATTCGGGCTCAGGGAGGCCAGCGGAGTGCGCGAATAGCCGTAGCCGACCAGCACCACGGGTACGCCGGCGGCGCGCGCCGCCCCCGCATCCGCTGCGCTGTCGCCCACCATGACGACGCCGGACCCGATGTCCCGGCCGAGGCGCCGTACGGTTTCGAACAGCGACGCCGGATCCGGCTTCCGGGCGCCGACAGCGTCGCCGCCGATGACAGCATCGAAGAACCGTTCGAGATCGAGGTCGCGGAGAATTGTGCAGGCCAGCCGCTCCAGCTTATTCGTGCAGACGGCGAGGCGGTGACCGCGCGAACGCAGCAATTCGAGCGTCTGCTTCACGCCCGGATAGGAGCGCGTCCACCGGACCGGCTTCCGTTCGTAGTCCTCGATGAACCGCGTGACGAAGGTTTCGAGCTCCGGCGGGGACAAGCCGGGACCGCCGCCGGCCCGGAACGCGCGCTCGACGAGGGCGGTGGTGCCGTCGCCGATCATGCGGACGATCGACGGCAGGTCCAGCGCGGCGCGGCCAGTGCGGGCCAGGAGCCGGTTGACGAGGATCTGCAGATCGAGGGCACTGTCGATCAGCGTCCCGTCGAGATCGAAAATCACGGCCGGAAGATCGGCGCCCATATGGCTGTCATGTCCCAGCGCCGTGTCGGCGAAGCGTCGCGATGGCGGCGGCGATGAAGCTCTGGCCGCCGAATCCCGGATTGACCGACATCACCAGGACGAGGTCGAGCTTGTCGAGCACATACTCGATCGCGCTCTCTGGCGTGCTCGGGTTCAAGGCTACGCCTGCCCGCTTGCCGAGACTGCGGATCACCTGCAGCGAGCGGTCGAGATGCGGCCCCGCCTCGGCATGAATCGTGATCATGTCGGCTCCGGCCTCGGCGAAGGCAGCGAGGTAGGGGTCGGCCGGGGCGATCATCAGATGCACGTCGAACGGCAGATCGGTATGCCGACGCAGGGCTTTCACCACGGCCGGCCCGATCGTGATGTTCGGGACGAAATGCCCGTCCATGACGTCGATGTGGATGTAGTCGGCTCCCGCGGCTTCGATCGCGCGCACCTCGTCGCCGAGGCGCGCGAAATCGGCCGAGAGCAGCGACGGGGCGATCTTGACCGGCGTCGGCATCGAAGAATCCCGCGCCCGCTCTAGTTTCGGCCCCGGAAGATCACCATGCTGAGTCCTTGCGTCTGCCGCTTGTTGTCGTAGCCGATCAGCCGAACGTGATCGTCGGGATTGGCGTTGCGGCACAAGTTCAGCTCGTTCATCACGACGTCGATCTCGCGCTCGCCGAACAACGGCAGCTTCCACATATACCAGTAGCTGTCGCCCGCGCGGCTCGGCTCGACGTGCTCGACCGCGCAATTCCAACCCTTGTCGATCATGTACTTCACCTGGCGACGCACGTTGCTGGCATCCATCTCCGGCAGGTAGGAGAAGGTCTCGAAGCGGCGGCTGTCCGGATCGTTCATTCGCGAGCGGTAGTCCTGCATGTCGGTCATTGATTCCTCCTGAGTTTGGTGACGGTAGGTTCAGCCGGCGACGGCGTCGAGCTTGTCGACCGTGTCGAACTCGAACTTGATCTCCCGCCAGGTGTCCAAGGCGGCGGCGAGCTCCGGGCTGTGCTTGGCGGCAGCCGTCAGGATGGCTTTGCCCTCCTTCTCGACGTCGCGGCCGCGATTGCGCGCCTCGACACAGGCCTCCAGGGCGACCCGGTTTGCTGCGGCGCCAGCCGCGTTGCCCCAGGGATGGCCGAGCGTGCCGCCGCCGAACTGGAAAACGGCATCGTCGCCGAAGATGCCGACCAGCGCAGGGATGTGCCAAACGTGGATGCCGCCGGACGCGACCGGGAACATGCCGGGCATGGCGCCCCAGTCCTGATCGAAGAAGATGCCGCGGGCGCGGTTCTCCGGCACGAAACGGTCGCGCATGATGTCGATCCAGCCGAGGGTCGCCTCGCGGTCGCCCTCGAGCTTGCCGACGACCGTGCCCGAGTGCAGATGATCGCCGCCGGACAGTCGAAGGCATT
>JAQGID010000219.1 GCA_028291405.1 Rhodospirillales bacterium | reverse complement strand
TCGGCGCGCTACAAGGACGTCAACTTCATCTTCTCGCACGGCGGCGGCGTGCTGACCGCGGTCGCCGAGCGCTTCGAGATCCAGATGACCTCGACGCCGCCCTACAAAGACAAGTTCACCCGTGAAGGCGTCGATGCCGAGCTCAAGCGCTTCTATTACGACACGGCGCAGATCGCC
Organism: Rhodospirillales bacterium; assembly: GCA_028291405.1. Taxonomy (GTDB): domain Bacteria; phylum Pseudomonadota; class Alphaproteobacteria; order ATCC43930; family CGMCC-115725; genus URHD0088. The sequence continues at coordinate 11,049 of JAQGID010000219.1, read as the reverse complement.
AACGCGGTGACGATCGGCGCCCTTGCCAAGCTCGTGCCGATCTCGCAGATCGTCTTCGGCTCGGACTACCCGTATCGCACGGCCCTCGACCATGTGAAGGGCCTCGCGACGGCGTTCGGCGCCGACGACCTCAAGGCGATCGAGCGCGAGAACGCGCTGCGGATCCTGCCGCAGATCAAGGGGGCGTGACCCATCGAGGATAGCGTGCCCTGATGCTACGTAGCGGCGGAGCGCAGGGTAGCTGACCGGTCATTCCGGGACGCGATCGGCTTTCAATTTCGCCTCGAGCGTGTCGATCGCGGCGAAGAGATCGCGCTTGCGCTTCTCGCCGAGATCCGCGAACAGTGATTCCTGCAGCCGCGCCATCCCCGCGGCCATCCGCGCATAACAGGCTCGGCCCTTCGCGGTGAGGCTGACGTCGACGCGCCGCGCATCGGATCGACCGAGCGCACGCTCCGCATATCCGAGTTCCAGAAGCTGGCGTACGGCGCGCGAGATCGCCGCCTTGTCGAGCGTGACGTATTTCGCAACCTCGAACGCCGGCATCGCCGTCGCGCCATAGAGGACGCTCATCACCTTCCATTGATGCGCCGTCAGGCCTTCGCCCTGATAGATCTTCGCCGTCCGCTGCCCGACGAGATAGTTCAGCATCGACAGGCGATAGGAAAAATTCTCGTCGAGCGACAAGGCTGCTTCCGCCGTCTGGCTCGGTTCGTCTCGTCGCCGCTTCGCGGTCATTCTGGGTTCCTCGGCGTCAGGAAAGGGCGGAAATAAAGTTGCAGAATACAACTTGATGTTCCATACTACCATTTATGGGCGGCGCGCGCGACAACTACCCCGCACGGCGCGCGATCACGGACGGAGAAAAATGTATGGTCGGCCTCGCACGGACGGCGCATGCCGGCGCATCGGCCGATGTCTACGTCCAGACGAACCGCGGGACCCCGGCCGGCCGCTATCTCCGCCAGTTCTGGCAGCCGGTCTACCATTCCGCCGATCTCGTCGCCGGCGCCGCCGTGCCGCTCACCATCATGGACGAGGAGCTCGTGCTGTTCCGCGGCGATGGCGGGCGGCCTTTCCTCGTCGAGGGGCGCTGCCCGCATCGCAAGACGCAGCTCTCCAACGGCTGGGTGCAGGGCGACACCATCCGCTGCTTCTATCACGGCTGGCGATTCTCCGGCGACGGGCGCTGCCTCGAGCAACCGGCGGAAGATTCGCGCTTCTGCGACAAGGTCGCGCTCCGGGCGTATCCGACGCGCGACTATCTCGGCCTCGTCTTTGCGTTCCTCGGCGAGGGCGCGCCGCCCGAGTTCCCGGTCTACCCGGAGTTCGAGCGCTTTGCCGGGCTTCTCGAGATCGACTCCTACGCGCGCGACTGCAACTACTTCCAGAATCTGGAGAACGCGCTGGATATGAGCCATGTCGGCTTCGTCCATGGCGACAACTCCGCGGCGTTCGACGGCATCGGCCGCGGCCGCGATCTCCGCGCCGAAGAATCCGATTGGGGCGTCACCTATGTTTTCACCCGATCGGACGGGGAGCGTCGCGTCCAGCAATTCGGCATGCCGAACGTCTTTCACATGATGGCCCTGCCGAACGACGAGGACATCGGCTGGCAGGAATCGCTGTTCTGGTGGGTGCCGATCGACGACGAGACGCATATGCAGTTCAGCCTGCACCGGGTTCCCGTTGCGGGCGACGCCGCGCAGCGGGTCCGCGAGCGTCGCCAGAAGCGGCGCTCCGAGATCGATCTCGCGCACCAGGATGTCTGCGATCGCATCCTCGGCGGCGAGCTCGCGCTGCGCGACGTCGATCCGAAGCGTGTCGACATGGTTCGGCTGCAGGACGATCTGGCACAGATCGGCCAAGGGCGGATCGCCGACCGCGACGGCGAGCGCCTCGGCACCGCCGACGTCGGGATCGGGGTTATCCGCCGGCTCTGGCACCGGGAGATCGCGGCGTTCCTGGAGAACGAGGCGCTGAAGCCGTGGCGGCGCAGCGCGGGCATCAGGGTTGCCGCCTGGGGCATCGAAGGCACGCTCCCGCGCGACGTCGCGGAAGCCACTACGCCACCCGAGGTCGTCGACGTCCGCCCCTATGTCGAGATCGACATCCAGCTGAAGGCGCTGCGCGGAGCGCGTCGGCGATGAACGAGGCTTGGGGCGAGCCGGAATTCGGGCCGGTCCTCAGCCTCCGAGAACGTGACCGCCGCTGGGCCGGCCTGCGAGCGCTGATGCGCAAGCGTGCGATCGACGCGCTGATCGTCGGCAGTTTTCAGGGGCGAGAGCGGCTCGAGAGCTATCTGATCGACGATTTTCTCGATTCCGTCGTCGTCTTCCCGGTCGCGGACGCACCGACCCTGCTCGCCTTCTCGACGTCGCGCGTCTCGCGTATCTTCGAAAGCGAGCGCCGCGGCTTCGACCCTTGGGTCAGCGACATCCGCATCGGCTTCGGCGGTGCGCGTGCCGCTGCCGTGCTGTGCGAGAAGGGGTTCGAGCGCGGCAGGATCGGTCTCGTCGGACTGGGACCGACGGCACCGGGCGAGATGGAGGGCCTGCTGCCGCTCGGCTTCTACAACAATCTTCGCCAGGCGCTGCCCGGGGGCGAGCTCGTCGACTTCACCCGCGACTTCACCGATTTCATCCTGGTCAAGAGCGACGAGGAGCTGGCGCTGCTGCGCTACGCCGCCCGCGTCAGCGAGGCGGCGTGCGCGGCGATGATCGAGGCGACGCGGCCGGGCGTCAGCGAGGCCGCGGTCTACGCCGCGATCATGTACGCGATCCATCGTCACGGCTGCGACGCGCGGTATCCGTTTCTGAGCCTGCAATCGGGGCCGGACAACATTGCCTGGGGCGCGCCGCGCTGGATTCTGCGGGCCGAGCCGCCGCGCCGACTCGAACGCGGTGATATGGTCCAGGCGGAGATTCATACCTGTTACGGCGGCCAGGAGGCGCAGGTTCAGATGAGCATCGCGCTCGACCCGGTTGACGGCGATCTGCAGCGTTGCGAGCGGGCAGCGCGGCTGGCGTACGACGCCGCAATCGCGGCAATCCGCCCCGGTACCACGTTCGGCGAGGAGGTGCAGGCCATGGCGGCGCCGATCCGCGATAGCGCCTGCTGGAGCAAGACGCCGCTGCTCCATACGCTCACCTTCGGCTCGACCGGCTTCACCGACGTCAATCGCGAGCAGATCGCCGGCACCGCGGAAGGCGCGATCGAGGCGCAGCTTCCGGTCGGCGTCCGGCGGCCCGAGCTGGTCCTGCGCGAAGGCATGACCCTCGAGGTCGAGCCCAATGCCTGTATCGGGACGAAGCGCGTCAATATCGGCGGAGCGGTGCTCGTCACCGGCAACGGCTGCGAGGCGCTGAACGACCTGCCGACCCGCGTCCACCACGCGCGATAGGACGCGATCGACCGATGGCTCGAGATGTCAGCGCCACCTCGATCGATGCCGCCGGCGGCGGCGGCGCGCCGCGGGTCCGCATCGATCGGCTGGGCAAGGTCTTCGAGACGGGCAAGACCGCGACCGTCGCGGTGCAGGATTTCTCGCTCGACATCGCCGATGGCGAGTTCGTCTGCATCGTCGGCCCGAGCGGCTGCGGCAAGACGACGGTGCTGCGGATCGTCGCCGGACTCGACCGCCAAAGCTCGGGGACGCTGCTCGTCCGCCGCTCGGCGGCTGCGGCGCAGCCGCTGAACGCGATGGTGTTCCAGGAGCATGGACTCTTCCCCTGGCTCACGGTGGCCGACAACGTCGCCTATGGCCTCGAAATGCGCGGCATCGGCAAGCGCGAGCGGTTGCAGCGCATCGGCCCCTTTCTCGACATGATCGGCCTCGCCGGGTTCCGCGACCATTATCCCGGCCAGCTCTCGGGCGGCATGAAGCAGCGCGTCAGCATCGCCCGCGCCTTCGTCAACGATCCCGAGATCCTGCTGATGGACGAGCCCTTCGCTGCGCTCGACGCCCAGAACAAGATCATCATGCAGGAGGAGCTGCTGCGCATTTGGGAGCGCAACCGCAAGACCGTGATCTTCATCACCCATGCGATCGACGAGGCGATCACGATGGGCGACCGCGTCGTCGTGATGACGGCCAACCCCGGCCGCATCAAGGATATCGTTCCCATCGCCTTTCCGCGTCCGCGCAACGTCGCGGAGCTGAAGGCCGATCCCGAATTCGGCAGGTTGTCGCTGGCGATCTGGAAGCTGCTCGAGGACGAAGTCCGCCGCCAGCGGTTGCAGGGCTGACGCAATGGCGCGGCCGAAGCTCTCGAAGGCAGGGCAGGAGCGGCTGGTGACCGTGGTGTCGCCGATCGTCCTCGTACTGGTCTGGGAGGCGCTGTCGCGCGCCGGCACCATCGACGGCCGCTATGTGCCCTCGCCGCTGCGGATTCTGGAAAGCGCCTGGCTGCTCGCGAAGACCGGCGAGCTGTGGCTGCACCTGCGGGCAAGTCTCTATCGGCTCGCGGTCGGCTTCGTGATCGGCGCCGTCCCGGGCATCGTCATCGGCATGGTGATGGGCTTGAACCGCTTCGTTCGCGCCGCCCTCGACCCGGTCGTCGCCGCGGTCTACCCGATCCCGAAGATCGCGGTGCTGCCGCTGCTCATGCTGGTGTTCGGCATCGGCGACGGCTCCAAGATCGCCGCCGTCGCGATCTCGGTCGCGTTCCTGACGATCATCAATACGATGGCGGGCGTCATGAACATCGACCGGATCTATTTCGACGTCGCGCGAAACTACAACACGCCGTGGCGAAAGCTCTTCCTCCGCGTCATCATTCCGGCGTAGCTGCCGACGATCTTCGCCGGTCTGCGGATCAGCATCGGCATGTCCCTGATCGTCCTGGTCGGCGCCGAATTCGTCGCCTCGCGGTCGGGGATCGGCTACCTCATCTGGAGCTCGTGGCAGACGCTGCTCGTCGAGAACATGTTCGTCGGGATCATCATCATCACGCTGCTCGGCATCGTCTCGACCTTCCTCCTGAAGGAGTGCGAGCGGTTCTTCGTCGCCTGGCGTCGCGACTAGATTTCTAAGGCTCAACCACGGATCACCAGAGGAAGACCATGAGCGCTCTCGATTGCGGCCCGGCCCGGGCAAGCTGCGTCCTGCTGGCGGGTCTCGCGCTGACGGCGCTCGCCGCCACGCCATCGCTCGCAGCGGGCAAGCCGGTGATGATCGGCGAGCTCGGCATCGTCGCCGACGCGCCCTTCTACATCGGCGTCGACAAGGGGTATTTCGCCGAGGCGAAAGTCGAGGTCGAGCTGCAGCGCTTCAACTCGGCGACGGAAACCACCGCGCCGCTCTCGACGAACCAGATCCAGGTCGCCGGCGGCGGCGTCGGCGCCGGTCTCTTCAACGCCTTCGCCCGCGGCTGGCCGGTGCGGGTCGCGATGGCGCGGACGCGCGACATGCCGGGCTATTCCAGCGACACGCTGATCCTGCGCAACGATCTCGCGTCGTCGGTCGCGACGATCAAGGACCTCAAGGGCAAGAAGATCGCGGTCAATGCGCCGGCGGGCGTGCTCGACTACATGGTCGGCAAGATGCTGGAGGCCGCCGGCGCGAGCTACGGCGACGTCGAGATCGTCTACATGTCGTGGCCAGACATGGGCTCGGCCTTGCAGACCAAGGCGATCGACGCCGGCACCGTGGTCGAGCCCTTCGCCGCCCTCTACGACGAGCGCAAGATCGCCTTTCCGTTCAAGCGTGCCGCCGACGTGCTGCGCGACCCGCCCCTCGAGGTCTCGGTCATCCTCTACAGCAAGGAGTGGGTGGACAGCGAGCCGGAGCAGGCTCAGGCGTTCACGATCGCCTATCTCAAGGCGGTTCGCGACTACTACGATGCGATGAAGGGCGGCCCGATGCGCAGCGCGGTCGTCGACATCCTGGCGAAGCATACGACCGTGAAGGACAAGGGCCTCTACGACCGGATGCAGTGGAGCTACATGGATCCCAACGCCGAACTGTCGATCGCGAACCTGCGCGACCAGCAGGATTGGTACGCCGGCCGCGGCAAGGTCCCGCAAAAAGTCGACGTCGAGAAGATGATCGACACGCGCCTGCTCGACGCCGCGCTCCTCAAGCTCGGGCGAGCCGAGACGAAATAGCGCGGCCCTCGACTACGCATCCACCGGCGCCAGCAGGTAGTCGAGGTCCTCGTCACCAAGCGCGCCGGCGAGGTCGCCGCCGTTGATCACGGCGTCGGCGAGGCTGGTCTTGCGGCGCTGCAGCTCGAGGATCTTGTCCTCGACGGTACCTTCGGCGATCAGCTTGTAGACGAAGACCGGCTTGTCCTGGCCGATACGGTGGGCGCGGTCGGTCGCCTGCGATTCGGCGGCGGGATTCCACCAGGGATCGTAGTGGATGACGGTGTCGGCGGCGGTGAGGTTGAGGCCGCGGCCGCCAGCCTTCAGGCTGAGCAGGAAGACCGGGACCTCGCCGGCCTGGAATTGCCGCACCGGCGTCTCGCGGTCATGCGTCGAGCCGGTCAGCTCGACGTAGCGTATGCCGGCGGTCTCGAGCTCGGGCTTGATGAGGTCGAGCATGCTGGTGAATTGCGAGAAGACGAGGACGCGGCGGCCCTCCGGCACCATCTCCTGCAGCATCTCGATCAGCGCGGCGAGCTTGGTGCTTTCGGTGACGGCGCGCGCCGCCTCGAGCTTGACGAGGCGCGGATCGCAACAGACCTGGCGCAGCTTGAGCAGCGCGTCGAGCACAGTGATGCGCGAGCGGGCGAGGCCGCTGGCGGCGATCGCGGCGCGCACCGTCTCGTTCACCGAGAGGCGGATCGCCTCGTAGAGGTTGCGCTGTGCGGCGTCGAGCTCGACGCGGCGGACGACCTCGGTCTTGGGCGGCAGGTCGGAGGCGACCTCGGCCTTGGTCCGGCGCAGCAGGAACGGGCGGATGCGGCGCGAGAATTGCGCCGCGCGGATGCCGTCGCCGCGTTTCTCGATCGGCGTGCGATAGCGTTTCTGAAAGGACTTCCGGTCGCCGAGCAGCCCGGGCATCAGGAAGGCGAACTGCGCCCAGAGCTCGCCGAGATTGTTCTCGACCGGCGTGCCCGAGAGGCAGATCCGCTGGTCCGCCTGAAGGCTGCACGCCGCCCGCGTCGCCTTGGCGTCGGGGTTCTTGATCGCCTGCGCCTCGTCGAGCACGACGAGCGACCAGTGCTGCGCCGTCATCGCCGCGAGATCGCGCGCCAGGATGGCATAGGTCGTCACCACGACCTGCGCCGCCGCCACCGTCTCCCAGCGCTCATGGCGCTCCAGCCCGTGCATGATGACGAGACGGAGATGCGGCGCGAAGCGCGCCAGCTCGGCCGCCCAGTTGGGGACGAGGCTGGTCGGGACGACGACGAGGGCCGGGTCGGCGAGCCGACCCTCTTGATGCTCAAGAATGATATGGGCGATGGTCTGCGCCGTCTTGCCGAGGCCCATGTCGTCGCCGAGGCAGCCGGAGAGCCCGTTGGCGCGCAGCCGCTGCAACCAGCCGAGGCCCTGCCGCTGGTAATGGCGCAGCTCGCCGCGGAACGCCGCCGGCTCCGCCATCTCCTCGAGGATCTCGTCGTCGCGCAGCCGCGCGAGATAGGCGTCGAGCCGCGCGCTGCTGCCGCGCCGCGCCACCAGCTCGTCGATGTCGAGCAGCGCGTCGGCTTCGTCGATCGGGACGCGCAGCTTGTCGCCGACGGTCTCGCCGGCGGCCAGCATGCCCTCGAGGACGCTCAGCAGCTGGGCGATGCGGTCGGCGGGCAGGGCGAGGGCGCGCCCGTCGTCGAGCACGGTATGGACCTTGCCGTCGATGACGCGCGCCGCCTCCATGCCGCCGGCCTCGAGAAGGCGCGACAGGATCGGGATCAGATCGCGGCGGACGCCGTCGATCTCGACGCCGAGATCGATATCGAACCAGCCCTCGCCGGAATCGGCGATGCCGAGCTCGAGCGGCCGGTCGGGCTCGATGACGCGGATGCCGAAATCGGCGTCGCGGACGATCTGGCAGCCCTGCGCCTCGAGTTCGGGCAAGCCGGTGGTGACGAATTGGTGCCACTGCTCGGCGGCGTCCTTGCCATGCAGCGCGTGCAGCCGCAGCCCTTTCGGCTCACGATCGTCGCCGCTGCCGCCGACGCGGAACTGGACGAAGCCGAAATTGGCGAGGCGCTGGAGGATCGACTGCTCGGCCAGCTTGTCGCGGCGCACGAAGAGCGGCGAGCCGCCCGGCGCGGTGATCTTGGCGAACTGCCGCTGGTCGTCGGCCTCGATCTCGGCCGGCGTTTCCGCATCGCCGTAGTCGAAGATGAGGTGGAGCGCATTGGTGACGCCGGCGGTCGTCGTCGCGATGCGGCCGAGCCGCAGCACGATGCGCGGCGCCCGCTCGATGATCTCCGGCGTCTCGCTGCCGCGCGACGGCGGCGCCGGCCGCGGCGGCTGCGCCGCGCGGGTCGGGACGGGGCGGGACGGCGGCCGCGTCGGCGCGCGGCCGTGCGTCGGCCCCTGGCGCATCTCGGCGCGCGTGATCGTGCCGGCCCTGGGCTCGACGTACCACCAGCCCTCGCCGCGGATCAGCGCGGCGCCTTCCGGGAGCCCGACGGGCCGCAGCTTGCCGCTCATCTGGTCGCGCACCGTCTGGACGATGCGCAGCGGCGCCTCGATCAGCGGGCTGCCGTCGCGCCAGCGCAGCCGGCCGGTCGGCAGCAGCCGCTTCAGCGCCTGGTCGACGAGATGCTTCTTGTCCTTCGTTATCGCCGTGCGGATCGTGCCGCCGGAGCCGAGCAGCCGGGCGATCGCACGGTCGACGTCGCCCTGCATGGTCCGCGCCGTGCGCTCGAGCACCTGCAGCGGCGTCGCCGGCAGAATCCCGTCCGGCTCCGGCTTGCCGTCGCGCCCGATTCGCGCCAGCCCGGCGGTGACGTACATGACGGCGTCGCTCGAGCCCGGTTCGATCGTCCAGACGGCGACGCGCTCCTCGGAGATGCGCGGCGCCGGAACGGCGACCGGTCGCACCGGGCCAGGTCGAGCCGGAATCGGGCGGCCGGCGGCTTCCGCCGGGATTCCGGGAAGCGCGCCCTGCACCGGCCGTCGCCATTCCGGCCGGAGATCGAGCGTCAGCAGCCCGGCGGCGGCGCTGTGCGAGCAGACGCTGCGGCCGCAGGTGCAGCTGCGGTCAAACAGGGTACGCTGGCCGAATTTCATCGGCGTGATGCCGACGGTCAGCTCGCTGCCGCCGTCCTTGACCACCGCGGTGATCTGCGCCGAGCCGACGACCAGGCGCACGGCGCCGAGCAGAATGAGCTGCCGCGCCCGCACGATCGTCTTGGCATCGAAGATTCGCGCGAGATCCTCCTCGGCGAAGCGGACGATGCCCGGCCGGGGATGGCGCAACGGATCGGTCGTGGACATCGACAGTGGTTCGGCTCGCCGCGATGGGGGTTCGGGGGGGCGCAAGATAGGGCCTCAAGGGCATCCCCGCCAGTGTTCTTCCAGCATTGTTGCCGCCGGCCCTGCTGGTTATCCTCACCGCAGCGCCGCCGGTCCGGCCGGCGCGTTGAGGAATCCCGCCCGCCATGACGGTCGCCAGCGACGCAGCAGCCAGAGACGGGCAAGCCGGATATCCAGACGGGCTGCCGCTGCCGCAACGTTATTGGGCAGTCATGACCATCCTGTGCGGTGTCTCGCTGACGGTGGTCGGCAGCTCGATCGCGAACGTCGCGCTGCCGACCATCGCGCGCGACCTCCACACCAGCCAGGCGGCCTCGATCTGGGTCGCCAACGCCTTCCAGCTCGCCGCCTCGGTGACGCTGCTGCCGGTCGCCTCGCTCGGCGAGATACTGGGATATCGCCGGGTCTATTGGGTCGGTCTCGCGGTCTTCGCCCTCGCCTCGCTCGGCTGCGCCCTCTCCGATTCGCTGACGACGCTGATCGTCGCGCGAATCGTGCAGGGTATCGGCGCCTCGGGGGTGATGGCGGTCAGCCCGGCGCTGGTGCGATTCATCTATCCCAAGCATATGTTCGGCCGCGGCATCGGACTCAACGTCCTCACCGTCGGCGTCTCGTCGGTGATCGGTCCCAGCCTCGCCGCCGCGATCCTGGCGGTCGCCTCGTGGCAATGGCTGTTCGCGATCAATGTGCCGATCGGCATCGTGGCGCTGCTCGGGGCGCCGTCGCTGCCGGTGACGGGACGATCCGGGCAAGGTTTCGATGTCGCCGCCGCGCTGCTCAACGCCCTCGCGGTCGGGCTGCTGATCGTCGGGGTCGACGGCATCGCGCGGGGCGATTCGGCGGCGGTCGTCGCGGCGCTGCTGCTCGGCGCCGTCGCCGCCGGCTACGCGCTCGTGCGGCGCGAGCGCGGCAAGGCGGCGCCGCTGCTACCGCTCGATCTCCTGCGCATCCCGCTCTTCGCGCTCTCGACCGCGACCTCGCTGTGCTCGTACATGGCGCTGATGATCGCCTTCGTGACGCTGCCCTTCTATCTCCAGGACACGCTCGGCCGCTCGCAGGTCGAGACCGGGCTGCTGATGACGCCCTGGCCGCTCGTCATGGCGCTGATCGCGCCGCTGGGCGGTCGCGTCTCGGACCGCTACCCGGCCGGCATCCTGTGCGGTATCGGCCTGGTGATCCTCGCCGCCGGCCTGCTGCTGCTGGCGATCTTGCCGTCGCAGCCGACGGCGCTCGACATCGTCTGGCGCATGCTCGTCTGCGGCATCGGCTTCGGCTTCTTCCAGGTACCGAACAACCGGGCGCTGATCATGTCGGCGCCGGCGCATCGCAGCGGCGGGGCGAGCGGCATGCTGGCGACGGCGCGCAATCTCGGGATGACCATCGGTGCGGCGCTGGCGGCGCTGGCGCTCGCCCTCTTTCCGGCCTATGGCACCGGCGCGGCGCTGCTGATCGGCGTCGCCTGCGCGCTCGCCGCGGCGGCGGTCAGCTTCGTCCGGCTGGTCGATCTCGGCAGCCCGGCCGCAGAGGCGGGTCGGGGCGTTTCCGAATAGCGCTGATGCGGGACGTCATCGAGGTGCCTTGTTGCCGTCGACCGAAGCTGTGATCTGGATCACCGGA
>JAQGID010000212.1 GCA_028291405.1 Rhodospirillales bacterium | reverse complement strand
ACAGCCATTTGAAGGTCCAACCGAGGCGCTTCGCGAAGGCCTGGAGCTTGGGAACCGGTGCGCGCGAGATCGCGACGAAGGTCACGTCGCGCTGGTTGAGATGCGGCACGATGCCGTTGAAATTATCGGCCCAGAACGAGCAGCTCTTGCAGCCGGCATCCCACTCCGGGGCGAACATGAAATGATAGACGACGAGCTGATTGCGGCCGTCGAACAGCTGCGCCAGCGTCTGCCTGCCGTCGGGACCGTCGAATTCATAGCGCTTGGTGACGCGCTCCCACGGCAGGTCGCGGCGCGATCGACTCAAGTCGTCGCGCAGCCGGGTGAATTCCTTTTCCTTGGCGAGAAGCTGCCGGCGCGCGGCGAGCCACGCTTCCGAGGATACGATCGGATGATCGGCCACGTCATTTCTCCACTTTCGGTTTCGCCTTCTTCCTCCGGCCGCGCGGGGCGGCGGATTTCTCACGCTCGATCTCCTGCAGCGTGCTCGCAAGGAGATCGAATTGCGCCTGCCAATATTTGCTGTAGCGATTGAGCCAAAGCGCCGCGCCGTAGATCGGCGCCGCGTCGAACCGGCAGCGGCTGATGCGGCCCGTGCGCTCCTGCGTGACCAGCCCGGCGCGGACCAGGACCTGGATGTGGCGCGAGATCGCCTGCAGCGAGATCTCGAAATGCGCCGCGACCTCGGAGACCAGCAGATCCTGCCCGTCCAGGCGGTCGAGGATCTCCCGCCGCACCGGATCCGAGAGCGTAGCGAAGACGAGGCTCAGCGCCTGCTGCTCGTCATCGGTCGATCGCGCCTGCTCGACGACACGGAGATGCGACGGGTTGGCCATGCTGGTGGCGACTTTCATTCAACATAACGGTTGATAATCAACCATTCTGTTGATTCAAAGTCAAGCGATGACTGGGCCATAACGGAGCGGCCGATCGTTACTTTTTGGCGCATAATTTGCATCGCAATCAGCGATGCCATCGATGCATTCCCGGAGGAAAGCCATGTCGAACGTCGCCGCCTCTGATGTTCCCGACAAGGACCTGCCGCTGCGCGACGACATCCGGTTGCTGGGCCGGATCCTCGGCGACACCGTCAGGCACCAGAAGGGCGACAAGGTCTTCGACATTGTCGAGCGCATCCGCCAGACCTCGGTGCGGTTCCTGCGCGACGAGGATCGCGACGCGGAGAACGAGCTGGTCGCGACGCTCGGCAGCGTCGACAGCGACGAGACGATCCAGATCATCCGCGCCTTCAGCTATTTCTCGCACCTCGCCAATATCGCCGAGGACCAGCATCATCTGCGGCGGACGCGGGCGCATGAGCTCGCCGAATCGGCGCCGCGCGAGGGCACGCTGCCCTATGCGCTGGCCCGGGCGCGCGATGCCGGGATCGGCGGCGCGGAGCTGCTGGCGTTCTTCGGACAAGCCGTCGTGAGCCCGGTGCTGACCGCGCATCCGACCGAGGTCAGGCGGCGCAGCACGCTCGATCGCGAGGCAGACGTCGCGCGGCTCCTCGGCGAGCGCGACCGCGTGCAGCTGACGCCGCGCGAGCTGGCGGCAAACGAGGAAGCCCTGCGTCTCGCCGTGCTGACGCTGTGGCAGACCAGCCTCTTGCGGCGCTCGCGCCTCGCCGTGATCGACGAGGTCGCCAACGGCCTCTCCTACTACGAGCAGAGCCTGCTGCAGGAGCTGCCCGGCTTCTACAGCGAACTCGAGGATCAGCTCGCCGCATTCTATCCCGAATGCCGCGACGTCGAGGTGCCGTCGTTCCTCCGCATGGGCAGCTGGATCGGCGGCGATCGCGACGGCAATCCCTTCGTCACCGCCGCCGTGCTGCGCCAGGCTCTGCATATGCAGAGCCGCCGTGTCCTGATGTTCTACCTCGGCGAGCTGCACCTGCTGGGCGGCGAGCTGTCACTGGATTCGCGGCAGGTCGAGGGCTCGGCGGCGCTGCTCGATCTCGCCGGAAGCTCACCGGACCGCTCGCCGCGCCGCGACGACGAACCCTACCGCCGCGCCATCACCGGCCTCTACGCCCGCGTCGCGGCGACCGCGGCGGCCTTCGGCCAGGGGGAGATCGTCCGCCACGCGGTCGGCGCGGCGCCGGCCTATACGCGCGCCGCCGAGCTGCGCCACGACCTCGATACGCTGCACCGCTCGCTATGCAACCATGGCTCCGAGCCGCTGGCGCGCGGCCGGCTGCGCAGCCTGCGGCGGGCGGTGGACGTCTTCGCCTTCCATGCCGCCGGGCTCGACCTCAGGCAGAACGCCGACGTTCACGAGGTGACGATCGCCGAGCTGCTGGAGACGGTGAAGCCCGGTACCGATTATCTCGGCCGCGACGAGGCCGGACGGGTAGCGCTCCTGCTGGAGGAGCTGTGCACGGCCCGGCCGCTGGTTTCGCCGTTCCACCAATATTCCGAGAAGACCAGCGGCGAGCTGGCGATCCTCCGCGAGGCGGCGGCGGCGCACCAGCAATACGGCAGCGGCGCCATCCCGAACTACGTCATCTCCAAGGCCGACGGTGTCTCCGACGTGCTCGAGGTCGCCGTGCTGCTCAAGGAGGCAGGGCTCCTGCTGCCGGAGAGCGGCAAACTGCAGCTCGATATCGTGCCGCTGTTCGAGACGATCGACGATTTGCGCGCCGGCGCGCGAATCATGGATGCGCTGCTCGCCCTCCCCGACTACCGCCGCTTCCTCGAGAGCCGCGGCCGGATGCACGAGGTCATGCTGGGCTATTCCGACAGCAACAAGGACGGCGGCTTCGTCACCTCGGGCTGGGAACTCTACAAGGCCGAGATCGGGCTGGTCGAGGTGTTCCGCCGCCACGGCATCGGGCTGCGCCTGTTCCACGGCCGCGGCGGCTCCGTCGGTCGCGGCGGCGGGCCCAGCTATCAGGCGATCCTGGCGCAGCCCGGCGGCGCCGTGCAGGCCGGCATCCGCGTCACCGAGCAGGGCGAGGTGATCGCTGCGAAATACTCCAACCCCGAGCTGGCACGGCGCAACCTCGAGATCCTCGCCGCGGCGACGCTCGAGGCGAGAATGCTGCAGCCCCGCGGGGCTGCGACGCGCGACGATTTCCTGGCGGCGATGGACGAGCTCTCGGCCGACGCCTACGCGGCCTATCGCGGCCTCGTCTACGAGACGCCGGGGTTCGAGCGCTATTTCTGGGAATCCACGGTCATCAGCGAGATCAAGAACCTCAACATCGGCAGCCGCCCCTCCTCGCGCATCGATTCGATGAAGATCGAGGATCTGCGTGCCATCCCCTGGGTCTTCGGCTGGTCGCAGAGCCGGCTGATGCTGCCCGGCTGGTATGGGTTCGGCAGCGCGGTCAAATCGTTCCTGGCGAAGCATCCGGACGGCATGCAGCTGCTGCAGCAGATGAACCGCGAGTGGTCGCTGTTCCAGACCCTCTTGTCGAACATGGACATGGTGCTGGCGAAGAGCGACATCGCGATCGCCTCGCGCTATGCCGAGCTGGTCGGCGACAAGGCGCTGCGCCAGGCGATCTTCCCGCGGCTGCGGGCCGAATGGCGGCAGTCGATCGACGCGCTGCTGGCGATCACCGGTCAGCGCGCGCTGCTCGAGCACAATCCCCTGCTCGCCCGCTCGATCCGCAACCGCTTTCCCTATATCGATCCGTTGAACCACATCCAGATCGAGCTGCTGAAGCACCATCGTGCCGGCGCCACCGACGAGCGGATCGTCGAGGGTCTGCATCTGACGATCAACGGCATCGCCGCGGGGCTGCGCAACAGCGGATGAAATTCGGCGCGTCGCGAAGCGGATGAAATCCCTGCCGCGCCGTTGATCATCGGCTGGCTGCCGATGCCGGCTCCCCATAATGCGCAAGGACGGATCGATGAACCTCTCGGTCGGCTGCACGCTCGAATATCAGGTGATCGAGCCCACGGTCTTCATCTTCAACATCGAGGCGGCGATGACGCCGGAGCAGATCGTCCGCAACGAGACGCTCTCGGGGCTGCCGGGCGATCCCGCCGAGCGCTTCGTCACGACAGAGCCCGGCAACCGATGCCTGCGGATCCAGGCGCCGGCTGGAAACCTGCGGATCGACTACGACGCCGACGTCGAGACCGCGGACTTCACCGACGGCATCGAGAACGTCGCCGAGATCCCGGCCGGGCTGGTGCCGCCCGAGGTCCTGACCTATCTCAGCCCGAGCCGATATTGCCAGTCGGATCGGCTCGCGCGGTTCGCCGACCAGCAATTCGGCGGGCTGGCACCCGGCCACAACCGCGTCACCGGGATCTGCAACTGGATCTGGGACAATGTCGAATATCTGCGCGGCAATACCGACAGCCAGACCTCGGCCTGCGACACAATCGTCGAGCGCGTCGGCGTCTGCCGCGACTTCGCGCATCTCGGCATTGCGCTAAGCCGCGCGCTCGGCATCCCCGCCCGCTTCGTCAGCTGCTATACGCCCGGCTTGGTGCCGGCCGATTTTCATGCCGTCTTCGAGGCCTATCTCGGCGGGGCGAACGGGCCGCGCTGGTACCTCTTCGACCCGACGCGCATGGCGAACCTCGACCAGCTGGTGCGCATCGGCATTGGACGCGACGCGGCGGACGTCTCCTTCGCGACATTCTTCGGCCAGACGACCCTCACCGGCATGACCGTCCGCGCCGCGGCCGGTTCTGACGCCTCTATGGACAAGTACCCGGCGCCGGGGACAGGCTAGCGAAACGACAAGCCGGACCGATGGGAGGAGACGACAAGCGATGAACGACGTCCTGAGCAAACCGCAAGCCACCACGACGATCGCCGGCCCGCCGGAGTTCCTGTCGTTCTCGCATGTCAGCGTCCCTTGCCGCGATCTCGCCGAGGGCAAGCGCTTCTACGTCGGGGTGATGGGCGGCAAGATCCGCGTCGACACGCCGACCTTCGCCGCGATCACGATCTGCGGCATCGACGTCGGCATCGGCAACGAGGGCTGCACCTTCCTGGAACCCGGTACCGAATACCCACACTTCGCCTTCTTCGCCGGCCCGGAGGCGATGCTGGCGATGAAGGCTTGGCTGACGCGCTGCGGCATCCCTAGCTCGGGATTCTGGACGCGCAACGGCGTCGAGACGCTGCTGTTCTTCCGCGACCCATCGGGCAACATGATCGAGCTGTTCTGCGAGGGCGGCTTCCCGAGCGCCGCCGATCTCCCGAAGGGCCCGCCGCGCGGCCACGGCACGACGGTCGACGTCGAAACGCTCCGCTATCAGTCCTGGCAGCTGCCGGCGACGCCGGCGCGATCGTCCTAGGGGCGGCGGAGCCGCTCAGCGAGCGATCGCGCGACGCGAATCGCCTTTTCCGACGGGCGCTTGAGCAGCACGTCGCCGAAGGTGAAGCTCGCAATGAAGGCGGCGGCACAGAGACTGAATTCGGTAACGTAGGGCATCAACAACTCCTCTGCCGCCGGACCCGGCCAACCGAGCCTCGGCCAAACACGACTGGACCAAGCAAGACTGGGCCAAGAATCTTAGCGGCCCATTAATCCCGCGCCGCCGGGCACGAGTTCTCTTTCCAAGTGTTGGCAGATGGGACGGGAATCAGGCTGGAGCAATAACATGTCAATCATCGGTTGGATCGTACTGGGGCTCATCGCCGGCTTTATCGCCAGCAAGATCGTCAATCGGCACGGCGAAGGCGTCGTGCTAGACATCGTCATCGGCATCGTCGGCGCGGTGATCGGCGGCTGGCTCATGGCGGCATTCGGTGGGACCGGCGTCACCGGGTTCAATCTCTATAGCATGCTGGTCGCCATCGTCGGGGCGGTCGTGCTGCTCGTGATTGTCCACGCAATCCGCGGGACCCGCAGCACGGCGCTCTGAGGGCACGGCGCTTCGAGAACAGCGGCGGCCTGGGAACGGGTCGCCGTTTTGTCTATGCTTCCCGACGGGCCCCGCAATACGGCGGTCCCGCGGGAGTTCTTTATGGTACAGAAACGCCTTGCGCGGGGCGGCGCCACCTCGCTTCTCGCCCTCTTGGCCCTCACGTGCGGCGCCGCCCCTGCCGCCGCTCAGGAGACGCCCGCCGCCGTCGCCGGAAAATTGCGCGACGCGGCGGCGGCCGATGATTGGGGCTATCGTTTTCTTGAACGACTGACCAGCGAGATCGGCCCGCGCCTCGCCGGCACCGAGGCGCTCACGCGTGCCGCCACGATGGCGCAGCGCGAGCTGAGCGGCGCAGGGTTCGAGAATGTTCACGCCGAAGCGTTTCCGATGACCGCCTGGATACGCGGCGTCGAGACCGGCGAGATCGTCGCGCCGGCACCGCAGCACCTGGTGCTGACGGCGCTCGGCGGCTCGGTCGCGACGCCGGCGAGCGGCATCGAGGCCGAGGTCGCGCTGTTCCGCACCTGGGCCGACCTCCTCGCCGCGCCGCCGCAATCGCTCACCGGCAAGATCGCGGTCGTCACGCAGCGCATGGTGCGCGCCGCCGACGGCGGCGGCTACGGCGCCGCCAATCCGATCCGCCGCGCCGGCGCCTCTGAGGCGGCGAAGCGCGGCGCCGTCGCCTATCTGCTGCGCTCGCTCGGCACCGACAATCATCGCCTCCCCCATGCCGGCGCGATGAATTATGCGGACGACGCGCCCCGTGTCCCGGCCGCGGCGCTCGCCAATCCGGACGCCGACCAGCTCGAGCGGCTGACCGCGCTCGGCCCCGTCAAACTGCGTCTTGTCCTGACCCCGACATCGAACGAGAACGCGAGCTCAGTCAATGTCGTCGGCGAGGTCAAGGGTAGCGAGCGCCCGGACGAGATCGTGCTGATCGGCGCCCATCTCGATTCCTGGGATCTCGGCACCGGCGCGATCGACGACGGGGCGGGCGTCGCGATCGTCAGCGCCGCCGGCAGGCTGATCGCCGCGCTGCCGCATCATCCCAAGCGGACGCTGCGCGTCGTGCTGTTCGGCGCCGAGGAGATGGACTACAGCGGCGCCGCCTATGCCAAGGCACATGCCGACGATGCCGCAAAGATCGCACTCGCCGGCGAGACCGATTTCGGAGCGCGAAAGATTTACATGCTGGCCGCGCCGGCCGGCAGCGCCAAAAGCGAGTTCACCCGGACGCTCAGCGAGACGCTCGTCCCGCTCGGCATCTACCTCGGCCGCGATCCGGCGCTCTTCGCCGGCGACGACGTCCGCGGCCTGCAGACCGCCGGCGTCCCCGTCATCTCGATGCGCCAGAACGGGCTCGATTACTTCGACATCCATCACACCGCCGACGACACCTTCGACAAGATCGAACCGCAGGAGCTGGCGCAGAACATCGCGGCGTGGACGGCGATGGCCTATCTGGCGGCCGAGACCGACGTGGATTTCCGGGCGCTGGCGACGGCGCAGCGCTGACCAGGAACGATCAGCCGCCGAGCGGCAGCGGCGCAGCCTCTTGCCGGTCGGCCGGCCGTTCGCCGCGTGATGCCAGGGTCAACGCCACGAGATAGCAAGCGATGCCGATTCCGGCGACGTCGCAGAAGAGCCGCAGGAATTCGCCGGTCCCACTATTGAGAATCGCCGCGATCAGGAAGGCTTCCGCCGCCGCGAGGCCGAAAAGAGCGCGCAGCTTTTGCATCGTCTTCTTGGGAGCCATCGACGAGCCTCCATGAGCCACTGGAGCTTCGATGATACTGCATAGGCGTAAAGATGACGTTAACCATACCGAGCGCGGCGGCCAATCTCTTGCCCGCCACGAAGCGCAGGCAGGCCGGTCGCAGCGCACCCTCTTGCCGAACTTGACACCCATCAACGACACGGATCGGCGCCCGAATATCCTCAAGCCCACGCGGTTCGGCCTAGAGACGAAGGAGCGCCAACTTATGGATACCACCACTTGGAGAAGCGTGCTCGCCCTGCCGGTTTCGACGTCGCGCGATCACATCCGCGGGCCGGTGAACGCTCCCATCACCCTCCTGGAGTACGGCGATTACGAGTGTCCCTATTGCGGCGCGGCGCATCTCGTCGTCAACGAGCTCCTGTCGCGCACCGGGGATGAGGTGCGGTTCGTGTTCCGGAACTTCCCGCTGACCAACATCCACCCCCATGCCGAGCTCGCCGCCGAAGCAGCGGAGGCCGCCGGTGCGCAAGGCAAGTTCTGGGAAATGCACGACGTCCTCTACGAGAACCAGCAGCACCTCAAGGCGCGTGACCTGCTGGCCTACGCCGAAGCGCTGGAAGTGGACACCGAACGCTTCACCCGCGAACTGGCCGATCACGTTTATGCCAATCGGGTTCTCGAGGATTTCGTCAGCGGGGTTCGGAGCGGCGTCCACGGCACGCCGACGTTCTACATCAACGGCGTGCGTCACGACGGTAGCTGGGCGCTGCCGCAGCTGTTGGCGGCGGTAGAGCAGGCAGCGGAGGCGAGAACCGGGGCATAACGCCCGACGCACCCTGAAGGCGCCCGGGGGCGCTCTCAGTGCGCCAAGGGCGCCGTCAGGGTTCGCTCGAGCTCGGCGACGCCGGCCGGAAGGTCAAGCTTGGCCCCGAGGGCCTGCATGCTGGAGCCGAGGGCATGCAGCGTGCGGAACAGATGATGGGCGCGGCTTTGCTCGCCCATTTGGCCGATGCGGATGATGTTGAGGCCGAAGGCGCCCGAGATTTCGACGCGGTGGATCTGCGACATGTGGCGGCGAACGGCGTCGCCGTTGAGCCCTTCCGGCAGCAAAATTCCCAGCACCGAGTTGAGGCGGGCCTCGACCGGAACGAAGAGCTTGAGCCCCATCGCCTCGACGCCGTTCTGCAGCGCCAGCGAGCACTGCTCATGGCGGTGGAAGCGCTCCGGCAGGGTCTCGTCGCAGACTAGCCGCAACGCCTCGTGCAGCGCCAGCACGCCGGAGACCGGCGCCGTATAGTGATAGGCCTTCTTGTTCCAGAACTGCTCGGCAAGACGCGCGTCGAGGACCCAATGGTACATTGGCGCGTTGCGCGCCATGAGCTGCTTCCACGCGGTTTCGGAGAAACCGATCAGCGAGACGCCGGGGATCGAGGACAGGCCCTTCTGGCCGCCGGTGATGACGACGTCGACGCCCCAGCCGTCCATCTGCAGCGGCATCGTGCTGAGGGTGCAGACCGCGTCGACGATGATCAGGCAGCCGTAGGATTTGGCGATGCGGCAGATCTCGGGGAGGTGGCGGTTCCAGACGGTGTTCGAGGTCTCGCCCTGGACGATCGTCATGACGTCGAAATGGCCGCGCTTCAGCGCCGCCTCGACAGCCGCGGGATCGGCGGTATGGCCGTCCGGCACCTCGAGCAGCGTCACCTCGCCGCCGACGCGCTGCGCCATCTCGACCAGACGCTTGCTGAAATAGCCATTGACGACGCTGAGGACGCGACGGCCCGGCCAGACGAGATTGCAGGTCGCCATCTCCATTGCCGCCGAGCCCGGCCCGGCGACGCCCATCACATATTGCGAATCCGTCTGGAAGACGTAGCGCGCCATGGCCTTGACCTGCTCGATCACCTTGGCCATGACGTCGCCCAGGTGATTGATGACGATCGAGTTGGCGGCCGCGACCTTCGCCGGGATCGGCACCGGGCCGGCGCCCATCATCAGCAGGGGCTCGTCGGGCAGGATGGTCTCGAGAAGGCTGACGTTCGGCGGATTCTGGTACGGCATGATCGTCCAACGCAACGGAGGGTGAACGCAAACGCCTACCACTCCCGGCTTATCGGAACAATAGAGCTGCGGCGGCCAAATGCGGCGGAAGCTGGGCGGGAGTAGCCGGCGGGCTAGTCTGCCGCGGCGATCGCCTCCACCTCGACGAGGAAATCCGACTGCGCCAGCGCCTGGATCACCAGCAGCGTCGAGGCCGGCCGCGCGTCGCCGAGGAACCGCGAACGCACGGCGCCATAGGCGGCGGTGTGCTCCGGCCGCGTCAAATAGGCCGTCACCTTGACGAGATTGCGCGTCGTCATTCCGGCGCCGGCGAGAACCGCGACGAGATTGCGCCAGACCTGCTCGCTCTGACCCGCGATGTCGTCCGCCATGGAGCCGTCCGGAGCGCGGCCGACCTGGCCGGAAATATGAAGCCAGCGCGCCGCTCCCGTTGTCTCGATCGCGTGGCTATAGGGGCCGGTCGGGGCGGCCACACCTGACGGATTGTGGATCTTCATCGTCTTCCTTCTACGCTCATTAGTGTATAAAAGGAAATCTAAACGGTAATAAAGCAACCACCACGTTCTATATCAATTGTTATGAGCATACTTAAACGTTCATTGAACCATAGGTTGCTATCGCCTAACTTTTTTCACAATCAGCCTCTTGACGTAACCGGGCGTAACGATATGTAACTGTCACGACCGCACGAAAGACACATGGGAGACCGTCGATGTCCTTTGTTCACGCTGCTTCGCCGAGAGCTCTTCGATTCCCGGTCGAGCATCGTGGCGACAAGCTGCCATTGCGCATCCGGACGGCGTTGATCGGCGGCAGTGCCGCGGCGCTCTGGGCCGTGGTTCTCATCGCCGGTTACTACATCGTCACAGCGCTGGTCTAGAATTTCGGCGTCCGGGCTTCGGCGCCTCAGAATTCTCAACCGGACGATTTCTGAATTCTCTGCATCTCACCGAGCGCCATGCGGGAGGCCCGCAATTTCGCGCCAATGTCGGGGGCGAAGTGGAGCTGGCCCTGGGCATCGAGATGGCCGGCCGGCGTATCCGCCGGCAACTCCTGGACCAGCTTCAGATAGACCTTGAGGATCCGCTCGAGGTCACTGGCGGTAAGCGGCCTGATCTCGTCCATCGCACTCCTCTCGCCCATCCATAGCGAGGCTACGGCTTCTCATCGTCCGCCGCAATCGGTCCCGGGCTGCCGCTCTCGCGGTCGGCGAGCTCGTCGACGGCAGGCGATGGCCGCGATAGCGACCCGAGCGCCTCGGCGACTTCCTCGGCCAGAGACTTCGGGAGCCGCTTCTTCGGCGCTGCCGGCTTTCGATCGTTGCTCATGACTTCATCAGCAAGAGCGTCGCCTGATGCCGGACGCGCTCGGCGATCTCGCCGCCGAGCAGGCCGAGGACGCTTGGCAGGGCGACAACGATGCGCAGCATGTCCTCGAGGACCTCGATCTCGCCGGTGATCGTCTGACCCAGCGCGGCGATTCGGAACCTCAACCGGTCGCCGTCCCATTCCTGCTCGACCGAGCTGGCGATTCCGGCAAGCTGGCCGCGGATCTTGGCGAGGCTCTCCTCGACGCGGCGCCTAGCGCCAACCCGGCCGAGCGTATGCGAGATCGTGATTTCCAAAGGCTTCAGCATTGCTCCCGTCTCCCGCCGCGCGCCGCCGGCAGTCCTTCAACGCGGCCGAGGCTCGGGTGGTTGCCTGCGTGGCTCGTCATCGAGCGGTGGCAATCACCGCATGCGCCGGCCTATTCTGTCGCAAACTGCAGAATGGACACGCATCATGAGTAAGCTGACCCTCGCCCAGGCATCGACGATCATCGATCAAGCGCTCGCCAAAGGCCGCGAGCTGAAATTCCAGCCGCTGACCGTCGCCGTGCTCGATCTCGGCGGCACGCTGGTCGCGCTCAAGCGCGACGACGATTCGAGCCTGCTGCGGCCCGAGATCGCTACAGGCAAGGCCTGGGGCGCGCTCGGCATGGGCTTCGGCGGACGCGAGCTGGCGCGACGCGCCGCGGCGCAGCCGCAATTCATCGGCGCGCTGGTCGACGCTTCGGCCGGCCGCATGGTGCCGGGAATTGGCGGCGTGCTGATCCGCACGCAAGGCGGCGAGCTGCTTGGCGCGGTCGGGATCAGCGGCGATACCGCCGACAATGACGAGATCTGCGCCGTCGCCGGGGTCGAGGCCGCCGGGCTCGTCGCCGATACCGGAGCACCGAAGACGCCGTAATGCCGACCCTCGATACCGCGGATCTGGCGGGGGACCGCCACTATCTGCGTCGCGGCACCGCCGAGTTCCGGTGGGCGAATATCGCGCTCGTCGTCGGCGGCGCCATGACTTATGCGCTGCTCTACACCGCCCAGCCGGTGCTGCCGCTGCTGGCATCGGAGTTCCGGGTCTCGGCGGCGGCCAGCAGCCTCGCCGTGTCGCTGTCGACGGGCTTCCTCGCGCCGATGCTGATCGTCGCGAGTTCCCTGTCGGAGGCCTCCGGCCGCAAGATGGTCATGGTGATCTCGCTGATCGCCGCCTCAATCCTGTCGGTCGCCGCCGGGCTCGCGCCGGATTTCCCGACGCTGCTTGTTGCACGCGCCCTCGAGGGTGTTGCCCTGAGCGGCCTGCCGGCGGTCGCGATCGCCTATCTCGGCGAGGAGATGGATCCGCGCTCGCTCGGCCGCGCCATCGGCTTCCTGGTCGCCGGCAATGCCTTCGGCGGCTTGTTCGGCCGCGTCGCCTCTGCCGGCATCGCCGATCTCACCTCGTGGCGCTGGGGGCCGATCGCGATCGGCGCCGTCGGGCTGCTCGGCGGCGTCATGCTATGGCGCTCGCTGCCGCCGTCGCGGCATTTCCGCAGGCAGCGCCTCCATGTCTTCAGCCTCGCCCGGTCGCTCGGGACGCATATCGCCGATCCCGGGCTCCGCTGGATCAATCTGATGGGGTTCCTCATCGCTGGAGCCTTCGTCACGATCTACAACTACCTGTCGTTCCGCTTGACGGCGCCGCCCTACGGCCTCAGCCAGTCGGCGGTGGGCGCGATCTTCCTGGCCTATCTCGTCGGCATGGTCGGATCGTCGCTGGCCGGGCAGCTCTCGGACCGTATCGGCCGCGGCCGGGTCCTCTGGGCCTCGCTCGTCGTCATGCTGATCGGCGTGCTGCTGACCGCGCTCGATGATCTCTGGGTGATCATCTTCGGCGTGCTGGTGCTGACCTTCGGATTCTTCGGGGCGCATTCGATCGCCAGCAGTTGGGTCAGCCAGCGCGCCCTCGCGGCCAAGGCGCAGGCCTCGTCGCTTTACCTCTTCAGCTACTACATGGGATCGAGCATCCTCGGCTCGCTCGGGGGCTTCGTCTGGGCCTGGGACGCCTGGCCGGGGATCGTGGCCGCCGTCGGCACCACGACAATTCTCGCGCTGCTGATCAGCTTGAGCCTGTCGCGCTTGCCGGCAAAGGTGAGCGCGTCGCCGTATCCATCTGATAACGAATAAAAAAAGGGGCTCTCCTGTGCGGGAGAGCCCCTCTATCAAAGACCCGTAGGAAGGCCCGTCAGGTGCTCAGCACCGCCTTGACGCGCTCCGGCAGCATCGGCAGCTGACGCAACCGCTTGCCGTCGGTGAGTGTCGCAACCGCGTTGGCGATCGCCGGCGCGACGGGTGCGACCGACGCCTCGCCGATGCCGCCGACCGGGCTGTCCGTCGAGATGACCTTGGTGTCGATCATCGGCATGTCGGACATTCGCATCACGCGGTACTCGCCGAAGTTGCTCTCCTGCACCTCGCCCTTCTCGATGTTGATCTGCTCCCACAGCGCGGCGCCGAGGCCGAAGCCGATCGAGCTCTCGATCTGGGCGACGATGTTCTTGGGCTGGATCGCGACGCCGCAATCGACGGCACACCACATGTGGTGAACCTTGATCTCGCCGCTCTGCTTGTTCAGCGACACCTCGACGACGATCGCGGTGTGGCTGTTGAGCGCGTCGGAATAGGCGATGCCGAGGGCATGCCCGTCCGTCCGCTTCTTACCCCAATCGGCCATCTTCGCTGCTGTCTCGACGACCTTCGCCGCGCGCGGCTCGGCCTTGAGCAGGTCGAGACGGAAGGCGACGGGGTCGACGCCCTTGAGGGTCGCGACCTCATCGATCATCGTCTCGGAGGCGAAGATGACATAGCCCGGCGCAATGCCGCGCCAAGCGCCGACGGCGATGCCGCGGTCGGCGCGGATATATTCGACCGCCACTGCGGGAACCGCGTATTTCAGCTCGCCGCCGCCGGCCGAGACGACATCCTTGCCGCCGATCGCCTTGAACACCGGCGGAGCGCTGCGCGCGAACAGCGATTCCGCGACGATGCGCTGGCGCCAGCCGACGATGTTGTTGGCGGCATCCAGCCCGATCTCGAGGTGCTGCGCGGAGAGCGGCCGGAACGTGTCGTACTGGACGTCGTCCTCACGGCTCCAGATAACCTTGACCGGCTTGCCCGGCACCGCCTTGGCGAGCAGCACCGCGTCGACCGCATACTCCGCCTCGCCGCGCCGGCCGAAGCCGCCGCCGAGCAGGGTAGTGTTGACGGTCACCTTCTCGGGCGGCACGCCGGCCGCCCTGGCGCTCAGCATCTGCACGGTCGTCGGCGACTGGTTCGAGGCCCAGACCTCGACGGCGTCGCCGTTGATGACCGCAGTCGCGTTCATCGGCTCCATGCAGGTATGCGCAACGTGGTCGGAGCGATAGTCGGCCTTGAGGATCTTGACCGCCCCGGTGATCGCCGCGGCGGCATCCCCGACGCCGATCATGGTGACGGATTCAGTGCTCAGGTCGGCGCCCTGGCCGCGGTATTCCTCATAGACCGCGTCGCTGGTGTAGTTGCGCGCCTTCGCGGTGTTGGTCCAGGTGACCTTGAGGGCCGCCTTGGCCTTCTTGGTGCCCTCGACGGTCTCGCCGATGATGCCGACGCCATAGGGCAGCTTGACGATCTGGACGATACCCTTGATCGCCTTCGCCGCGGAATCGTCGATCTGCTCCGGTGTTTCGCCCTGGACCGGTGGCCGCAAGACGGCGCCGTAGAGCATGTTCGGCTGCTGTGTGTCGATGCCGTATTGCGCCGTGCCGTTGACCTTCGACGCGACCTCGTAGCGCGGCACGTCCTTGCCGATGTAGCGGAACTGCGCCGCCGGCTTGAGATCTGCCTTGGTGACCTCGGGCAGCGGGTCCGGCACCGTCGCCTTCTTCGCGAGATCGCCGTAGGAGATCTTGCGGCCCGACGCCTTATGGACGACGAGGCTCGGCTCGGTCGTGAGCTCGGAGACCGGCACTTTCCAGGCCGACGCGGCATTCGCCAGGAGGACCTTGCGGGTCTGCGCGCCGACGAGACGGACCTTCTCGTAATAGGCCATGACGGTGCGGCTGCCCGCCGTCGTCATCGAGCCGCCGAACATGGAATTGCCGAAGACCTTCGCATTGTTGGGCGACTGAACGACCCGGACCTTCTTCCAGTCGGCGTCCATGTCCTCGGCGATGAGCAGGGGCACCGTCGTCATGACGCCCTGGCCCATCTCGGACGCAGGCGACATGATCGTGATGACGCCGTCGGTCCCGATCGTGACCCACGCACCGGGCGTGAAGGTGGCAGCCGATTTCCCGGCAGCGAAGGCGTCGGTCAGCACGCTGCCGAACGAGACCGCGATGCTGACGGCGCCGGTGGTGACGAGGAAGCTGCGGCGCGAAAGCGCGCGGCTGGTTGTGCCGATTTCTGCGGTCATTTCGCGCCTCCCTTCGAGGCTTCGACCGTTGCCGAAACCGGCGTCACGGCCGCGGTTTGCGCCGGCGTCTCTTTGCCGGCGCGCTGAATCGCCCGGATGATCCCAGGATAGGTGCCGCAGCGGCAGATGTTGCCGTCCATGTGTTTGACGATCTCCTCGCGGCTGGGATGCGCGCTCTTCTTGAGGAGCGTCGCCGCCGTCATGATCTGGCCGGACTGGCAGTAGCCGCACTGCGGCACCTGCTCGGCGACCCAAGCCTTCTGCAGCGGATGGCTCGAGTTCGGCGACAGACCTTCGATCGTCGTCACCTGCTTGCCGGCGACCGTGGAGATCTTGGTGATGCACGAGCGCGTCGCCTCGCCGTCGATGTGGACGGTGCAGGCGCCGCATTGCGCGATGCCGCAGCCGAATTTCGTGCCCGTGAGCTTGAGGTGCTCGCGGATGACCCAAAGGAGCGGGGTATCCGGCTCCGCGGCGACGTCGACCTTGCGGCCGTTGATGGTAAACCCGGTCATCCTGCTACCTCCTTGCGCAAATTCGGTCGTGCCGCGACGACGTTCGTCGAGGCGTGCGTTCTTCGGTCAATCCGTGCTTGTGCCTACCGCCCGTGCTCGCCATCGGACGCCGCGCCGCGCCTCAGGGCTTCGAATCAGAGAGTGGAGGCAACGGATGTAGGCGCCAGTTCTCCCTTCACGCAGAGTCTGCTCGACCCCGTCCTACTTATGATCTAAATCCTTAAAATTAGTTGACGACCCTGTCAATCTCCCTAGCTCGATGACGTTGCGCGCCAACCGGCGGTTCGGCTAGCTTGGGGAGAGACGCGGGGACGAACTACAACAAGCAATAAACTGTCCGGATCCGCGTCCAGCAAAGGGAGGATTGTCGCATGACGGAACGCATTTCCTTTCAACTCAATGGCCGGGAAGCCGTCGTCGATGCCGATCCCGAGATGCCGCTGCTCTATGCGCTGCGTGGCGACCTCGGTCTCGACAACCCGCATTTCGGCTGCGGGCTCGCGCAATGCGGCGCCTGCACCGTGCACCTGAACGGCGAGGCGACGCGCTCGTGCGTGACGCCGGTCGCGGCGGCCAAGGGTGCCAAGGTGACAACCCTGGCGGGGCTCGGCAGCGAGAAGCACCCGCATCCGCTGCAGGCGGCGTATGTCGAGGAGCAGGTGCCGCAGTGCGGCTATTGCATCAACGGCTGGATGATGACGGCGGCGGCGCTGCTCAAGAGCAACCCGCACCCGACCGACGCGCAGATCCGCGAAGGGCTTTCCGGCCTCAAGTGCCGTTGCGGCACCCACATGGCGATCCTACGCGCGGTCAAGCGCGCCGCGGCGATGGCGTGAGGGAGGCAGCGATGACCAGCACCGACATTCTGCGCCAAGACCTCAGCCGCCGCGGCATCCTCAAGGGCACCGGCGTCCTCGTCGTCAGCTTCGCCGTGCCCGCCCATCTGGCCGCGGCGGCGACCGCGGTCGCGGGACCGAAGCCGCTCGATCCGACTCAGCTCGACTCCTACCTTGCGATCCACCGCGACGGCTCGGCCACCGTCTTCTTCGGCAAGATCGACGGCGGTCAGGGCACCGACGTCGGCATCGCCCAGATCGTCGCCGAGGAACTCGACCTCCCCGCCGACCGGGTCACCGTGGTGATGGACGACACCACCCGCGTCATCAACCAGGGCGGCGCGAGCGGCAGCTTCGGCATCACCTGGGGTGGCAAGCCGATGCGCAACGCCGCCTGCGAGGCACGGCAGTTCCTGCTCGGCCTCGCGGCGCAGAAGCTGAAGGCGCCGATCGAGAAGCTCACCGTCAGCAACGGCGTCGTCTCCGTCGCCGGCGCCCCCGGCAAGACGGTCTCCTACGGCCAGCTCATCGGCGGCAAGTTCTTCAACGTCGCGATGAAATGGAATGGCAAGATCGGCAACGATCTCAACGTCGAGACCACGGCGCAAGCGAAGAAGCCGGCCGATTACAAGGTCGTCGGCACCTCGCCGCGTCGCCGCGACGTCGCCGCCAAGGTCTTCGCCCAGCCAACCTACGTGACCGACGTGCGCGTTCCCGGCATGGTGCATGCGCGGGTGATTCGGCCGCCGGCGGCCGGCGCCGAGCCGACGGCCATCGACGAGAGCTCGGTGGCCGGCATCAAGGGCGTTCGGATCGTCCACAAGGACGGATTCCTCGCCGTCGTCGCCGACAAGGAATGGGACGCGATCCGCGCGGCGCGCGACCTCAAGGTCACGTGGTCTCAATCGCCGGCCGCCTTCCCTGAGCAGGAGAAGCTCTACGACCACATCCGCGACGCGGCGGTGCGCAAGCGCACCGTCGAGAAGGAGACCCCGGGTTTCGAGGCGGCGATCGCCGGCGCGGCGCAGACCGTCAGCGCCGAGTACGAATGGCCGTTCCAGTCGCATGCCAGCATGGGCTCGGGCTGCGCCGTCGTCCAGATCAAGGATGGCACGGCGACCGTGTGGACCGGCACGCAGAAGCCGCATTATGCGCGCGACGGCGTCGCCGCCCTGCTCGGCCTGCCGGTCGAGAACGTCCAGGCGATCTGGCGCATCGGTCCCGGCTCCTACGGCCGCAACGACGCCGGCGACACCGTGATCGAGGCGGCGTTCCTGGCGCAGCAGATCGGCCGGCCAGTGCGGCTCCAGGGGATGCGACCCGAGGGCATCGCCTGGGACCCCAAGGGTCCGGCATCAATCCATCGCGCCACCGCCGGGCTCGACGGCGACGGCAAGATTGTCGCCTATAAATTCGAGAGCAAGGGCTTCTCGCGGCTCGAGATCGATAGCAACGAATCCGACATCGCGTACAGCATCGCGGGCCAGCAGTGGGGCGTCCCGCTGAAGCCGATCGAGGCCTTCGCGGTTCCCGACGAATCCTACCAGATCCCGAACCGGCTCATGGCTTGGGAGACGATCGCGCCGCTGCTCGACCGCGCCTCGCCGCTGCGAACCTCGCATCTGCGTGATCCCGTTGGCCCGCAGATCCATTTCGCCAGCGAGTCCTTCATCGACGAGCTCGCCCATGCCGCCAATGCCGACGCCGTCGAGTTCCGCCTGCGCCACCTCACCGGCCGCGATGCCGCGGCGGTCAAGGCGGCAGCGGACAAATTCGGCTGGGAAAGCCGCGTCTCGGGCAGCGCCGGCAACGCCGACGCCGATGTCGTCACGGGCCGCGGCATCGCCTATTCCAAGCGGGCCCTCACCATCGTCGCCGTCGTCGCCGAGGTCGAGGTCGATCGCCGCAGCGGCAAGGTGCGGGCCAAGCGCTTCGCAGTCGCTCACGATTGTGGGTGCATCATCAACCCCGGGCTGCTTCGCAACACGATCGAGGGGAACATCGTCCAGGGCACCAGCCGAAGCCTGCTCGAGGAAGTCCGCTTCGACCGCCAATCGGTCACCAGCGTCGATTGGGAGACTTACCCGATCCTCGACATCACCGACGCGCCGGAGAAGATCGACATCGTCTTGCTCGACCATCCGGAGATCGCCCCGACCGGTGCGGGCGAGCCGTCGACCCGGCCGGTGGCGGCGGCGATCGCCAACGCGATCTTCGACGCGACCGGCGTCCGGCTGCGGCAGGCACCGTTCACGCCCGATCGAATGAAGGCGGCGCTGACCGGCAGGGCCTGAGGGGGCGCTTGGTTAATTTGGGCACCTAGGTATCTGAAGTCGTGAAGCCCGGCACGACGGTAAGTGAGCCGATCAGGCAGTCCGCAGGAGCTTGTCCGGCCGGATCGGCAGGTAGCGGATGCGCTTGCCGGTGGCATGGAAGACCGCGTTGGCGACCGCCCCGGCGACGCCGACCATCGGCAGCTCGCCCATGCCCTTGACGCCGAGTGGATTGACGTGCGGGTCCTGCTCCTCGATCAGGATGACCTCGATATCCGGCACGTCTGCATGCACCGGCACGAGGTATTCGGCGATATTGCCGTTGAGGACGCGGCCGCTGCGGTGATCGAGATCGGTCTCCTCGGTCAGCGCCATGCCCAGCCCGTAGACGATGCCGCCGATTATCTGGCTGCGCGCCGTTTTCGCGTTGAGGACGCGGCCGGCGGCAAATGCGCCGACGTAGCGTGCGACCCGCACCTCGCCGAGCTCGGGATCGACATGGACTTCGACGAAATGCGCGCCGAAGGAATGCATCGAGAATTGCTTCTTCTCGTCGCCGGGCTCCGCTCCTTTCGTCGCGGTCAACGCGTCGCGCCCCGCGAGAAGCGTACCAATCTCGGCCCGGCGCGACGGGTCGCTCTTCACCACGACGGCGCCGTCGACGACGTCCAGATCCTCACTGCGGAGGCCCTTGAAGCTGCCCGTGGTGGCGAGATCGACAAGCTGCTTGCGGATGTCGCGTGACGCCGCGTCCACCGCCGGCGTCACGCTTGCGGCGGTTTGCGAGCCGCCTGAGACCGGAGCCTCCGGGAAATTGGAATCGCCGATCTGGACGGTGACGCGCTCGACCGGGAGGCCGATTGCATCGGCCGCGACCTGGGCGATGATCGTGTAGGTGCCGGTACCGATGTCCTGCGTCGCGCATTGCACGATCGCACGCCCGTCGGCCTGCAGGCGGACCGTCGCACTAGCCTTGGAGCGGTTCATCGGATAGGTCGCGCTCGCCATGCCCCAGCCGACGAACAGATCGCCGTTGCGCATGGATCCGGGCTGCCGCTCGCGCTTGTTCCAGCCGAAGGCGGCGGCGCCTCGTTCATAGCATTGCTTGAGCGATTTGCTCGACCACGGCAACTTTTCATGCTCGTCCTGCTCGGCGTAGTTGCGCAGCCGCAGTTCGAGCGGATCGATGGCGAGCGCTTCGGCAAGCTCGTCCATCGCCGATTCCAGCGCGAACATGCCGCTGGCCTCGCCGGGCGCCCGCATGAACGTCGGAATCCCGGTGTCCGTCGGCGCAACGCGGTGGCTGACGCCGAGGTTCGGGCAGGAATACATGATCTCGGTCGAGAGGCCGCAGGGCTCGACCCATTCGCCGAAGCTCGCAGTATGGCTCAGGCTATCGTGACGCAGCGCGATCAAGCGGCCGTCGCGATCGGCGCCGAGGCGGAGGTGCTGCCGGGTCTGCGGCCGGAACCCGTTCGACGTATACATCTGCCGCCGGGTCAGGACGAGCTTGACCGGCCGGTTGACGATCCGCGCGGCCATCGCGGCGATCGTCACATGCGGCCAGGTCGATCCCTTGCTGCCGAAGCCGCCGCCGATGAAATGCGAGACTGTTCGGACCTTGTCGTCGGAAATCCCGAGATGGCCGGCGATCGTCTTGTGCGAGCCGGCGACGCTTTGCGACGAATGGAAGACCACGAGCTCGTCGCCGGTCCAGACGGCAATTACCGCATGCGGCTCCAGCGGATTGTGATGCTCGATCGGCGTCTGGTAGGTCTGGTCGATCTTGACCGGCGCGGCGACGAACTCCTGGTCGGGATTACCGCGGCTCGAATCCGGCAGACGGGCGCCGCCACGGAAATGCTGCGGCACGGCGAGCTTGTCGAGCACCTGGCCGAGACGGACCACGGATTTATCCTCGTCATAGCGGACGGTCACGAGCCGCGCCGCATGGGTCGCCGCCTCGAAGGTCTCGGCGACGAGGACGCCGATGTGCTGACCGTTGTAGTGGATCGCATCGTCCTGCAGCAGCGGATAATCCTCGCCCGGCTGCTGGACCGATTTCTGTTTGCCGCCGAGCTTCGGCGCGTTGCGATGCGTCATGACGAGCAGCACGCCGGGCGATTGCTCGGCGGCGGCGGTGTCGATGTCGGCGATGCGCCCGTTGGCGATGGTGCTCTGGATCAGGACGGCATGGGCGACGTTCTTTACCGGCATCTCGGCAGAGTAGCGCGCCGCGCCGGTGACCTTGAGACGCGCGTCGATGCGGTTGAGCGGTGCTCCAATGGTCGTCGTCATGGCTCAGGCCCCTACCGTGAGGAGCGCGCGGATCAGGGTCCGCTGCGCCAGGATGATCTTGAAGCCGTTCTGGTGCAGCGGTCGTGCCGCGGCGAGCGCGGCGGCCGCGGCCTTCTCGAACGAGGCGGTCTCGAGCTTTGCGCCGGTCAGCGCCTTCTCGGCCTCGTGCGAGCGCCACGGCTTGGTGCCGACGCCGCCGAGCGCGACCCGGGCCTGACGGATCGTCCCGCCGTCTATGTCGAGAGCGACCGCCGCGGCGGCGAGCGCGAATTCGAACGAAGCGCGGTCGCGTACCTTGCGGTAGAGCGAGCGCCGCGCGAAGGCGAGTGGCGGCACCTCGACGGCGGTGATGAGATCGCCCGGCTGCAGCACCGTCTCCTTCTCCGGCGTCTCGCCGGGCAGGAGATGGAGGTCCTCAAGCTTGATGCGCTGCTCGCCCGACGGACCCGTGACGACGACAACCGCGTCACAGGCGACGAGAGCGACCGCGAGATCCGAGGCATGCGTCGCAATGCAGTGGTCGCTGCCGCCGAGGACCGCGTGGAGCCGGTTCTCGCCATCGATCGCCGAGCAGCCGCTGCCCGGCTCCCGGCGGTTGCACGGCATCGCAGTGTCACGGAAATAGGCGCAGCGCGTCCGCTGCAGGAGGTTGCCGCCGATCGTCGCCATGTTGCGCACCTGCGGCGAGGCGCTCGCCAGCAGGGCCTGCGAGATCACCGGGTATTCGTCGCGCACCGCCGGGTGATCGGCGACATCCGCCATGCGCGCGAGGGCGCCGAGACGCAGTCCTTGCGGCCCGCTCGAGATCTCGGACATGCCGGAGAGCGACGTGATCTCGACCAGGCGCCGCGGCCGGCGGACTTCGTCCTTGAGGAGCTGCAGCATGTCGGTGCCGCCGGCGAGGAACTCGGTGCCCGGCTCGGCTGCAAGGGCGACGGCGGCTTGCCGGTCGTCGCCCCGGACATAGGTGAAGGGATACATCGCTAGGCCCTCCCGCCGGCAACGCTCTTGATCGCAGCGACGATGTTCGGATAGGCGCCGCAGCGGCAGAGATTGCCGCTCATGAATTCGCGGATACTGTCGTCGGAGGCGGCACGACCCTCGCCGACCAAGGCGACCGCCGACATGATCTGGCCCGGCGTGCAATAGCCGCATTGGAAGCCGTCGTGCTCGACGAAGGCGGCTTGCATCGGATGCAACTCGTCGCCCTCGGCGAGGCCCTCGATCGTCGTGATGCGCCGCCCCTCCGCGCTGGCGGCCAGCGTCAGGCAGGAGACGACACGCTTGCCGTCGAGGTGGACGGTGCAGGCACCGCACGCTCCCATGTCGCAGCCCTTCTTCGCGCCCGTCAGGCCGATGTGCTCGCGCAGCGCGTCCAGGAGGGTCGTTCGCGGATCCAGGGTCAGCTCATGCGACGTGCGGTTCACCTGCAACGTCACCCGTTGCCTGGCGGGCGCCGATTCCGATGGCGCCGCCTCGGGTTCGGCAGCGAGGGCGCCGTGACGATCGACGAATTGCGCGAAGGCGAAGCCTCCGCTCGTCAATGCCGTCGTCTGGAGAAATCCGCGGCGGCTCACGTCCCAGTCTGACATTCGAGATCCCTTCCTGTCCGGGCGCCAGCAACCCCGGGCGCGCGATGTCCCGCTTTTCCAAACACCGCAAGAGGGCGATCGTCACCGGCCTGGCATGGCCCTCGCGGTGCGCTATGATCGATCCACGCAATGCAACGGGAGACGGCGATGGCGATCTGGGACGGCTATATGACCGAACGCGACAAGCAGGTGATGGCGGCCCTCGGCTATGGCGCGCCAGGCGGCTTCGGCAAGCGGCCGGCGTTGCTGGTCATCGACGTCAACTACGCCTTCTGCGGCGACCGCCGCGAGCCGATCCTCGAATCGATCAAGCGCTGGCGCACGTCCTGCGGCGAGGACGCCTGGGACGCGCTGCCGCTCTTGCAGAGACTCATCGCGACGGCGCGCGAGCGCGAGATCCCGGTCATATACACGACCGGGATCGAGCGCCACGACCGCTGGGACACCGGCAGCTGGCAGTGGAAGACGAGCCCCAACGCCAGCGCCGGCAAGGCCAGACCGACGAATCTCGACGGCAACCAGATCATGCCGCAGATCGCGCCGGGACCGCGCGACGTCGTCATTGCGAAGCGCAAACCGAGCGGCTTCTTCGGCACGGATCTCGCGAGCTATCTCGTGCTGCTCGGCTGTGACAGCGTCGTCGTCACCGGCACGACGACCAGCGGCTGCGTCCGCGCCACCGTGCTCGACGCCTTCAGCAACAACTATCGCGTCGCGGTGGTCGCCGACGCCTGCTTCGACCGGCTGCAGACGAGCCATGCCGCCAGCCTCTGCGACATGAATGCGAAATATGCCGATATCGTGAGCGGCGAGGCGGCCCTCGAATTCCTCGCCCGCTTTACGCCGGGAATGTTCGATCTGCCGAAAGGCAATCCCCTCCCCGGCGAAACGGCGTAGCGCAAGCCGATCCTACGCGGCCGTCAGCGACGCGTTGTATGTGCGATCCCTCGGCGCCGCCCGCGTAGTTCTCCGTCTCCCGCATATTGCCGCCCGACGACAAGGCTCGGATCAAGCATTCAGCGCCGCGGCAGCGCCGTCTTCGCGGCCTCGTTCGCGATATAGGGCAGGACCGCACCGGCGAGGCTGATCAGCGCATCGCCGGCATCGAGCGGCGCGAGCCCCATGAACCGGCGCAGCGCGGGAACGACCAGCAAGGCCACTTGAAGTCCTGCGGAGCCGAGCAGCGCGGCCGCAAGCGGCCGGTTCGCCGGCAAAGGCTCGGCTCCGAACAATCCGGCATGTGCAGAGCGCGAGGTCAGCGCATGAAGGAGCTGCCCGCCGACGAGGCTGGTGAAAGACATAGTGCCGGCGCGTGCGGCCTCGCCTTGACGCGCCATGCCCAAGCCATAGGCACCAAGCGCGCCCGCGGCAATCATCGTGCCTTCGCGGGCGAGCACCGCCATGTCCTGCCGGCTCAGCATCGGTTCGTCGGGGGCACGGGGCTTCTGTTCGAGGACGCCGCTCTCCGCCGGTTCGAGGGCAAGGCCGAGCGCGGGCAGCACGTCCGATAGAAGGTTGATCCACAGGAGCTGCATCGGCGTCAGCGTTGCGCCGAAGCCCAGCGTCGTCGTCATGAGCACGACAAGGATCTCGCTGAGGTTCGTCGCGAGCAGAAAGTGGATCGACTTGCGAATGTTGCCGTAGGTGGTCCGCCCATGTGCCAGCGCCGTGGTCAACGTCATGAGATCGTCGCTCGCCAGCACGACATCGGCGACCTCGCGCGCGGCGTCTGTGCCGCTCAGTCCCATGACGATGCCGAGATTGGCGGCGCGCAATGCCGGGCTGTCGTTGATGCCGTCGCCGGTCACCGCGACGATCTTGCCCGAACGCTGAAGCGCCTGGACGATCCGCAGCTTATCGGCGGGCGTGGCACGCGCGAAAATGCGCGTATGGCGCAGGATCTCGTCCACCGCGGCGTCGTCCTTGCCATGAAGCTCGCTTGCCTCGAGCACGCCGAGCGGTGCGCCGTTGCCGAGCTTCACGCTCTCCGCCACCGCCCGCGCGGTCGGCGCCTGGTCGCCGGTGATCATGATGACGCGGATGCCCGCGCGATCGAAGCGGGCGAGCAGATCCCCGGCGCCGCGTCGCGCGGGATCGGACAGACCGACGAGCCCGAGCCAGACGAGACCCTCCCCGTCCAGCCGCTCGGTCGCCGGGCCGTCCACGCGCCGGGGGGCGGTCGGCTCGGCATAGGCAAGACCAAGGACGCGCAACCCGTCGGCCGCCATCTTTCGGTTGTCGCCGAGAATGGCGGCCCGTGCCGTCGCATTGAGCGGCATCCGGCGCCGACCGCGCGATTGCCATGTACAGCGGGCCAGCACCTGCTCGGGATTGCCCTTGCTCATCAGCAATCTGCCGCGGGACGCCGGGTGAACGCTCACCATGTACTGACGCGCCTCTGCCCGGTACTCGATCGCCTGCACGGGAAAGCGCCGGCGGAGTTCGACGACGTCGGTTCCGAGATCGAGCGCCAGGCGCAGCAGCGCCGCCTCGGTGGGACTACCGGTGATTCGGACGCCCTCCGGCGCCAGGTGCAAGGTCGCCTCATTGCAGAGAACGGCGACCTGGACGAGCCGCGCCAATGTCGATCCCGGGGCTGCCGCCAACAACGGCCGGCCGTCATCGCGGAGCATGCCGTCGGCGACGGCGAAATGCTCTCCTCCGCAGGCGACGGCCGTCGCCGACATACGATTTTCCGTCAGCGTACCCGTCTTGTCGAAGGCGATCACGTCGACCGCCGCGAGGGTTTCGACCGCGTGCAAGCGCCGCACCAGGACCTGTCGCCGCCGCATCTCCTCGATGCCGAGCGCGAGCGCGGTCGTGCCAACAGTGGGAAGTCCTTCCGGGATGGCGGCCACGGCAAGGGCGATCGAGGATTTGAGAATCTGCAGAAAAGCATGCCCACGCAGCAAGCCGATGAGAAAGACGACGCCGCAGATCCCGCAGGAGAGCAGGACGAGCTGACCGCCAAGTACGTCGAGCTGCCGCTGCATCGGGGTCTCCGGCGTGCCCGTCGCGCCGACCAGCGCCTGGATATGGCCCACCTCGGTGCGCGGACCGGTTGCTACCGCCACGGCAAGGCCACTGCCGCCGACCACCGCGCTGCTGCGATAAACCATGCTGGTACGCTCAGCGAGGGGACGGTCGAGCGCGACGGGAGTCTCGCTTTTAGGCACCGGCAGGCTTTCGCCCGTCAGCATGGATTCATCCGCCGTCAAGCCATCCGCGGCGATCACGCGCCCATCTGCGCCGATGATGATGCCCGGCTGCAATACCATGATGTCGCCCGGCACGACGGCTTCGGTGGGGACGGGTCGCGTCGCTCCATCGCGATGAACCGGAACGCTGGCCTGGAGCGGCAACGAAAGCGCGCCGATGATACGGCTGGTCCGGCTTTCCGTGGCAAATCCGATGGCGGCGTTGAGACCGACGACGCTGAGGATCACCACCGCGTCGGCTAAGCCGCCCGTGGCGACCGAAAGCGCCGCCGCGCCGGCCAGCAGGATTACGGGCAGACTCTGAAACTGCTCGATCAGCATCCCCAGCCGCGATGCCGACGCCAGCGCGGGCAGCACGTTGCTGCCATATTGCTTGAGCCGCCGATCCGCAACAGCCTCCTCGAGCCCCGAGCGCGTGGTTCGCAGCTCCCGCAGGACATCCTTCGGGAACGCGCCGTGCCAACCATACGAGGCGGCCTCGGCGGGGTACGCGGAATCCTGCGGGTCACGGACGAGGTCCGCTAAGATCTGCTCGATGCGTGCAGTGACCTCGGCGAGGGAGACGTCCTTGCCGAACCGCACGAGCAAATTTCCGGTTAGGCTGCTCGCCGACGCGCTTTCGATCGCCGCGCCGGACAGCGCATGCTCGAGGGCGCGGCTGAGAACCTCGTTACCGCGGAGGCGGCCAATATGAAGACGAGCTCGACCTCTCACGGCTGTATGCACCGGCGCGATTGGGCTCGCTTGCACAGCGGGCATGCTCACGACGTCGAACAGCGCTCGCGGCGGTACGAAGCCTCAGACGACGCGGACCCGCCGCGCCTCAGGTCGCCGGCTCCGCGAGCCGCGTCCGGCGGCGTCTCGGCTCGGCTTCCGCGCCACCATGCTCCGCATCGAGCTCGGCTCGTGCCTCAGCAACGAGATCCTCAGCCGTTTCACGCACCGTGGAGGCGACTTGCTCGTACACCTGCATACCGGTCTTGATCGCGCCGACCGCGACCGGACGCAACGCACGGCCAACCGCGGGGAGGATGCCAGGCGCGAGCAGAAGCACACCGACGCCGACCGCTAGCCCCGTCGCGACACCGCCTTCAGCAAGTCCTTCAAGCGCATTCTCTAAAATAGCCATCGTGAATTCCTCTAGATCGCCATTGCGGAAGCCTCGTTCTTGCGGCTGTTAAAAAACTGTAACACTAGCGATGCCCCACGGTTCGAACCGAGCGCCGCGGTAGAGCATGCGCGCGTTGGGAAAGCGCGCTCCGCACCAAAAGGGGCATGGACCTATCGGGCATCAGCAGTGTTCTAATGAATCCCGTACTGCGATGTGACCTGGAGCAGGCCATGGCGGAAGAGACAAAATGGAAGGGCACATTCGCGGCGATGCTTGTGGGCGGGGCAGCCGGCGTATTCTTGGCTCCGATCGTCACGCCGGCGCTCGCACGCTTCGCGCGGCCGGCGACCAAGACCGCGATTAAAGCCGGATTGGCGATCTACCAGCGCGCACGCGAGACAGCAGCCGAGATGCGCGAGACCATCGAGGACGTCACCGCCGAGCTTCAAGCGGAGGCAGCGGCCAAGCCGCCGACCGAGGCGGAGCATGAGCCGCCGTCGTCAGAGTCCGAGTCGGCAGTCGCCGCCCCGCGACGGCGGACCGCCGTGCACTGATGACTTTGCCATGAAAGCGAAAGCTTACGTGGTGCATAGCCTTCCCGGCCGGGTGCGGATCAAGGTTCCGGAACGGCGGGGAGACTCCGACTTTTTTGACGATATCAAACGCCGGCTGGAACGTCTCGACGGGGTAAGCCATGTGGCAACGAACCCAGTCACCGGAAGTATTCTCGTGCAGCACGAGGGCGAGATCGCGGATCTCGTCATGCAGGCGCTTGGCGCCGATATCGGCAACCTTTTGGAACTGGCCCTGCACGCGCCGCCGGTCGCGCAGCGGCTGTGCCTGGAGATGGCGGCGATCGACCGCAACATCAAACGTGTCACCGCCGGCGAGCTTGACCTCGGCACGCTGGCATCCTTGGGCCTGCTCGCAATGGCGGCCGGTCAGCTTCTCTATCGACGGCAGCCGGCGATCGCGGTGTCGATGAGCTGGTATGCAAGCGAGCTTCTGCGACGCAGCTGCGATGGCAACGCCATCGCAGAGCGCGTGTCGGATTAGGGGTTCTTCTTCGCACGCCGGGGTGGCTTGCGCGCCGCCGCGCGGTCGACTGCACCTCGCCTAGCCGACGGGATCCTGGGCTTGTTTCCCGCCGTAGCTTTCTGTGCCGGGACGCGTGA
The DNA here is from genome assembly GCA_028291405.1 of Rhodospirillales bacterium. GTDB lineage: Bacteria > Pseudomonadota > Alphaproteobacteria > ATCC43930 > CGMCC-115725 > URHD0088. The sequence goes on along the minus strand of JAQGID010000212.1, from coordinate 11,620 downwards.
GGTCGCCTCTTGCGGGAGCGGCTCATCGGCGCGCGCTGCGGAGGCTTCGTTGATGACATCCGCGGCGCCGCGATAGACGATGATGGCGCTCTTGATCAGCGCCTTGGCCGCCGGTCGCGTCACTCGGACCAGCAAGGCCGGCGCGAGCATCAGGATGCCGGCGCCGATTCCGGCCTCGGCTAGCATCTCGCCACCGAGCATGTCCTCCAGGATCGCCATTCTTCCCTCCTTTATCAGCTGGGATCGGACGGTGTCGCTGCTGACTGCTCACGACAGACCTAAAGTTCAGCAATCGCGTTGGTCCGAATCAGGATGAAGACGCCCAGCGCCATCAGCACCCACGGACGCGCCTGGCCGCCATGCCGCCGGATCGGCAGAGCGAGCCTCGAGTGATGAACGAACCAATAGGCGACGGCACACCACAGCCCCGTCAACAGCGAAAATACAGCGATGGTGATCTGCAGCTGGCCGCTGGTCATCGCGGAAAACAGCGGCACATAAGTGCCAAGATTGTCGCCTCCATTTGATACCGTAACGAGCGCAACCGAGATCGGTTTCAAATATCTGCTTTCATCGGTGCCGATCGTGCCGGCGGCGCCCCGCGCCACAAACGCCTGCCATGCGCCCGCCGCGAGAGGAAGGAATCCGATCAGTCCGAGACGGGGAGGCGGAATGACGAGGGACAGAAGCGAACCGATCACCGCAGCGACGATCAGGACGGACATTCCCAGATATTGTCCAACCACCACCTGGACAGTCGCGTACCGCCGGTCGGAAAAGAAGGCGAGCAGCACGAGCAGGCCGTCCACATTCGTCACAGCGAAAGCGACGCTGGTCACCACCAGCAGGACCAGAACACCGGACATCGATCCTCCGTAAATCGATCCTCCGTAAACGGCTGAATCGCGCGCCTCTGCCGCTGATCCGGACGGCCTCGTCGAGACTATGAACAGCCGTCGTGAGCGGAACCCCGATTACCTTCATCACCATTTAAGGCGTGGTTGTCGACACGGGGCCATGATGAAACTCAATCATGTCCAAGTTTGCGAGCCTGCGCGGCTCGCTCCCGCCGCAAGGAGGAACCCGGCGCGATCGAGCTCAAGGGACCGGGGTCGGTCCGCACCTATTTCGTTACGTCGGAATAGGGAGCCGGCGGGCGCCGCCTCACTTCATCGTCGGCATCACGAACTCCGCACCGGAGCGGATGCCGGTCGGCCAGCGCGCGGTGACCGTCTTCGGATGGGTGTAGAACCGCACCCCCTCCATCCCATGCACCGCCATGTCGCCGAACAGCGAGCGCTTCCAGCCGCCGAAGCTATGATAGGCCATCGGCACGGGAATCGGGATGTTGACGCCGATCATGCCGATCTGGGCGCGGCTGACGAACTCGCGGGCGGCATCGCCGTCGCGGGTGAAGATCGCCGTGCCATTGCCGAACTCGTGGTCGTTGACGAGGGTGAGCGCGGTCTCGAAATCCGGGGCGCGGACGACCGCCAGCACCGGGCCGAAGATCTCCTCCTGATAAATTCGCATCGTCGGCGTCACATGGTCGAAGAGGCAGCCGCCCAGGAAGAAACCCTGCTCGTAGCCCTGCAGCTTGAGGCCGCGGCCATCGACGATGAGCTTGGCGCCCTCGGCGATGCCGAGATCGACGTATGAGGCGACCTTGTCGCGATGCTGGCGCGTCACCAGCGGTCCCATCTCGGACTCGGGATCGTTGCCCGGGCCGACCTTGAGGCCGCGGACGCGCGGCGCCAGCGCCTCGACCAGCTTGTCGCCGACGTTGCCGACCGCGACGGCGACCGAGATCGCCATGCAGCGCTCGCCGGCCGAGCCGTAGCCGGCACCCATCAGCGCATCGGTCGCCTGTGCGAGATCGGCGTCGGGCATCACGATGAGATGGTTCTTGGCGCCGCCCAGCGCCTGCACGCGCTTTCCGTGTGCGGCCGCCGTCGCGTAGATGTATTGGGCGATCGGCGTCGAGCCGACGAAGCTGATCGCCGCGACCTGGGGATGCTCGAGCAGCGCATCGACCGCCGCCTTGTCGCCGTGCGCGACGTTGAAGACGCCGGCGGGCAGGCCGGCCTCGGCGAAGAGCTCGGCGATCAGCATGCTCGCCGAGGGATCGCGCTCCGACGGCTTGAGCACGAAGGTATTGCCGCAGGCGATCGCAACGGGGAACATCCACATCGGCACCATTGCCGGGAAATTGAACGGCGTGATGCCGGCGCAGACGCCGAGCGGCTGGCGGAAGGCATAGGAATCGATGCCGCGCCCGACCTGCTCGGTGAACTCGCCCTTGAGGAGATGCGGGATGCCGCAGGCGAACTCGACGACCTCGAGACCGCGCGTCACCTCACCCAGGGCGTCGCTCAGCACCTTGCCGTGCTCGGCGGTGATCAGCGCGGCGAGATCGCCGGCGCGGCACTCGAGCAGGTCCCGGAACTTGAACATCACGCGGGCGCGGGTCAGCGGCGGCGTCGCCGACCAGGATGGGAAGGCGGCGGCCGCGGCGCGCACCGCGGCGTTGATCTCGGCGCTGCCGCCGAGCGCCACGCGATGCGCGACCTCGCCGGTCGCTGGGTTGAAGACGTCGCCAAGCCGGGCGCCCGGCGAAACTTTTGCTCCGCCGATGTAGTGGGTAATCGTGTCCATCGCAGCTCCTCTGTGCCCCATCGCTTCCTATCGCGCGCCGGGAAGCGGCGCGTTCTTCGAAATCGGCCCGGTATAGCGGCGAACCGTCAGCCCCGCTGCCGTTGCCGTCCGTGACGTAGAACAAGTTGGTGTCGGGATCCTGGAATATCCCGGATTCCGATCCGCTTGTCCGCATCGCCGCATCGACCTGCCGCCGCAACACCGCCTCTTTACATCGCCGTCGGGTGCCTCGCAAATGGTGCAGCTGTCGGTATCTTTCACAACTGGCGGCTTTGTGCAGATCAATGCGAGATTCCGCGGGCGTCGGACGATGGAATGCCGCGCCGCATCGGATGAGCATTATCAGAAGGAACATAGATGCTGTACGACAGGAATGCGCAACAACCCGGCTATGGTGCCGTCGCGAAATCCCTGCACTGGCTTATCGTCGCGCTGCTCGTCGTGCAGTTCGCGATTGCCTGGACGATGCCGGACTTCGGCCGCGGCGCAAAGCCGGAGGGGCTGATCGGCCTGCACCTCTCCTTCGGCACGCTGATCCTCCTGGTCGTCATCATCCGCCTGGCGTGGCGCCTGACCCACCCCGTCCCGCTGCTTAGCGATAACGTGCCGCCGTGGCAGCATCGCGCGGCACAGGCGCTGCATTTCCTGCTCTATGCGATCCTGATCGCGCTGCCGGTGATGGGCTGGGCGAACGCCAATGCGCGCGACTGGGACGTCAGCCTGTTCGGCGTCATCCACCTGCCCCGGATCGTGGCGGCTCACTCAGGCCTCGGCATGGCGCTTGGCGACGTCCACTCGAACTTCGCCATCATCCTGCTGGTTATCGTCGGTCTGCACGTAGTGGCGGCGCTTTACCACCATTTCATGCTGCGCGATCGCATCTTGCTGCGCATGCTGCCTGAGCGCCGCTGAGAAACGCCGAAACGGTGGTAACCGAGGGTTGAGTGCGAAGCCCCCTCTTTGGACTACCTGGACAAGCCCCACTCGAACACGGCATTAATATCGCGGATAATCAGACCCCCGTCGCCGTTTTCTTGACGCGAGACAGGGTTCGATCGCGATTTCGACCCCGGGGCTGGCAATCCGGGGAATTGTTGCTTAATAATTCTTTTGGGAAGGAGACGTACCATGAAGTCATCAGGGACACTTTTAATTGCCTTCGCGCTCGCCGCCGCATCGCCGGCTGTAGCCGCCGATACGATCAAGGTCGGGCTGTCCGGCCCCTTCACCGGCGGCTCGTCGTCGATGGGCGTCAGCATGCGCGACGGGGTCAAGCTGGCCGTGGGCGAGATCAACAAGACAGGCGGCGTCCTCGGCAAGCAGCTTGAGTTGGTCGAGCGCGATGACCAGGCCGACAACACGCTCGGCGTCCAGATCGCGCAGGAGCTGATCAACAAAGAACAGGTCGCTGCCACGCTCGGCTACATCAACACCGGCGTCGCGCTGGCTTCACAGCGCTTCTACCAGGATGCCGAGATCCCTGTTATCAACAACGTCGCGACCGGGACCGCGATCGAGCAGCAGTTCCCGGCGCCGAACTACATCTTCCGCACCGCGGCGAACGACACGATCCAGAGCGCGATGATCGTCGAGGAGGCGATCACCCGACGCGGCTTCAAGAAGCCGGCGATCATGGCCGATTCGACGAATTACGGTCAGCTCGGCCGCGAGGACCTCGAGAAGGCGCTCGGCGGCAAGGGCGTGAAGCCGGTCGCGGTCGAAAAGTTCAATATCAAGGACACCGACATGACGGCGCAGCTGCTGCGCGCCAAGGAAGCCGGCGCCGACGTCATCCTGACCTACGGCATCGGCCCCGAGCTCGCGCAGATCGCCAACGGCCAGGCCAAGCTCGGGTGGAAGGTGCCGCTGATCGGCAGCTGGACCCTGTCGATGTCGAGCTTCATCGACAACGCCGGACCGAACGGCGAAGGCGCGATGATGCCGCAGACCTTCATCCAGCTGCCCGACACGCCGAAGCGCAAGGCGTTCATCGAGTCCTACCAGAAGGCCTATAACATCGAGCGCATGCCCTCGCCGGTCTCCGCCGCGCAAGGCTACGATTCGGTCTATCTGCTCGCCGCCGCGATCAAGCAGGCCAACTCGACCGACGGCAAGAAGATTCGCGAGGCGCTCGAGAATCTCAACACGAAGGTCGAGGGCGTCGTCACCGTCTACGACCACCCCTACACCAAGGACGACCATGAGGCGTTCACCCGCAACATCCCCGTGTTCGGCATCGTGAAGAACGGCCGGGTGACGATCGCGCACGAAGAGGACATCGCCGGCGAGAAGGCCGTCCGCGTCAAGATGAAGAACTGAGCACCGAACACAAACCCGCGCCTTGCCCGGAATTCGGGTAGGGCGCGGGCAAACGATCCATCGATACCATCGCCTACCCGCCACATACCGGCGGCACACCCTCTCCCGGCAGCGGGAGAGGGATTTTCGTGGATACGGAACGCGCCCATGCAGGTTCTCGCCCAGCTTCTCGTCAGCGGCATCGCCGTCGGCATGATCTACGGGGTCATTGCCTTCGGCTACCAGCTCACCTTTGCCACCTCGAAGACGTTGAATTTCGGACAGGGCGAGGCGCTGATGCTCGGCGCGCTGGTCGGGCTGACGCTGGCCGGCCACATCGGATTTTGGTTCATGCTGCCGCTCGTCCTCATCTTCGGGCTGATGCAGGGCGCCGCTGTCGAATGGCTTGCCGTTCGTCAGGCAATCAAGACGAAGACCGATTCCGGCTGGATCATGGCGACGATCGCCCTCGGCATCATCTTCAAGAATCTCGCCGAGAACATCTGGGGCCGCGACGACCTCCGCTTTCCCTCGCCGCTTCCGGAGGCGCCGATCAGCGTCGCCGGCGTCAACGTGCTGCCGATGGAGGTGCTCGTCGTCTTTGGCGCGCTCGGGTTGATGCTGGCGATCGAGATCTTCAATCGCCGCTCGATCTTCGGCAAGGCCGTGGTCGCGACGTCGAACGATCGCGACGCGGCCGGGCTCATGGGCATCAATACCGGCCTCGTCATCACCTTCTCCTACGCGCTCTCGTCGATGACGGCGGCGTTCGCCGGCGTACTCGTCGCACCCGTCACCTTGACCGGCGCGACGATGGGATCGGTGCTCGGTCTCAAGGCCTTCGCCGTCGCGATCATCGGCGGGTTGTCGAGCGGGCTGGGCGCGGTGGTCGGCGGGCTCATCCTCGGGATCGCCGAGACGACCACCGGATATTATATCTCGACGGGCTACAAGGACGTGCCGGGCCTCGTTCTCCTGCTGCTCGTGCTTACCTTCAAACCCGCCGGTCTGTTCGGCAAAGCCGCGATCAAGAAGGTCTGAGCGCGATGCAAGGACGATCCGCTCTCCCGCTCTTGGGCATCGCCGCCATCGCCGTCTTCCCCTTCGTCTTCACCAGCCCCTATTACCTCCACCTGCTCGTCGTCATCGCCATCTACTCGGTCCTGCTGCTCGGCCTCGATATCGTGTTCGGCTATACCGGCGAGGTCTCGATCGGTCATGCCGCGCTGTTCGGCGTCGGCGCCTATACCGCCGGCGTCCTGAAGTTTCAGTGCGACAGCCATTTTCTCTGGCAGCCGGTCTGCGATGCGGGGTTCTTCGCCGCGCTTCCGCTCGGGATCGTCGTCGCGGCACTCTTCGGCCTCATCCTCGCCCTGCCGGCGCTGCGGGTTACCGGCCCCTATCTCGCAATGGTGACGCTGGCCTTCGGCACGATCGTGCAGATTCTGGTCAACGAGATGACCTGGCTGACCAACGGTCCCCTCGGCGTCTCCTTCGTGAAGCCGCTGTTCATCGATCTGCGCGGCTTTGCCGATACCTTGCCGTTCCTCGACATGAATCGCGCCAGGATGCGCGATGTCGAGTTCTTCTATGTCGCCTTCATCGTGCTCGTGCTCGTCATTGCGGCGGTAAACCGGCTGCTCGGCTCGCATGTCGGCCGCGCCTTCCAGGCCCTGCGCGACAGTCCGATCGCCTGCGACTGCATGGGCGTCAGCGTCTACCGCCACAAGGTCTACGCCTTCGCGGTCAGCGCCGGGCTTGCCGGACTCGCCGGCGGGCTCTTCGCCTACTCCGAGCAATACATCGCGCCGAACAACTTCGGCTTCGAGCTGTCGATCACCTTTCTCCTCGCCGTCACCATCGGCGGCCGCAAGTCGCGCACCGGTCCGATCATCGGCGCAATCATCGTCGTCTTCCTGCCCAACCTCCTGGCCGATATCTTCCTCTTCCGCGTCATCGCCGGGATCATCGCCGCGGTCGGCATCGTTGCCGGCGGCGTCGCCCTGTTCCGCCCATCCGAGGAGCTGCAGCCCGGACAGCGCTTGCGGATCGCCGTTCCCGTCGTGCTCTGCGTCGCTTTCTTCGTCTTTGCCATGGTGCTACAGCGGATCACCGATTTTCGCCTCACCGTCTTCGGCATGATGATTCTCTTCGTCGTCTACTACCTGCCCGACGGGATCTTCGGTTTTTTCCGCCGCGCGGTCGCGCGCATGCGTCCCGACTGGGTCCGCTTCCACGCCGTCATCGCGGCGCGCGGCGACGAATCGCATGTCTGGTCGGCGACGCCGGCGACCGGCAGCGAGGGCGAGACGCTGCTCGACGTGCGCGGCGCGACGATGCAATTCGGCGGATTGCGCGCCCTCGACGGCGTCGATCTCGCGGTAAAGCCCGGGACCATTCACGGTCTCATCGGCCCCAACGGCTCGGGTAAGAGCACGATGATGAACGTGCTGACCGGCATCTATCGCCCGACAGCGGGCGACATCGTCTTTGCCGGCAGCGGCATCGTCGGCCTCACACCATCCGAGATCGCCGGTCGCGGCATCGCCCGCACCTTCCAGAACGTGCAGCTGTTCGTCGAACTCACGGTCATCGAGAACGTCATGGTCGGGCTGCACCATACCTATGGCAGCAATGCGCTCGACATCGTGTTGCGCACGCCGCGCTACGGGCGCGAAGAGGCGCGGACGCGGCTGCGGGCCGCGAGCATTCTCGATTTCGTCGGTCTCGGCGGTCTCGCCAACGAGGAGGCCCGCAACCTGCCATACGGCAAGCAACGCCTGCTCGAGATTGGTCGCGCCCTGGCGCTCGACCCGAAGCTGTTGCTGCTCGACGAGCCGGCCGCCGGCCTCACCGCACCGGACATCAAGGAGCTGGTGTCGATCATCCGCAAAATCCGCGATAACGGCATCACGGTCATTCTCATCGAGCACCACATGGACGTCGTCATGGCCATTTCCGACATCGTGACGGTGCTGGACTTCGGCCAGAAGATCGCCGAGGGACGCCCCGCCGAGGTCCAGGCGAACGAGCGAGTCATCGAGGCCTATCTCGGCGGCGCCGCCGCCAAGGTCGCGTGACGGAGGCCGCGATGCTCGACGTCCAGGATCTGGTCGCCGGCTACGGCAAGGTGGAGGTGCTGCATGGCATCTCGCTCAAAGTGCCGGAGGGACAGCTCGTGACCCTGATCGGCTCGAACGGCGCCGGCAAGACGACGACGCTGCGGGCAATCTCGGGAATGATCGCGCCGCAATCCGGGCGGATCAGCCTCGGCGGGAAAGCCATCGGTGGTCTCGCTTCGCACGAGATCACGCGCCACGGCATCGCCCATTCGCCGGAAGGACGGCGTGTCTTCCCATCGCTCCCGGTTGTCGACAACCTGCTCCTCGGAGCGTTTCCCCGCCTCAGCGGCGGCCGCAAGCGCGGCGACGTCAAGGGCGACATCGACAAGATGTTCACGCTCTTCCCACGTCTCGGCGAGCGGCGCGATCAGCTCGCGGGCACTCTCTCCGGTGGCGAGCAGCAGATGCTGGCGATGGCGCGTGCGCTGATGCTCGAGCCCGAGGTGCTGCTGCTCGACGAACCCTCGATGGGGCTGGCGCCGCGGCTTGTCGAAGACGTGTTCCGCACGATCGAGCGCCTGAAGGCGGCCCGCATGACGACCCTCCTCGTCGAGCAATTCGCCGCCGCAGCGCTCGACGTCGCCGATTACGGCTACGTGCTGGAGAACGGCCGCATCGCGCGCGAGGGTCCCGCCGTGACGCTCAAGAACGATCCAGCCGTGCGCGCCGCATATCTTGGCGCCGCGCACTGACCGAGCCGCTATAATCGCGCAATGATTTCGACCACGAATTCGCCGGCGAGCATCGGCAGCTTCGACTATATCGTCGTCGGCGCCGGCAGCGCCGGCTGCGTCCTCGCCAACCGGCTGAGCGCGGATCCCACCGTCTCCGTTCTCCTGCTCGAGGCGGGAGGGCGAGACAATTACATCTGGATCCACATCCCGATCGGCTATCTCTACACGCAGAACAATCCGCGCACCGACTGGTGCTTCCGCACGGAGCCGCAGCCGGGCCTCAACGGTCGCGCCCTCAACTATCCGCGCGGCCGCGTGCTCGGTGGCAGCTCGTCGATCAACGGCATGATCTACATGCGCGGCCAGGCGCAGGACTACGACCACTGGCGCCAGCTCGGCAATCCCGGCTGGTCGTGGGAGTCGGTACTGCCCTATTTCAAGCGCTCGCAGAACCAGGTGCGCGGCGCCGACGCCGAGCACGGCGCGGGCGGCGAGTGGCATGTCGAGGAAATGCGGCTCTCGTGGGAGATCCTCGACGCCTTCCGCGAGGCGGCGGCCGAAACCGGCATTCCCAAGACCGAGGATTTCAACCGCGGCGACAACGAGGGTTGCGGCTATTTCCAGGTCAACCAGCGGCGCGGCGTGCGCTGGAGCAGCGCCAAAGCGTTCCTGCGGCCGGCTCTGAAGCGCCCGAATCTGACGGTTCTCACAGGCGCGCAGGCAAGCCGTCTCTGCGTTGCCGAGCGGCGGGTCACCGGGATCGAGTTCACCCGCCGCAACCTCCCGGCACGCGCCGATGCCAATTGCGAGGTGATCCTCGCCACCGGCTCGGTCGGCTCGCCGCAGCTGCTGCAGGTATCAGGCATCGGCCCCGGCGCACTGCTGCGGTCGCATGGCATCGCCGTCGCGCATGACCTCGCCGGCGTCGGCGAAAACCTGCAAGACCATCTGCAGATCCGCATGGCCTATCGTATTAGGAACACCCGTACCTTGAATGAGCGGGCGAACAGCCTGTTCGGACGCGTCGGCATGGGGCTCGAGTATTTCCTGATGAAGCGCGGCCCGTTGACCATGGCGCCGAGCCAGCTCGGCGCCTTCACCCGCAGCGACCCGTCGCGCGCCACGCCCAATCTGCAGTATCACGTGCAGCCGCTCAGCCTCGACCGGTTCGGCGAGCCGCCCCATAAATTCCCCGCCTTCACCGCCGCGGTATGCAATCTGCGTCCCGAGAGCCGCGGCTCGATCCGCATCAGAAGCCCCGACCCCGCGACCGCGCCGATCATCGATCCCAACTATCTCGCGACGCCCGAGGATCAGCGCGTCGCGGTTGCGGCGATGCGGCTGACGCGCCGCATCTGCGCCGCCCCGGCGCTGGCCCGCTTTGCGCCGGAGGAGTTCGTGCCGGGTTCGAGCCATCATACCGACGAGGAGATGGTGCGCGCCGCCGGCGATTGCGGCACGACGATCTTCCACCCCGTCGGCACCTGCGCGATGGGACAGGACGGGAACTCCGTCGTCGACGAGCGCCTGCGCGTCCACGGCATCGCCGGGCTGCGCATCGCCGACGCCTCGATCATGCCGACGATCACTTCGGGGAACACCAACTCGCCGACCATCATGATCGCTGAGAAGGCGTCCGACATGATCAGGGAGGATCGCCGCGCCCGCGGCACGTGAGACCGCAAGCACTGCCTCGCCTCGCCGAGTTGCCAATTGAGCGACTCGGCGTCGATTGACACCCGGGCCGCCGGCGTATGACGATGAGCGGCGGCAGGACAAAAGGCGTGCGAGCGCATCAGTCAGAGCGAGTGATCCCATGGCGGATATCGTTCTCATCAACCCGCGCTTCGATCCTTCGTATTGGGGGCTGGAGCACGCCTTGCCGGTGCTCGGCGCCAAGGCCGTCCTGTCGGTCGCGTGCCTGCCGCTCCTTGCGGCGCTGACCCCCGCGAGCCACCGCGTCACGATCATCGACGAGAATATCGAGCCGATCGACTTCGACCGCTGCGCCCGCGCCGACATCGTCGGCGTCACCGGCATGATCGTTCAGCGGACGCGCATGACGGCGATCCTTTCGGCGCTCAAGGAACGCGGCGTGCTGACCGTCGTCGGCGGCCCGTGGATCAGCGTGCAGGAGGACTATTTCGGCGCGCTCGCCGATGTCGTTTTCGTCGGCGAGGCCGAGGATACCTGGCCTCGCTTTCTCGCGGAATGGGCTTCCGGACAGCATGGCCGGCGCTATGAGCAGGCCGAGAGAACCGACATGTCGACGGTACCCGCTCCCCGGTTCGACCTCTTGGCGATGAGCAAATACGCCTTCGGCAGCGTGCAGATCTCGCGCGGCTGCCCCTTCGCTTGCGAGTTCTGCGACATCATCGTCGTGTTCGGACGGCGGCCGCGGATCAAGACGAGCGCACAAGTCATTGCCGAGCTCGATGCCTTGCTGGCCCACGGCAAGCGCGACGTCTTCATCGTCGACGACAATCTGATCGGCAATAAGAAGGCGATCAAGGCGGTGTTGAACGATCTCGCCGCCTGGCAACGGGCCAAGGGTTTTGCGATGCGGTTCTTCACCGAGGCGTCCATCGATCTTGCCGACGATGCCGAGCTCATGCAGCTCATGGTCGACGTCAACATCGATGGGCTGTTCGTCGGTATCGAGACGCCGAACGACGCCGCGCTGCGCGAGACCAAGAAATTTCAGAACGTCCGCTCGGGCGGCACGATGGTCGAGAAGGTCCACCGCATCCAGAATGCCGGCATGGAGGTCTGGAGCGGCATGATCCTCGGCTTCGACAACGATGACGCGAGCATATTCGAGGCGCAGCGCCGATTCATCCGCGAGGCGCGGATCGTCCATGCGATGGTCGG
>JAQGID010000185.1 GCA_028291405.1 Rhodospirillales bacterium | reverse complement strand
CGCTGCCCAGGAATGAGGCAGTGGCCTTTTCCGTTTGCCGGGACCCGGCAAAACCGCTATCTCCGGCGCCATGAACGAGCCCTTGCATCCGGCGCTTCTGCCGCTCGGCCTGCGCGACCTGCTGCCGCAAGACGCGGCGACGGAGGCGCTCGTCGTCGGGCGGATGATGGCGGTGCTGGACGGCTACGGCTATCAGCGGGTCAAGCCGCCGCTCGTCGAGTTCGAGGACAATCTCCTGGCGGGCGCCGGGGCGGCGATGGCGAGCGAGACGTTCCGCCTGATGGATCCGGTGTCGCAGCGCATGATCGGCATCCGCGCCGACATGACGCCGCAGGTCGCGCGCATCGCCGCGACGCGGCTGAAGAACGCGGCGCGGCCGTTGCGGCTTTCCTATGCCGGCCAGGTGCTGCGCGTCCGCGGCAGCCAGCTGCGGCCGGAGCGGCAGATCGGCCAGGTCGGCGCCGAGCTGATTGGCGCCGACGGCGCGGCGGCCGACGTCGAGGCGATCGCGATCGCCGTCGAGACGCTGACGATTCTCGGCATCGCCCGGCTGTCGGTCGACCTGACGCTGCCGCGGCTGGTGCCGGCGATCTGCGAGGCGCATGGCATCGACGGCGACACCGGCGACGAGATTCGCGCCGCGCTCGACCACAAGGATGCGGCGCGGCTGGCCGCGACCGGCGCCAGCGCTGCGGCGCTGCTGGGCCGGCTGCTCGCTTCGGCGGGGCCGGTGCGGACCGCTTTGCCCGCGCTGGCGGCGCTCGACCTGCCGCCGGCCGCGGCGGCGGAGCGGGCGCGGCTCGGCGAGGTCGTCGGGCTGCTGCACGAAGCCGTGCCGGAGCTGCGTATCACGATCGATCCCGTCGAGAACCGCGGCTTCGAGTATCACACCGGCATCAGCTTCAGCGTCTTCGCCCGAGGCGGCCGCGCCGAGCTCGGCCGCGGCGGCCGCTACGTCGCCGGGAACGGCCAGCACGAGGCGGAGCCGGCGACGGGCTTCACCCTTTATACCGATACCGTGCTCGCCGTCGTTCCGGCGCCGGAACAGCCGAGCCGCATCTTTGTCCCCGCCGGGCTGACGCTCGACGAGGGGCGCCGGCTGCGCGCCGCCGGCTGGATCACCGTGACCGGCCTCGTCGCGCTGACCGACATTCCCGGCGAGGCGCGCCGCCTCGCCTGCAGCCACGCCGTCATCGATGGCAAGATCGTCGCCCTGGCCGAAGCCCGGGATCAAGTTGGGGTCGAGGTGGAAGGAAGATAATGGCAAACGTCGCCGTGATCGGCGCCCAATGGGGCGACGAAGGCAAAGGCAAGATCGTCGATTGGCTGTCGCAGCGCGCCGATATCGTCGTGCGCTTTCAGGGCGGCCATAACGCCGGCCATACGCTGGTGATCGGCAACGTCGAATATCGCCTCAGCCTGCTGCCCTCGGGCGTCGTGCGGCAGGACAAGCTTTCGGTGATCGGCAACGGCGTCGTCATCGATCCGTGGGCTTTCCTCAAGGAGGTCGAGGCGATCGCAACCAAGGGCGTCGCGGTCTCGCCGGACAATCTCAAGATCGCCGACAACGCGACGCTGATCCTCCCGTCGCACGGCCAGATCGACCGCGCCCGCGAGGAGGCGCGCGGCATCCGCAAGCTCGGCACGACCGGCCGCGGCATCGGCCCCGCCTATGAGGACAAGGCCGGGCGGCGCGCCATACGGGTCTGCGACCTCGCCGATCCCGAGAGCCTCGGCGGCAAGATCGACGACCTGCTGCTGCATCACAACGCGCTGCTGCGCGGCCTCGGCGCGCCGGAGGCGGAGCGCGCGTCGCTGCTCGAATCGCTGCTCGCGCTGGCGCCGCGCCTGCTGCCCTATGCCGAGCCGGTATGGCGGCGGCTCGACGAGGCCAAGCGCGCCGGCAAGCGCATCCTCTTCGAGGGGGCGCAGGGCGTCATGCTCGACGTCGACCACGGGACTTATCCCTTCGTGACCTCGTCGCAGACGGTGGCGGGGCAGGCGGCATCGGGCTCCGGCGTCGGCCCCGGCGCCGTCGGCTACGTCCTCGGCATCACCAAGGCCTATACGACGCGGGTCGGCAGCGGGCCCTTTCCGACCGAGCTGCACGATGACGACGGCAACCGCCTCGGCGAGCGCGGCAAGGAGTTCGGGACGGTTACCGGGCGCAAGCGGCGCTGCGGCTGGTTCGACGCCGTCATGGTGCGCCAGGCGATCAAGGTCGGCGGCATCACCGGCATCGCGCTCACCAAGCTCGACGTCCTCGACGGCTTCGCCGAGCTCAAGGTCTGCACCGGCTATCTCTATCGCGGCGAGAGGCTCGACCATCTGCCGCCGAACGCCGCGGTCCAGGCCGAGATCACGCCGATCTACGAGACCTTCGAGGGCTGGTCGGAATCGACGCGCGGCGCGCGCAGCTGGGCCGATCTGCCGGCGACCTCGATCAAGTACATCCGGCGCATCGAGGAGCTGATCGAGGCGCCGGTGGCGCTGCTCTCGACCAGCCCGGAACGCGAGGACACGATCCTCGTACGCGACCCTTTCGACGATTGAGCCCGGTCGTTGCGCCTTCGCAACGACCCTTATCGCTGGCCGCTGGCGCGGCGGTCGGGGTGGGCCGCGATATAGCTGTCGACATGCGCCGTCAGCTCGTCCATGTGGCTCTGGAAGAAGTGGTCGGCGCCCTTGACGATGCGGTAGTCGATCTTGATGTCGCGCTGGTGCGACAGCTTGTTGACGAGTTTCTGCGCCGCGTCGAGGCTGACGATCGTGTCGTGGTCGCCCTGCAGGATGAGGCCGGACGAGGGGCAGGGCGCCAGGAAGCTGAAATCGTAGAGATTGGCCGGCGGCGCGATGGCGATGAAGCCGTCGATCTCCGGCCGCCGCATCAGCAGCTGCATGCCGATCCAGGCGCCGAACGAGAAGCCGCCAATCCAGCACGACGAGGCGTTCGGGTTGTAGCCCTGCAGCCAGTCGAGCGCCGCCGCGGCGTCCGACAGCTCGCCCTCGCCGCGATCGAAACTGCCCTGGCTGCGCCCGACGCCGCGGAAATTGAACCGCAGCGCCGAGAAACCGCGCCGCACGAAGGCGTGATAGAGGCTGTAGACGACCTTGTTGTTCATCGTCCCGCCATGCTGCGGGTGCGGATGAAGCAGAAGGGCGATCGGTGCGTTCGGCTGCTTGCAGTGGTGGTAGCGGCCCTCGATGCGGCCCTCCGGGCCGTTGATGATGACCTCAGGCATGCCCGAGCTCATCCTGTCTGGCCGCGGTTGTGGCGGCAGAGTCGTAGCTGGCTAGTCGGAAATGCGGCGCAGGCTGAATCATGTCGCGAGGTGCCATTCTTGACCGTTTTAGTCGGGTAACCTATATCGGCAGGGCAGACGAAGGGCGCGGATGATACCATAGTGGGCTCGATGATCTTCAAAAACATCTATTACGACGCATTCGGTTTCGGAGGCCTCCGATGAGGCTCAGCACCAAGGGCCGCTATGCGGTCATGGCGATGGTCGACCTCGCCAAGCACGGCGCCGGCCGGCCGGTCTCGCTCGCGGACATCGCCGAGCGCCAGGAGATCTCGCTCTCTTATCTCGAGCAGCTCTTCGCCAAGCTGCGAAAGGGCAATCTCGTCAACAGCGTGCGCGGTCCCGGCGGCGGCTATCTGCTGGCCTATGCCGCGTCCGAGACCCGCATCTCCGACATCATCCTCGCGGTCGACGAGCCGATCCGCGCGACGCGCTGCACCCCGGGCGCCCCGACTGGCTGCCGCGGCAACAACTCGCGTTGCCTGACGCATGACCTCTGGGAGGAACTCGGCAATCAGATCCACCTCTATCTCAGCTCGGTTTCGCTCGCCGACGTCGTCGAGCAGCGGGTCCTGGCGACCAGCGGCCTGATCTACGGCGAACGGCGCGGCGCCGTCGCGGTGCAATAGGCAGCTCGTGGCCGAGCGGCGTTCCACCTATCTCGACTACAACGCCACGGCGCCGGTGCGGCCCGAGGTGACGGCCGCCGTCGTCGCGGCGCTGTCGCTGGGCGGCAACGCCTCGTCGGTACATGCCGCCGGCCGCTCCGCCCGCCGCGCCATCGAACGGGCCCGCGACGCCGTCGCCGCGCTGGTCGGCGCCAACGTGTCCGATATCGTCTTCGTCAGCGGCGGCAGCGAGGCTAATCACCTGGCTCTGCGGGGCAGCGGCCGCCGGCGTGTCCTCATCTCTGCCGTCGAGCATGATTCGGTGCTGCGCGCCGTCCCCGATGCCGAGATCATTCCCGTCGATCCCGCCGGGATCGTCGATCACGCCGCCCTCGCCGCGCTGCTCGCCGGGGACCCGACGCCGGCGCTCGTCTCGATCATGCTGGCGAACAACGAGACCGGCATCATCCAGCCGATCGCCGCGCTCGCCGCGCTCGTCCATGCCCATGGCGCGCTGCTCCACTGCGACGCGATCCAGGCGGCCGGAAAGTTGCCGCTCGACGTCGCCGCGCTGGGCGCCGATCTCCTGTCGCTCTCGGCGCACAAGCTGGGCGGCCCGCAGGGCATCGGCGCTCTCGTCGTCGCCGGTGATCTGGCGCTGGCGCCGCTCCAGGCCGGCGGCGGCCAGGAGCGCGGCCGCCGCGCCGGCACCGAGAACCTGCCGGGCATCGTCGGCTTCGGCCGTGCCGCCGAGATCGCCTTGCGCGAGCTTGCGAATGCCGCGACCATCGCCGCGCTGCGCGACGATGCCCAGCGTCGGCTGCAGGCAATCGCGCCGGCCGCGCGGGTCTTCGGGAAGGATGTGCCGCGCCTGCCGAACACGCTGTGCATCACGATGCCCAGCGTCGCCGCCGAGACCCAGGTCATTTCCCTCGATCTCGCCGGCGTCATGGTCAGCGCCGGCGCCGCCTGCTCGTCGGGCAAGGTGCGGGCGAGTCATGTGCTGACAGCCATGGGAGAATCCCCCGAGGTAGCGTCGACCGCCATCCGCATCAGCCTCGGCTGGGACTCGAGCGCGGCCGATGTCGAGCATCTCGTCGAGGCCTGGGGGGCGCTCCACGCCCGTGCCGGCGGGGCGCCGGATCGCGTCGCGAGCGCCGCATGAGCACGACGGTCCCGGCCGACGACGCCCCGGTCTATCTCGACTATCAGGCGACGACCCCGACCGATCCGCGGGTCGTCGTGGCGATGCTGCCGTATTTCACCGGGAAATTCGGCAATCCGCATTCGAACCACCGCTTCGGCCACGAGGTCGAGACGGCGGTCGAACAGGCGCGCGGCGAGGTCGCGGCGTTGATCGGCGCCGACCCGCGCGAGATAGCCTTCACCTCGGGCGCCACGGAATCGAACAATCTCGCGATCAAGGGCGCGGCTCGGTTTCTGCGCGCCGAGCGCGGCGCCGACCGCGACCAGATCGTCACCCTGGCGACCGAGCATAAATGCGTCATCGAGAGCTGCCGCCGGCTTGAGCAGGAGGGTTTCATCGTCACCTTCCTGCCGGTCCGTCCCGACGGGATCGTCGACCTCGAGACGCTGCGCGCCGCGATCGGTCCGCGCACGGCGCTCGTCTCGGTGATGGCGGCGCATAACGAGATCGGCGTCGTCCAGCCCTTGGCGGCCATCGGCGCGCTGTGCCGCGAGCACGGCATCCTTTTCCACAGCGATGCCGCACAGGCGGTCGGCAAGATCCCGCTCGACGTCGAAGCCATGGCGATCGACCTGCTCTCGATCTCGGGCCACAAGCTCTACGGGCCGAAGGGGATCGGGGCGCTCTATGTCCGGCGCCGGCCGCGCGTCCGGCTGCAGGCGCTGATCGACGGCGGCGGCCAGGAGCGGGGCTTGCGGTCGGGAACGCTGCCGGCGCCCCTCTGCGTCGGTTTCGGTGCCGCCTGCGCCATCGCAGGCGCCGAAATGGCGGCGGAAGGCGAGCGGCTGCTTCGGCTGCGGCGCCGGCTTTACGACGGTCTCGCGGCACGGCTTCCCGGGCTGCGCCTCAACGGCCACGCCGAGTTGCGGCTGGCGGGCAACCTCAATCTTGCGTTGCCCGGCGTCGACGCCGATGTGCTGCTCGATAATTGCCCGATGGTCGCGGCCTCGACCGGCTCCGCCTGCTCCTCGGCTAGCGTCGAGCCCTCTTACGTACTGTGCGCCATCGGCCTCGACGAGGCGGCGGCGCGGGAATCGCTGCGGCTCTGCGTCGGCCGCTTCACCACCGCGGCTGAGGTCGATTTCGCCGTCGACGCGCTCGCCGCGGCGGCGCGGCGCCTGGCGGCCGAGGGGATGACAACCAGCGCCCGACGGGCCACATAGCGAGGGCGTGTGCGATGTGGTATTCACCTTTGATGCAATTGGAGTATCGCTGAAATGGCTCGTATGCAGGCGATGATGGTGACGGATGCCGCGGCGGAGCGGATCAAGGCGCTGCTCACCAAACGCGGCAAGCCGTCTCTCGGCATTCGCGTCGGCGTCCGGTCGCGCGGCTGCTCGGGACTGACCTATACGCTGGAATACGCCGACGAGAAGGGCAAATTCGACGAGCTCATCGAGGACAAGGGCGTCACCATCCTGATCGACCCGAAGGCGACGATGTTCATCCTCGGAACCGAGATGGACTTCGTCGAGGACAAGCTGGAATCTGGGTTCAAATTCACCAATCCGAACGAGAAGGGTCGTTGCGGTTGCGGTGAGTCCTTCCACGTCTGATCCGATGCTGTTCCAGATCGAAGAGCCCGACGGCTCGCCGCTCGACGCCGAAGGACCCGGCGTCGCGGTCGGCATCGACCTCAGCGGTGCCCGCGCCGGCGTCGCCGTCGCGATCGGCGGCAATGCGGAGGCGCTCGTGTCGCCGGACGGTGCTTCGGGGCCGGAGACGTCCAGTTTGCGCGATGCGGCCGGTGCCTATCTCGAGGAACCTTGCACGAAAGCCCTGCAGGCACTCCGAGGCCTCGCCGAGCGCGCCCTGTCCCGGCCGGTGACCCATGTCGTCCTTGTGGTGCCGGTCGCCCTCGGCTCGGCCGGCGGCGCGACGCTGACCGCTGCCGCGACGGCAAGCGGGCTGGTGGTCACGCGAGTTCTGACGCCGGCGGAAGCCGCCGGCCTTGCCGGCGTGGCCGCGCCGCTCGGTGCCCTCTACGGCGCCGCGATCGCGGCGGAGGATGATTCCTTCGCGCTCGGTCGCTCCTGAGATTTTCTCCCTTCCGTTGGATTAGCTCCCATGCCGAAAATGACCTTCATCGAACGCGACGGCACCCGCCGCGAGGTCGAGGCGCCGCTCGGCCTCTCGGTCCTCGAAGTCGCGCATAAGTATGCGATCGACATCGAAGGCGCCTGCGAAGGCTCGCTCGCGTGCTCGACATGCCATGTCGTCGTCGATCCAGAATGGTACGAGCTCCTCAAGACGGCGACCGAGGACGAGGAGGATATGCTCGATCTCGCCTTCGGTCTGACCCAGACCTCGCGGCTCGGTTGTCAGATCATCATCACCGAGGAGCTCGACGGTTTGACCGTCAGCCTTCCGGCGGCGACCCGGAACATGATGAACCGCTGAACCATCCGACTAACCAGCCGGTTTTGAGTCGACTTGGCCACTCTGCCGTTCTGACGCGGTCGGAACGCGGCTTTTCACGCAATGTTGGTGCAACGGATCGCAGCATCAGGCATGGCGGAATGGGTGAAACGGTTGATCGGGACGCGGCCGGCCGCCGCAAAGAGCGGCAGAAGGCGCGAGTGGGCACGCACGGGCCGCCGCTGATCGTCCTCGTCGTCGAGGATGACGACGACGTTCGCGACCTTGCCGTCGAGATTCTGGAGATGAACGGATACACCGTCCTCAGTGCGGGCAACGGGCCCGACGCGCTCGCGATCCTGAGACGGGAACGGGACATCGGCCTGTTGTTTACCGATATCGTAATGCCCGGCGGCATGAACGGCGCGCAGCTGGCCGAAGCGGCGCAGCGCGTGCAGCCCGCCCTGAAGATCCTGTTGGCCTCCGGCTACGCCGACCGTTCCATCCTCGATCCGCTGGTGCTCGGACAGGGAATGAGCTTCGTGCAGAAGCCATACCGGCCCGATGATATTGCGGCGCGCGTGCGGGCTTTGCTCCTGCACTGAGGCTTCCGGCGATCGCGATGGGCATTGCAGCCCTGCCGCGAAAGCTTATATTCCGCGCCATGTCGACCGGCTCCGCAATCGAGGCGTCCAACGATTCGTCTTCGCTGTCGGGACGACGGGTCGTCGTCGCCATGTCCGGTGGGGTCGATAGCTCCGTCACGGCGGCGTTGCTGGTCGAGCAGGGCTGCGACGTCCTCGGCATCACCCTCCAGCTTTATGATCAGGGAGCGGCGCGCGGTCGGGCGGGTTCGTGCTGCGCCGGCCAGGACATCGAGGACGCCGCGCGCGTCGCCGAACGGCTCGGGATCCCGCATTATGTCCTGGACTATGAGAGCCGCTTTCGCAGCGCGGTGATCGACGATTTCGCCGACAGCTATCTGCGCGGCGAGACCCCGATTCCCTGCGTCCAATGCAACCAGACCGTGAAGTTTCGCGATCTTCTCGCGATGGCGCGCGACCTTGGGGCCGCGGCCTTGGCGACCGGCCATTATGCCCAGCGCCTCGTGGGGCCGCGTGGTCCTGAGCTGCATCGCGCCCGGGACCTCGAGCGGGACCAGAGCTATTTCCTGTTCGCGACGACGCGCGATCAGCTCGAGTTTCTCCGCTTTCCCCTGGGTGGGATGAGCAAGGCGGCGACGCGGGCGCTAGCGGAGCGCTTCACCTTGCCAGTCGCCGCGAAGCCCGATAGCCAAGACATCTGTTTCGTCCCGACGGGCTCCTACGCACGGCTCGTCGAGAAGCTCCGGCCCGGCGCCCTCACTGCCGGCGACATCGTCGACGAGCAGGGAAGAACACTCGGCCGCCACGCCGGCATCATCAACTTCACGGTTGGACAGCGGCGTGGGCTTGGGATTGGGACGGGCGAGCCGCTTTATGTCCTTCGACTGGAGCCGGACTCGCATCGCGTCGTCGTCGGACCGCGTCAGGCGCTCGCGGCGACGCGTGTCCCGATCGGCGGCATCAATTGGCTGCCGGACGAACAGCCGGGTGACGGCACCTCATTGACCGTCACTGTAAAGTTGCGATCCGCGCAGCCGCCCGTCGCCGCGGAGCTTTTCCTGGATGGCGCCGGCAACGGCGAGGCCCTGCTTGCGGCGCCGGTCGACGGCATCGCGCCCGGCCAAGCCTGCGTCTTCTACGACGGAACGCGGGTCCTTGGCGGCGGCTCGATCCGTCGCCGGCAGGCCGTCGCAGCCTGAGGATTCGGGACGCGCATCGCCAGATCTCCAATTCTCCGACCGCGGCCGGCGTTCGCGGTTGACACCGTGCGTTGCTCTGAATACATCAGGCGACCCAAGACGGCAGACGGCCGAGGGTGCGGCGGGATAGCTCAGTTGGTTAGAGCAGGGGAATCATAATCCCAAGGTCGGGGGTTCAAATCCCTCTCCCGCTACCAAGAAAGTCAAATACATAGACTCTAGAAAGCCGCCTTCGGGCGGCTTTTTGATGCGCAACATTTTATTCACACAGCGGGATTTCGTTCTTGAAGTGATGAAGACGCGGCCCAAAAGCAGGGTTTCCAGAAGCGAGGTCGCCCACAAGCTGACAAAAACGCGGCTTAAACATCAATCCGCTTAGTATTACCAGCTCTCTGTGTCGACTGCAGAAAGACGGATTGGCACGTTTCGATGGGGGCTTTGGCTTCCGAT
>JAQGID010000170.1 GCA_028291405.1 Rhodospirillales bacterium | reverse complement strand
CCTTCGTGATCGCGATCTCGGCGGAGATGATCGCCGCCAACGCCGGCATCGGAAAGCTCGTCTATTCGTTCGGCGGCACCGGCGCCTACGACTACATGTTCGCCGCGGTGATCGCGATCGTCGTCGCCGCCTATCTCGCGGACCGCGGCTTCCAGGCGCTGTCGTCCC
This sequence comes from Rhodospirillales bacterium, assembly GCA_028291405.1. Taxonomy (GTDB): domain Bacteria; phylum Pseudomonadota; class Alphaproteobacteria; order ATCC43930; family CGMCC-115725; genus URHD0088. The sequence continues at coordinate 8,250 of JAQGID010000170.1, read as the reverse complement.
GGCTGATGCGCTGGCAGGATCCCGAGGCCGGGCATGGCTGAGCCTGGCCGCCGCTGCTTCGCCCCCGTGCTCGCACTCTACCCGCTCGTGCTGGTCGTCGTGCTGTGGGAGGTCGCGGCGCGGGCGGGGCTCGTGGCACCGCTGTTCCTGCCGTCGTTCAGCGTCGTCGTCGTGCAGGCGGGAAACTTGCTCGTCGCCGGCGACCTCTTCGAGCCGCTATGGACGAGCCTGTTCCGCGCCGCCGCCGGTTTCGCGCTGGCGACGGCGGGGGGTATCACGATCGGACTGCTGATGGGACGCGTCAAATGGGTGCACTGGCTGCTCGACCCGCTGGTCGCCCTCGGGTTTCCGGCGCCGAAGATCGCCTTCATCCCGATCTTCATCCTGTGGTTCGGCATCGACGATGCCTCGAAGATCCTGCTCGTCGCCTTCACGACGATCTTCCCGTTCATCGTCGCGGCCTATGCCGGCGTGCGCACCGTGCCGGTCAATCAGATCTGGGCGGCGCGGGCGATGGGCGAGACGTCGGAATGGGGGCTTCTGCGGCGCGTCATCCTGCCAGCCGCTCTGCCGTCGCTGATGAGCGGCGTGCGTGTCGGCGTCCCGGTCGCGCTGCTCACGACCTTCACCGCCGAGATGGTGGCCGGCGGCGGCGGGCTCGGCGGCGGCGAGGTCATGGCCGAGCGCTTCTTCGAATCGCCGACCGTCTTCGCCTATCTGCTCGTGATGCTCGTTGTCGGCTATTCGATCGACGCCGGCGTCTTCGCAATACGCCGCCGGCTGCTGCGCTGGCACGAGGGATGACGGCGCGACCGCCGGACTATTCCCAGCCGTTCTCGCGCAGCCAGCGCGTGCGTTCGTACCGGTCCCTCCACCGATGCGTGGCATAGCCGACGAGCATGCCGACGGTGAAAGCCATCAGGAGGAGGATGGTTGCCAGAGGGGGAGGGATATTCATTCTAATCTGCCAAAAATGTGCTCACCCCGAGACTGGCCCAATCAGCGTCCTTCCCAATGTGCGCTGGATCACAGGCGACCGAGCGGCAGGGCTGAATGACAGGCGGGTTGCGCCGAAACCATAAAGAACATATAATGAACGAAACGGGTGAGTTGGACGGGATTTGGCGGTGATGGCGACGGTGCAAGGGGAGGGTATAACGACAAGGATGAGGACGGCGTACGCGCCGAATGCGCCTGTATTTCGCCTGTTATTACAGGAGGGACGCGCTGCGCTGCTCATAGATTGGGCAACTGCGCATGTCGGATGAGGACATCGATTTCGACGAGGAGGCGGATGCCGCCGCCGCGCCCGCCGAGGTCCCGGAACCGCGCGACAATCCGTTTCTAACCGGCCATGACGAGGCCGAGTCGCGGCTGCTCGAATCGTTCACGGCGGGCAAGCTGCCGCACGCCATCATCCTTGGCGGACCGCGCGGCATCGGCAAGGCGACGCTCGCCTTCCGCCTGGCGCGGTTCCTGCTGTCGCAGCCGGCGACGTCGCCCGGACCGGATCTCTTCGGCGCGCCGCCGGCGCCGCCGGCTTCGCTGACCCTGTCGCCCGAAGCCCCCGTCTTCAAGCGCATCGCGGCCGGCGGCCATGCCGATCTCATGACCGTCGAGCGCGGCATCGATCCCAAGCGCAAGGACCGGCTGCGCAGCGAGATCGTCGTCGACGACACCCGCGACGTCGCCGGCTTCCTGCGACTGACCTCGGCCGAGGGTGGCTGGCGCATCGTCATCGTCGACAGCGCCGACGAGATGAACCGCAATGCCGCCAACGCGCTGCTCAAGATCCTCGAGGAGCCGCCGCGAAACTCGCTCCTGATGCTGATCAGCCACAATCCCGGCCGTCTGCTGGCGACGATCCGTTCGCGCTGCCGCAAGCTCGTGCTCAAGCCGCTCTCCGAGGAGACGGTCGTCGATCTCCTCGGCCGCTATCGGCCGGAGATTGCGGGCGACGAGGCGCGGGCGCTGGCGCGCCTCGCCGAGGGCAGCATCGGCCGCGCCATCGCGCTCGCCGATGCCGGCGGTATCGACCTCTATCGCGGCCTTCTCAAACTGCTCGGCCGCCTGCCGGACCTCGACGCCCCGACGCTGCACGCCTTCGCGGACACGCTGGCGCGGGCCGATGCCGACGAATCCTACCGCACCGTCATCGAACTGCTGACGCAGTTCCTGTCGCGTATGATCCGCCGCGCTGTCGCCGGCAACGCGAGCGACGGCGCGGCGGAGATCGTCGCCGGCGAGCACCAGGCGATGCAACATCTCGCCGAACGCCGCGGCCTTGATCAATGGGTGGAGGTATGGGAAAAGATCGCGCGCTCATTCGCCCAGGCCGACGGCTTGAACCTCGATCGTAAGCAGGTCGTGCTCGGCGCTTTTCTCGCGCTCGAAGGCGCTTCGCGCTGATCTCGGTTCCCAGGAGCGAAACATGGGCGGCAAGCCGTATTACATCACGACGCCCATCTATTACGTCAACGATTCGCCGCACATCGGCCACGCCTACACGACGGTGGCGAGCGACGCGCTGGCGCGCTTCATGCGGCTCGACGGGCGGCGTGTCTTCTTCCTGACCGGCACGGACGAGCACGGTCAGAAGGTCGAGAAATCGGCGCTCGCCGCCGGCGTCGACCCGCAGACGTTCTGCGATCGCGTGTCGCAGAACTTCCGCGACATGTCGAAGCTGATGAACATCTCGAATGACGATTTCATCCGCACCACCGAGGAGCGCCATACCAAGGCCTGCCAGGTCCTCTGGGAGGAGCTGATCAAGCGCGGCGAGATCTACCTCGGCACCTTCGCCGGCTGGTACTCGGTGCGAGACGAGGCGTTCTACGCCGAGTCCGAGCTCGTCGACGGCAAGGCGCCGACCGGCGCCGAGGTCGAGTGGGTCGAGGAGGAGAACTACTTCTTCCGCCTCTCGGCATGGCAGGACCGGCTGCTCGCCTTCTACGACGCCAATCCCGATTTCATCGCGCCGAAGAGCCGGCGCAACGAGATCCTCAGCTTCGTCAAGGGCGGGCTCAACGACCTCTCGATCTCGCGCACCAGCTTCAGCTGGGGCATCCCGGTACCGAACGACCCAAAGCACGTCATGTACGTCTGGCTCGACGCGCTCAACAACTATCAGACGGCGGTCGGATATCCCGACACCGAAGGCGAGAAATATTCGACGTTCTGGCCGGCCGATATTCATATGGTCGGCAAGGACATCATCCGCTTTCACACGGTCTATTGGCCAGCCTTCCTGATGGCCGCCGGCCTGCCGACGCCGCGGCGGGTCTTCGCGCATGGCTGGTGGACGATCGAGGGCGAGAAAATGTCGAAATCGCTCGGCAATTTCATCCCCCCGGGCGAGCTCGTCGCGCAATACGGGCTCGACGCCATCCGCTATTTCCTGCTGCGTGAGCTGCCCTTCGGCAACGACGGCGATTTCTCGCGCCGCGCCGTCGTCCACCGCATCAACAGCGACCTCGCCAACGGCGTCGGCAATCTGGCGCAGCGCGTGCTGTCGATGATCAACAAGAACTGCGACGCCGCGGTGCCGCAAACCGGCGCCCTGACCGCCGCCGACGAGACGCTGCTCGCCGCGGCGCGCTCGCTGCTGCCGCGGGTCCGCGTCGAATTCGCCGAGCAAGCGTTCCACCGCGGCCTCGAGGCGATCTGGGGCGTCATCGCCGACGCCGACCGCTACGTCGACGAGCAGGCGCCCTGGACGCTCGCAAAGACCGATGTGCCGCGCATGCGGACGGTCCTCTACGTCCTCGCGGAGACGATCCGGCACATCGCGATCCTGATCCAGCCGGTGGTGCCGGGCTCCGCGGAAAAGCTGCTCGACCAGCTGGCGGCGCCGGCCGACCAGCGCGATTTCGCCGCCCTCGCCACGGGTAAGCTCGTCCCGGGAACGGCGCTGCCGAAGCCTGAGGGGATCTTCCCGCGCTACGTCGTCGAGAAGACCGGGGAGGGCGCGTGACCCCGCCATTTCTGGTCGACAGCCACTGCCACCTCGACTTTCCCGACTTCGCGACGGAGCGCGAGGACGTCATTGCCCGGGCGCGCAATTCCGGCATCGGCACGATGGTGACGATCTGCACCAAGATCAGCGAGTTCGCCGGGGTCCGCGCCATTGCCGAGGCGCATGACGACATCTGGTGCTCGGTCGGCATCCATCCGCACGAGGCAGCGACCGAGCCTGCGACCGACGCCGCGACGCTCGCCCAGCACGCCCGCCATGCCAAGGTCGTCGGGATCGGCGAATGCGGCCTCGATTTCTACTACGAGCACAGCCCGCGCGAGCGCCAAGCCGAGGTCTTCCGCACGCATGCCGCGGCGGCGCGCGACAGCGGTCTGCCGCTGATCGTCCATACCCGCGACGCCGATGCCGAAACCGCCGCGATCCTGACGGAGGAAGCCGGAAAGGGGCCTCTCAGGGGGCTGTTACACTGCTTCAGCTCCGGCGCGGAACTTGCTGATATCGCTTTGGATCTTGGCTTCTACCTTTCCTTCTCCGGGATCGTCACCTTCAAGACCGCCGCGGCGCTGCGTGAGATCGCGCGACGCGTCCCGTCCGACCGCATCCTCATCGAGACCGATGCGCCGTTCCTCGCGCCGGTACCGAAGCGCGGCAAGCGGAACGAGCCGGCCTTCGTCGTCCATACCGCCGCGCTTCTTGCCGAGCTGCGTGGCCTCGCGGTCGAGACGCTGGCGCAGCAGACGACGGAAAATTTCTTCCGTCTGTTCGACAAGGCGCGGCCACCGGGCGAGCGCCGCCCGGAAGACGCATGAGAGTTCGCGTTCTCGGCTGCGGGGCCTCGGGCGGCGTACCGCGCATCGGCGGCGACTGGGGCGCCTGCGATCCATCCGAGCCGAAGAACCGCCGACGTCGCGTCTCGATTCTGGTCGAAACCGGCGACACCACCATTCTCGTCGACACCTCGCCGGATCTCCGCGAGCAGCTGCTCGACGCCGGGACGCGGCAGGTCGATGCGGTCATCATCACGCATTCGCACGCCGACCATCTCCATGGCCTCGACGATCTGCGCGCCCTGAACCGCCTGATGCGGCGCACGATCCCGCTTTACGCTGAGCCGGCGACGATGCGCGAGATCGCCACGCGCTTCGACTACGTGCTGCAGCCGGCGCCGCCCGACGCCTTCTACAAGCCGCTGGTTATCCCGCACGAGATCGACGGACCGTTCGAGATCGCCGGCATTCCGATCATCCCATTCCACCAGGACCACGGCTTCGGCAATACGACCGGGCTGCGGATCGGCGACATCGGCTATTCGACGGACGTCGTCGAGATGGACGAGGCGGGGTTCCGCGCCCTCGCGGGGATCGACATCTGGATCGTCGATTGCCTGCGCTACGAGCCGCACCCGACGCATAGCCATCTCGCGAAGACGCTGGGCTGGATCGATCGCATCCGGCCGCGCCGCGCCGTGCTGACGCATATGGACGTCCAGCTCGACTACGCGACGCTCCGGCGGGAATTGCCGGCAGGAGTCGAGCCCGGCTATGACAGCCTGACGATCGAGACCGCCAAAATATGAAATCGGATCAATCTGTTATTGCCGTCTCTTCAGCTGCATCGTCATGCCATGACGCGGCCGCAGCGTGATCAGCCCGATCGGCTCGACGGTCTGCCCGGGCGCCAGGGTCAAGCGATAGCGCTGCGCCACGGTCGCCAGGACCAGCACGGCCTCCATCATCGCAAAGCTGGCGCCGATGCAGATGCGCGGGCCGGCGCCGAACGGCAGATAGACGAAGCGCGGCCGTCCGGCGCTGCGCTCGGCCGTGAAGCGCTCGGGATCGAAGCGCTCGGGATCGTCCCACCACCGGCGGTGGCGATGCAGAACCCAGGGCACGATGAGCACGGTGCTGCCAGCCGGAACGGCGTGACCGCCGACGACATCGTCGGCGATCGCCTGACGCGACATCGTATGCGCCGGCGGATAGAGCCGCATGGCTTCCTCGATCACCATCCGCGTATAGGGCAGCGAAGCGAGATCGTCGAAGCCCGGGGTCCTGCCGCTGAGCGCGCTTCGCAGCTCGTCGTGCAGCGCCGCCTCGGCCTCAGGATGACGCGCCAGCAGATACCAAGCCCAGCTGACCGCCTGCGCCGTCGTCTCGTGGCCGGCGGTGAAGACCGTGACGACCTCGTCGCGAACCTCGCGCGGCGTCAGCTCGCCCGCATCGTGAGCCGCCAGCAGGATGGTCAGGAGATCGTCCGGGTCGGCGCTGGGCGGCAGGCGGCGCTGCAGCAGCCGCCCGATGACCTCGTCGATGCCGCGCAACGCCCGGTTGGCACGTCGGGCGCTCGGCCGCGGCAACCAACCGGGCAGTCCGACGAGATCGAGAAAGCCGAGGCGTACGCCGAGCTGATACGCCGTGACGCTGGCATCGATCGCCGCGACGTCGGCCTCGGTGTCGAACGAGAACATCGCGCGCGCGATGATCGCGAGCGTCAGCCGCATCATCTCGCCGGTGACCTCGAGCGGCGCGTCGGAGGTGCGTCGGTCCCAGTCGGCGAGGATCGCCTCGGTCGCATCGGTGACGATCGGCGCATAGCGGGCGATCTGGCGGAAGGCCGGCGTCATCGCGCGGCGGTGGTGGCGCCAAGTTTCGCCTTCGCTGGTCAGCAGGCCGCGGCCGAGACCCGGTTCGAGCAGGCGCCGCGCGAGATCGCTCTTCGTGTAATTGTCCGCGTTATCGACGAGCACGTGCTTGACACCGTCCGGCGCGTTGACGATCAGAATGCGCCGCCACAGCAGCTGCCGCTCGATATAGTCACGGTCGAAGGCGTCGGGCCCGTAGGTGGCGATCGAGTTGTCGCGTGCGGTCCGCACGAAGCGCCAGACGGAACGGAGCCGGCCGAGCGGTAATGTGGCGGAGAGGTCAGACATGCGCGAGCGACGATAGCGGGTGCGTCGGCGGCAAGCCAGGGCCAAGGGTTATATAATATTTCCCATAATATACATTATGCGACAACTGGCCCAACCGACTTGGCGGCCAGCCATCGGCATCCGCCGCCTTCCCCAGCTTTCAATCGTGCACGTCGGGCCGCAACTTGGTAAAGTCGTTTCGGGGAGGTCGCGGCACGACAAGAAAATAGCGACCTTGTGCTTCTCGATTGCCGAGTTCGTAAATGTCTACTCGCCGCCCGTGGTACACCGTACTCTATATCCAGGTCCTCATCGCGATCGCGGTCGGCGTCCTGCTGGGACATTTCTACCCGGACGCCGGCAAGGCGATGAAGCCGCTCGGCGACGGGTTCATCTCGCTGATCCGCATGATGATCGCGCCGGTGATCTTCTGCACCATCGTGCACGGTATCGCTTCGGTTAAGGATATGTCGAAGGTCGGCCGCGTCGGGGTCAAGACGCTGGTCTACTTCGAGCTGGTCTCGACCGCCGCCCTGGCGATCGGCCTCCTCGTCGGCGAACTCGCCCATCCCGGTGCCGGCTTCAACATCGAACCCTCGACGCTCGACCCCAAGGCCGTCGCAACCTATGCGACGCGCGCCAAGGAGGATAGCGTCGTTTCCCACATCATGGCGATCATCCCGAACAGCTATATCGACGCCCTGGCCAAGGGCGACCTGCTGCAGGTGCTGCTGATCGCCATCCTGACGGGCTTCGCGGTATCGCAGATGGGCGCGATGGGCGAGCGCGTCACCAGCGCGATCGATGCCGCCGGCAAGGTCTTCTTCCGCGTCATCGGCATCATCGTCAAGGTCGCCCCAATCGGCGCCTTCGGGGCGATGGCCTTCACCATCGGCCAATACGGCCTGGGATCCTTGGCGAACCTCGGCGCGCTGATCGCGACGTTCTATCTCGCCAGCCTTCTCTTCGTGCTCGTCATTCTGGGCGCCATCGCCCATTTCGCGGGCTTCTCGATCCTCCGCTTCATCGCCTACATCAAGGACGAGCTGCTGATCGTCCTCGGGACGAGCTCGTCAGAGACGGTGCTGCCGCACATGATCCAGAAGATGGAGCGGCTCGGCGCCTCGAAATCGGTGGTCGGCCTCGTCATCCCGACCGGCTACAGCTTCAATCTCGACGGCACCAACATCTACATGACCCTGGCAACGCTCTTTCTCGCCCAGGCGACGAATACGCATCTCACCTTCGGCCAGGAGATGACGGTCCTGGTAATCGCGATGCTGACTTCAAAGGGCGCGTCGGGCGTCACCGGCGCCGGTTTCGTCACCCTCGCCGCGACGCTGACGATCATCCCCGACATCCCGCT
>JAQGID010000168.1 GCA_028291405.1 Rhodospirillales bacterium | reverse complement strand
GGAGTCGCTCACGTAGATGCCGGCTTGCAGCTTGCGAACCCAATACCAGCACTCAGGAAGCGCCAAACGTGGATCACTCTGCAAATGATCTTCGAACTGGCGTTCGTTGAACCCTTCATCATTGAAGGAGCCGAATTCTGGCGTCAGGCCGCGCAGAGTCCGGATCAGCCCGAGCTGCGCGGTGATAATGTCGATAACGAGACCGAACCGCGCCTTCCGCGCGAAGTCGAGTCCATTCTCGGCTTCGCGTTGCGCGTCGCCGAGCGGATCTCCGGCTGCGATAAGATTCGTGTTCAGGTTGTTGCAGCTGTAAGCCGCAAAGGTGAGGTCGCCGATCTTATTTGCGGCGTCGAAGGCGCGACGCACCAAATCCCGGCCGGTTCGGATGTGCCTCGTCCAGGGCATAACAAGATTCCCGAAGGACATGTAGGCACGGGCTTGGTAGCGATGCAGTCCACGCTTCTCCACCAGATCGTAGCCAAGCCTGCCGAATCGGAATCCAGCCCGGTAATCGCCAAAGTGTGGTCCGAGAATCATACCAAGCCAGACATAAGCGAAGCACGAGCCGTCGCTGTTGCCATGCTGGAGGCTGAGATTGACCATCCGGCAAATCACGAGGGAGAGCAGGTTCTCGTCGGTAAACAATGCCGGCGTCACGACCTCGGTCAGAACGTCGAGAGTCGCGCAGCACTCGGGAACGCTCATCAATGGCAGGTCGACGAGTTCCTCGATGGAGCGCTTCCCGATCTGTCGCCAAATATGTTCATATTCCTGCCGGACCTCGTCTTTCGTCGGATGCGGCGACCAGTGAACACCTCCCCTCCGGAGGTATTCGAGGCATACCTCCACGCCGCGGTCGCTCCGATCCAAGGTCGTGTACAGCGTCAGGCGCAAGCACGCCACGGCGGCGACGTCGATGAGGTTCGCGGCGCGGCGTGATAGCACGCTAAGCCGTTCTTCCGCCGCCGCCAGATCGGCGGTCAGCAGTTCGCAATCCGCCCGGTGGTACTCGATCGAAAAGGTGAGCTCGTATTGCCGCTCCCAGCTATCCTCCGCTAGAAGTGCGCGGCCGGCGGCGAGATAACTCAGCGCCGAGGCATAGGCCGTTGAAGACTTGGCGCGCTTCCCTGCGATTAGATTGAGCTTGGCAGTCCGCTCACGCTCTTTTCGCGAATGGATCAGCGCGGCACCACGATCGAGCTGGTTCACAATCTCGAAGATCTTCTCCTCGAGCTCCTCCGACGCTGTCCGTGACGCAAGCACTCGGCCAATCCGAAGATGTGCTACCGCCCGTTCGCCTTTAGCAATGAGCGCATAGGCCGCCTCCTGAACGCGGTCGTGGAGGAACGCGTAGGAGCTGTCCAGGCGAAGGATCAGCCCCGTGCGGGCGGCCTCCCAGAGTGTCGTGTGGATCTCCTCTTCTGATACGCCGCGAACTAGGGTCAGGGTGGCGATTTCGGCCACGTTTCCGAGACAGGCGAGTTGCTTGAGGGCTTCCTGCGTCGTATCGGACAACCGCTTCAGCTTCCCGACCATGAAATCGACCACGTTGTCGGTGTAACCTTTGGCCCGGATACGCGCCAAGTTCGCCACCCAGGCCCCCGCATCTGCGTTGAACGCGAGCAGCCCTTCCTCGGCCAGCGCCATGAGGAATTGGATCGTAAAGAACGGATTGCCGCCGGTCTTCTCGCGCAAGAGCTGTGCCAGAGGATGGGCGGAATGGCGATCGCAGTGCAGGGAATCGACCACGAGTCGCTCGATGTCGTCGAGCCCCAGGGGCGCCAGCACGATCTCCTGCATCCTCGCTCCCGCCTTACGGATTACCCCCAGCGTCCGCATGAGCGGGTGAGACGGACTGACCTCGTTGTCGCGGTAGGCCCCGACCAGCAGGACGTGCTTCACGTCCGGATCGGTGATCAGGTGCTCGAGCAGTTCAAGAGTTGCCGCGTCGAGCCATTGCAGGTCGTCGAGGAATAACGCGAGCGGGTGCTCCGGCCGCGCGAACACGCCGAGGAACCGTCGGAGCACCATTTTGAAGCGGTTCTGCGCATCCAGCGGCGGCAGGTCCGGAACGGGCGGTTGTTTCCCGATGACGAACTCAACCTCGGGGATAAGGCTGACGATAAGCTGGCCGTTCGGCTCTACCGCCTCCGTCAGGGCGCAACGCCACTGGCCCACCTCGGCTTCGCTCTTGGCGAGGATCTGACGGACGAGCGTCTGGAAGGCCTGTGCCACGGTCGCGTACGGGATGTCGCGCTTGTACTGGTCGAACTTGCCGGACGCGAAGAGGCCACGCGGCGGAACGAGGGCCTTGTGCAGCTCGTTGACGACCGAGGATTTTCCGACGCCGGAATAACCGGACACGAGCACGATTTCTGGTGTGCCCTGGGCCACGACGCGGTCGAAGGCTGCGAGCAGGGCGTCGATCTCGTGCTCCCGCCCGTACAGCTTCTCAGGGATCAGCAACCGATCCGAGGCGTCGTGCGCACCCAGCGGGAAGTCATCGATGCGACCATGCGATTCCCATTTCGCCAGGCACCCTCGAAGATCGGCTTCCAGGCCGGTGGCGGTCTGGTAGCGCTCCTCGGCGTTTTTGGCGAGGAGCTTCATGGTGAGAGCCGACAGCGGCTCGGGGACCGCGGCGCGCTCGCTAGGCGGTGTCGGCTGGCGCGCAACGTGGCAGTGAATCCATTCCAGGGGATCGGCGGCAGCAAATGGCAGAGTGCCCGTGAGCATCTGGTATAAGGTGACGCCCAAAGAGTAGAGATCGCTCCGGGCATCAATCGAGCGGTTCATGCGGCCGGTCTGCTCGGGCGCCATGTAGGCGAGGGTACCGGCAATGACCTCCGGCGGCGCGGGCGCCTGGAATTCGTGCGGCAGCTGAGACGCTATCCCGAATCGGGTAAGCCACACGTTGCCGACATCGTCGACGAGCATGTTCGCCGGCTTGATATCCTTATGGATCAGGCCCTGCCGATGGACTTGGCCGACTGCTGTCGCCAAGCCAATGGCGATGCGCAAGCAGCGAGTCAGCTCGAGCGGTTGCCCCTGGCCCCGACCAAGGATCCGATCCATGGGCTCGCCGCCAGGGTCGCTCAATACGAGGATCGTCCGCCCTTCGTGACGCGTGAGCGCTAGAGGCCGGGCCGCCCACGCGGGATCAAGGTCGGCTGCGAGCGAGTATTCGTGCTCGAGCTGCCTGAGGCTCGCCGGTGCCGGCTGTTCAGCGATGGGCGCCAGCAC
>JAQGID010000152.1 GCA_028291405.1 Rhodospirillales bacterium | reverse complement strand
ACGATGAGCAAGTGCGCGCTGGCAGAACCGCTGATGCAAGATCAGGCCCAGGGGTGCTAAGCTCTCGGGCCGAGCATGGCTCGCCGGATCTGGGGAGCGGCGCATGGAGTGCCCAAGCTGCCGGGCCGACATTCGAGAGGGGAGCAAGTTTTGCGACGAGTGCGGCGCGGCTCTCCCAGGCCGGTGTCCGTCCTGCGGCGCGACCATTCGGGAAGGCGCGAAGTTCTGTCCCGGGTGCGGCAAGGGGCTGACGGCGACTAGCCGCGACCCGACGGCCGTCACGCCGAAGCTTCCGGCTCCGCTTGTCAGGGCGGCCGGAGCATCCGCTGAGCGCCGGCAACTCACGGTATTGTTCTGTGATCTCGTCGGCTCGACGGCGCTCTCGGCGCGGCTGGACCCTGAAGACATGCGCGACATGATGCGCGCCTATCACGATTGCTGCGCCAATGTCGTCGCGCGATTCGACGGTTTCGTCGCCAAATACATGGGTGACGGCGTGCTCGTCTACTTTGGTTATCCGCACGCTCATGAGGACGATGCAGAGCGAGCTGTCCGTGCCGGCTTGGCGTTTATCGAAGCCATCGGCTCAACCTCGCTCCCTGGCGAGCTGAAGCTGCAACTACGGGTCGGCATTGCAACGGGCCTAGTCGTGGTCGGCGATCTCATTGGCAGCGGCGCGGCGCAGGAGGAAACGGTGGTAGGCGAAACGCCGAACTTGGCGGCGCGGATGCAGAGTTTGGCGGACCCGAACACCGTGGTGATCGCCGCCGATACCTGGCGCTTGATCGGCGGGTTGTTCGAGTACCGCGACCTCGGCCCTGTGACACTCAAAGGCTTTGCCGACCCTGCGCGGGCATGGCAGGTGCTCGGCCCGAGCGCTGTCGAAAGCCGTTTCGAGGCGTTGCGCGCCGCCAGCGCCGGCACGCCGCTGATCGGCCGCGACGAAGAACTCGATCTCCTGATGCGACGTTGGCGGCAGGCCAAAGAGGGCGAAGGCCGGGTCGTGCTGCTGTCCGGTGAACCGGGCATCGGGAAGTCGCGCGTGACCCAGGCGATGGAAGAACGGCTGAGCGGCGAACCTCACCTTCAGCTGCGCTATTTCTGCTCGCCTCATCACCAGGACACCGCCCTTCATCCCATCGTCGGCCACTTGGAGCGCGCCGCTGGGTTCGAGCGGGACGACAACGCTGAGCGCAGGCTCGACAAGCTCGAGGCGCTCCTCGCCCCGTCGACAAAGGACATGAAGCAAGCCGCCGCGCTATTGGCGGACCTGCTGTCGATCGGCGGCGATCGCTACCCGCTGCTGAACCTCAATCCCCAGGCGCGTAAGGAGAAAACATTCGAGGCACTCCTAACGCAATTGGCCGGGCTGGCGGCGCATCGATCGGTGCTGATGGTGTTTGAGGACGTGCATTGGATCGATCCGATTTCTTTGGAGCTGCTCGAGTTGACGGTGGACCGGGTTCCGTCCTGGCCGCTGTTGCTTATCATCACCTGTCGACCGGAGTTCGCGTCGCCGTGGTCCGGCGATGCACACGTGACGACATTGGCGCTCAACCGTCTCGGCCGCCGAGACGGAGCCACCCTGGTGAACTGCGTCACTGGTAACAAGAAGCTGCCGTCGGCAGTCTTCGATCAAATCACCGCCCACGCCGATGGCGTGCCGTTGTTCGTGGAGGAACTGACCAAGACGGTGTTGGAAAGCGGTCTGCTGGCGGATGCGGGCGACCGATATGTCTTGACCGGATCGCTGCCGCCACTCGCGATCCCCAAGACGCTGCATGCCTCGTTGATGGCACGGCTCGACCGGCTGGGGCCGATCCGGGAGGTCGCACAAATCGGCGCAGCGATTGGCCGCGAGTTCTCATACGAGTTGTTGGCCGCCGTGGTCCCCTTACCGGAAAGCGCCTTGCGAGAGGCGCTGGCGCGCCTCATCCTTGCCGAGTTGGTTTTCTGTCGCGGCACGCCACCGAGCGCGACCTACACCTTCAAGCATGCCCTGATCCAGGACGCGGCGTCTGCGACGTGGCTGCGGAGCCGACGTCAGGAGTTGCACGCGCGGATTGCTAAAGTGCTGGAAGATCGTTTTCCGGAAATGGTGGAACTGCATCCCGAAATTCTCGCCCATCACTGGTCGCAAGCGGGTCTTGCCGAGAACGCAGCCCGTTATGCGAGCAGGGTCTGGCTGCGCGCGGATGGCTATCAGCGACGGAAGGAGCGCCTCGGCAACTGGGAGGTCGGGGTGATCTCGTACAAGCTAGGGGTCCGGTATTACTGCGAGGTGGACAATGTCAGCCCCGGAACGCGCCTCGCGCGGGGCGAGGCAGCCACTCGGGCGGAGGCGGAAGTCCAGGCCTTGAGTCAGGCCCGCGAGATGTTAGCTGGAACGCAGGTCCGCTAACCTGAGGATCCGCCGTCGCAGGTGCGCGACGGTAATCAGACCATTGTTGTGACAACGCCGTTACTACGCAGGCGGATTCACCGCCGTCTCATCGACCAGCCAGCGCGTCGTCAGGGCGACGATCTCGGCGAGCAGCGCCTGCCGGTCCGCGCCGACGCCCATGTGACCGCCCCCGAGAAGGACGATGGTTTTCGGCTCGGGCGCGAGATCGCGCATCCGCCGCGCGGCGGCTTCCGGGACGAAGGCGTCGTCCCGGCCGCCGACGAGGAGGAACCGTCCTCGGAGATGTGGGAGATGCTCGCCCGGCTCGACCGGTCGGAACACCAGGTCGGCGACGCGGGAGAGGATGGGCGCCGCCCAGCGGGGCTTC
>JAQGID010000137.1 GCA_028291405.1 Rhodospirillales bacterium | reverse complement strand
TGAGAACCGCGCAGACATGGCCGCCGGACAGCCGACCGAGAATTTAGAGGAACTCTATGAGAATGCGCCGTGTGGCTATTTTTCCATCCAAACCGATGGCCGCATTTTTAAGGTTAACGCTACGTTCGCAACATGGGTCGGATTCTCACAGGAGCAGCTAATCGGCAAGCGCCTGCACGACCTGCTGAATGTCGCTGGACGCATATTTTATGAAACGCATTTCGCGCCGCTGCTTCGAATGCAGGGCTTCTTCAACGAGGTCGCCCTCGACTTCGTGACACGGCAGGGAGAGCGCTTGCCGGTATTCGTCAATGCCGCCGAGCGACGCGACGCCGAGGGCCGGCATTTATTTACCCGTCTCACAGTGTTCAACGCGACTGACCGGCGCCGCTATGAGCGCGAACTCGTAGAGGCGCGCGCCGCGGCCGAATTGGCTCAAAAGAAACTTCAAGAGCTAAACGCCGCCGTGCAAGCAAGCTTGCTCGACGAGCGCGCAACGTCGGCGCTTCGCGAGCAATTCATAGCGGTCCTGGGTCACGATTTGCGCAATCCCCTGGCAGCCATCAGCGCCGGCATGGAGTTACTGGTGCTTAGGACACCGAACCAAAAAACCCTGAGCATCATCAACACGATTCAGCGCAGCGTCGCGCGCATGACCGGGCTGATCGACAACGTAATGGATTTCGCGCGCGGTCGCCTCGGCGGGGGTCTGTCACTGGACCGAACCAATGACGGGTCTCTTGAGATGGTGTTGCGGCACGTCGTTGCTGAGTTGCAGACCGCTATGCCGGACCGGAGGATTGAAGCCTATTTTGCACTAACCTCTGCCGTCGACTGTGATTGCCGTCGTGTCGGACAACTCGCCTCAAACTTGATTGGCAATGCCCTGACCCATGGAGCACCGGACGAGCCCGTTAGGTTGAGCGCGAACACCCAAGGGGGCTTCTTTGAGCTTTCAGTAGCCAATTCGGGTGACCCGATCCCAGCAAAGGTGCTGGAGAGCATCTTCCAGCCGTTCACCCGCCGGGAACATCGCCCCGGACTCGAAGGCTTGGGGCTAGGTTTGTATATTTCCCACGAAATTGCTAAGGCCCATGGCGGGACGCTGGTCGTCGCTTCGACCCGAGCGGAAACCCGCTTTACCTTCCGAATGCCATTGATCGGTTGATCGAAGGAACGGCCACACTTGCGCTGCGGACCTGCTTACGCCGTGAGCCAGTTCGAACCAGAGCAGCCCGGCCTTTCACGGTAAACGGTTCTCAAGCACACAATCCCCCGGGGTGACGCAGCACGTGCTCCATAACGCCGCAACTAGCCATTATTCACCTGGTGAGCGAGCGCCCCGATCGTGTCCCAGCTGTTGGTGTAGGAGCGGTGCTCCTCGGCGGCTTTTGTCGCCGTGTCAGGCGGCCTCGATCGGCAGCTTGATGGTCTGATCATCGCCGAGCGGTGCGATGGTTTCCAGATGCTATGGGCAGGCACCGGCGGTGGCAAGCTGGTGCTCCTTCGAGAACACTGGAGATGCCCCATGCTGCGAGATGTCGCGATCGGCCGATCTACCAGCGTCTTTGATCCTGCAGAGACACTTGTTGTTGTCGTCGAAATGAGCCTTTCGAGTTGGCTTGTGGCTGGGTTGCTGCCCGGCGTCGAGCGCCGGCCGCTGAAAAAACTGATCCCAGACGAGCTCGCCCTATTCTCCTTGGTCGAACGCTGGCGCGTGGCGGCGGCAAGCAGCGGCCGCACCATCAAGCGAGTGGTGCTTGCCTACGAGGCGGGACGGGACGGTTTTTGGCTGGCCCGGTGCGCGCGGGCTCGCGGCATCGAAGCTCATGTGATGCACGCGAGTAGTATCGCTGTATCTCGTGATCGTCGTCGGGCCAAAACTGATCGGCTCGCAGCATTGCGTTCGCCTGAAGGCTCGGAGCTCCCGGCCCGAAGCCTGGCGGAACTGCGGCGTGACATGGCTCGACTGGGCTTTATCGAGGAGCAGATCGCCCAGATCGAGCAAGAGCGTCAGGCGAGGATTGATGAAGCGCCTGCCGATGCGGCTGCCAACATGGTGCGCACACTAACTCGGATCGTCGGGGTCGGAGTTGAGACGGCGGATATGCTCACCCATGAGATTCTGCTGCGTAATCTTCGCGACCGGCGTGCCGTTGCAAGCTATGCAGGGTTGACCGGATCTCCGGACGAGAGCGGGGCGCGGCGTCGCGAGCGCGGATTGTCTCGCGCCGGCAATGCCCGGGTGCGCCGCGGCATGGTTCAATTGGCTTGGCGCTTTCTTGTGTTCCAGAAGGAGAGCGCTCTAGTGCGCTGGTATCGCGCGAGAACCGTCGACGCACGCGGCCGCACGCGGATGGCCATGATCGTTGCGCTGGCACGCAAGCTCTTGATCGCTCTCTGGCGCATGGCCAAAACCGGCGAAGTTCCTGAAGGGGTCGCTGTAAGGCCGGTCGCGGCGTAGTTCCGGGCATGGAGCGGGCGCGGGAATGGCCTCGCATGTCCTAACAAGTCCGAGGTGGCGGCAGCCCGATCCATGACGTGGTCCCGGTACCGTTTTCCAGATAGGGACCCGCCGCCCCGGACCCAGGTTGTCGATGCGGATGTCTGCATCATGGTTCGGGCCATAGGCCCACCGAATACAAGGTCGCAGCGCACCCGGTGCGCTCCGCAAACGGGCTCCCCTCGGACTATCTCGACATCAGCTACGGCCGCGCGGCGGTTTCGAATCTCGAATGCTTTGGCGTGTGGACACCCGCGGATGTCGAAAAGCGGCAGGCCCAACTGACGACGCTGGCGCGAGCGGTCTGGGACGTTCGAGCCTGACGCTGCCCCAGGGTTGCGATGTCCGCTTGGAGGTGCCGCTAAATTACAATAAATGACGGGTGTCGGCGCAAAACGGAAGGGACGGGCCGGAAGCAGACAGACTGCTTCGTGGTGATCAACGCGATAAGCGGACCCCACTCCTTTGAGCGAAGCTGTGTGCGGACGATATCTCGGTTCGCTCGCCTGCCGCCGCAGTCGGGTCGAAGCCTGGGTTGATCGACTGGAA
>JAQGID010000119.1 GCA_028291405.1 Rhodospirillales bacterium | reverse complement strand
AGCAGCACCTGATCCGGTGAGCATTATAAAGGTGCGGCATTGCGACGATTATCGCGATTATTGGGTGATAACGACTGGAGTTTCAGCGGAATCCTAGTGCCTCTCGTTGTGAAGACCAGTCTATCGGCATGTCCCAGTCGGTCATCAGCTTTCTGGCGTTGAGCGTCGCCGGCTGACGCCCATCGAGGATGGCGCTGGTGATTTCCGGCGACAGGTAGCTGAGCCGCAGGAGCCGCGCGAAATATGAGCCGCTGAGTCCCTCGCCTTCGGCGATCGCCCCGATCCTCGCATCGCCGGCCTGGAGCAGCTTCTCGCGCAGGGCATGCGCCTTGACGATCAGGCGGATGAGGCTCTGATCGGGCGCGGCCTTGGCCCGATGCGGTCCCTGGATCAGCATTCTCACTTCCATGCCCGCGCGCTTCAGCTGCGCCGGGACGCAGAGATCGAGCGGCCCTTCCGGATCGGCGATCTCCGCGGCGCGACGAAGCTCGACGGGCGGCCCGATCAACAGCGCCGGGAGCTGTGACGGGAGAATCTGGATCTCGACGCGATCGGGATGGACCTCGATGCGGCGGAGGAGCGTGGTCAGGATGTGCCGGCTGCGCGCCGGCAGGAGATTCGGCCATGTCTCGGCGAGGTCGCGGCCCCGCTCGATGATCCGCTTCTGCGCGGCGGCGTCGTGCTGGCCCGCTCGGATCGCCTCGAACATTGCCGCCGGATCGGCGAGGAGGCGGCAGACCCGCTCGGTGATCAGCTCCTCGATCTCGGCAGCGGGAACGCGATAGCCCCGGCCGTCCTCCCGTTGCTGGGTGAGGAGCGGCCGCGAGACATAGTAGCGGTAGCGCTTGCCCTTCTTCACGGCATGCGTCGGGGTCAGGCGATCGCCATTGGAATCGAAGATGACCCCGGCGAGGAGACTCGGGATCCTGGTCCCCGGATCGGCCCGGTCGACGGTGTTGCCGTCGAGAAGCGTCTGCGCCTTCTGCCAGAGGTCGCGATCGACGATCGACGCGTGTTCACCGGGAAAATGCTGCTCCTTGTGCACGATCTCGCCGATATAGATGCGGTTGCGCAGCAGCGCATAGAGAGCGCCGCGGCCGATCGGGACGCCGCCGCGCTGCCGCCCGCTGGCGCTGGTTACCTTCTTGCTGACGATGCCGTGCACATCGAGCTCCGCCTTGAGGAGCCGGACCGAGCCCAAGGCGACGTAGCGGGCGAAGATATGCCGGACCGTCGTCGCCTCATCATCGACGATGCTGAGCTTGTGGTCCTTGGCCGTATAGCCTAGCGGCGGGATGCCGCCCATCCACATGCCCTTCTTCTTCGAGGCGGCGATCTTGTCGCGGATGCGCTCGCCGGTGACCTCGCGCTCGAACTGGGCGAAGGAGAGGAGGACGTTGAGGGTCAGCCGCCCCATCGAGCTGGTCGTGTTGAACTGCTGCGTCACCGAGACGAACGAGACGCCTCTCGCATCGAAGATCTCGACGATTTTCGCGAAGTCGGCGAGCGAGCGGGTGAGACGGTCGACCTTATAGACGACGACCACGTCGATCCGGCCGGCGGTGATCTCGGCCAGCAACTGCTGCAGGGCGGGGCGCGCCATCGTGCCGCCGGAGATGCCGCCATCATCATAGGCCTCGGGCAGGGCGACCCAGCCTTCGTGGCGCTGGCTCTTGATATAGGCCTCGCAGGCTTCGCGCTGGGCATGCAGCGAGTTGAAGTCCTGCTCCAGCCCCTCCTCGGAGGACTTGCGGGTGTAGATGGCGCAGCGCAGCGTGCGGCCGCGCAGCGCCTTCACGATGCCGCCCGAGCGTCGGGACGCTTGGTCAGGCCGAAGAAGCGCGGACCCGACCAACGCGCCCCGGTGATCTGCCGGGCGATCTCACTAAGCGAGGCATAGCGCTCCCCCTCGTAATCGAAGCCGTCGTCGATCACGGTCACGACGTGAGTCCGGCCGCGCCAGCCGCGCACGAGGCGGGCGCCGGACTCCAGGGCGGCGCCGCCGTCAGCAGCGCCGTCCTGATCGATGCTCTGCGCCAGGGCCCGCAGTCGTCGTTTCACGGCCGCGCTCAGCCCGCCGATCGCGTCCTCCTGAAGCCGGTAGGCGACGGCGCGCAACAGCAGGTCGCGGCTGAGCCGCACCGGCGCGTCGCAGCGATGGAGGCGCCGCCAGGCGAGGCGCAGCTCGGCATTCGGCTGATCGGCCAAGGCGGCGAGGTCGAGCACCGGCTGCGCACGCGCCTTCGCCATCTCAGTTGTCCTCGCCAGCGATGGTTGCGCCCTCGGCGATGCGGTAGAGCCGGGCACCATCGGGCGCCTTCTCCGAAAGCACCGCGAGGCCGCGCTTCTTCTTCAGGGCACCGGAGATCAGGCCGCGCACGGTATGGCGCTGCCAGCCCGTCGCGGCCATGATCTGGTCGAGGGTCGTGCCGCCTTCGGCGCGCAGCATGGTGATGACCTGATCCTGCTTCGAGATCCGCGGCGCGTCGCCAGCGGAGTCATCTGCAGGCTCCTTTTCGGCGACCGGCAGCTCTGCCGGAGAGAGCCGTTCGAAGGCGGCCCAGAGGCGCTGGACGCCGATCTTGCGATCCTTGAACTTCGTGACTGGCGTGACGCCCGGCAGGCTATTCCAGATCCGGACGAGGTCGGCCATCGGCAGGTTGGCGTTGGCAAGCTGGTCACGGGATTCGAGGATTGTGGCATCGTCCGCGATCTCGGAGGGCACGCGGGCATGGGCGGTCACGGTCGTTCCGCGAAGCTGATAGATCGGCATGTGAGGTCTCCTGCTCTGAGGCGGCACGCTGCCGCCGACACCCCACACACGCTCTCTTCGCGACGGGAAGCCAGTCCTTCCTCGGCTTGGCGCGTTACTTTGTTGGGCTTGGCGAATCGTCAGACGGGAGCAGGGAATCAGCGGGTCCAATGCTCAAGGAGACTGATCGGCGCTCCCGGCGAGGCGGCGGAGATCGGCGAGCACGATCCGGATCTGCGGCCAGGGAAATCCGCCGGCATCCCCAACTTCGATCGCCGCCAGATCCAAGAGGACGGAGAGCTTCGTCGCGACGGCATCGATCCCGTTCGCCGGGACACGCATCAGCGTATCCGTCGCGATGGCGAGGCGTTCCTCCGCCGCCTCCAACTGGTCGTCTGAGCAGGCATCGAGGACCTCCCGCAATGCGCGCCACTGCCGCCAAAGCGTTTCGAAC
>JAQGID010000037.1 GCA_028291405.1 Rhodospirillales bacterium | reverse complement strand
AAAACACGTCGAATCGGACATTTCCGCATGCGCGTCGCCGCTCTGTCCTGTGGAAGCGATCAGTCTCGGCACGATCCATCGATCGAAAGAAGCTCCATGCAGCATCCACGCCATGCGAGCATGCCTGTGAACGGTGCCTGGGCCAATCGAAATCTCCACCATACCAGGGTTGCCGCTCCACGGCAGATTGAGGAAACACACTTCCGAACGAATATCACGCTAGTATGTTGATCTAGCTTGATGCGATCCTTATTCGTGCTTTTCAGGCGCACCGAAACTTAGTAGTTCTACAATATCCGATCGGTGCATTTCCATTCGAAGGATGGCTGATCGATTACAGATGGGGAACGGACCGATGTCGGCATGCTGACCGACGCTTCGCCTGAAAGGCTTGCGCACCTGTATCGCTCGATGCTGCGGATCAGACGTGTCGAAGAGCGCGTCGCGGCGATCTATCACACCGACAAGATCAAGAGCCCGGTGCATTTATCGATCGGTCAGGAGCCTCCGTCGGTCGGCGTCTGCGAGGCCCTTGCCCCGCAGGATGTCGTCTTCGGCACCTATCGCGGCCACGCGCTGTACCTCGCCAAGGGCGGCGACCTGCGCGGCATGGTCGCCGAGCTCTATGGCAAGGTGACAGGCTGCGGTCGGGGCAAGGCGGGATCGATGCATCTCGGCGACCGCTCTGTCGGAATGATGGGTACGTCCGCCGTCGTCGCCACCAGCATTCCGCATGCCGTCGGCTACGCCTGGGCGGAACGCACCAGGAAGCGCGACACCGTCGTTGCCGTGTTCTTCGGCGACGGCGCCGTCGAGGAAGGGGTCTTCCCGGAGAGTCTCAATTTCGCGGCGCTGAAGAACGCCCCCGTCCTTTTCGTCTGCGAGAACAATCTCTACGCCATCCATACCCCGATCCACGTTCGGACCCCCAAGCCGAACTATTGCGAGCGGGCCGAGGCCCATGGCATTCCGGCCGAGCGCATTCCGGGCAACGACGTGCTGGCGACAGCGGGGGCGGCAAAACGCGCCGTCGACTCGATCCGCCTCGGTGGCGGGCCGCGCTTCCTCGAGGTCGAGACGTATCGCTGGCGTGAGCATGTCGGGCCCGGCGAAGATTGGCACCTCGGCTATCGCAGCCGGGCCGAAGGCGATTCCTGGGTCGAGCGCGACGAGATTGTGCGGATCGGCGCGATGCTCGATCCCGACCGCCGGGCGTCGATCGATGCATCCGTCGATGACGAGATCGAGGACGCCTTTGCCTTTGCGGAAGCCCGCGAATTTCCCCGCGACGAGGAATTGTACCAGCATGTCTTCCAGCCTTGAGGCGCAGCGCGAGCTGTCGTACGGCGAGGCGCTTTACGAAGCGACGGCTCAGGAGATGGAGCGCGATCCCGATGTGTTTGTCTTCGGGCTCGGCGTCGACGATCCCAAGGGGATGTACGGCACCACGCAGGATCTCCATCGCCGGTTCGGCGCCGACCGCAATTTTGACACGCCACTCTCGGAAGACGCGATGACCGGCGTCGCGATCGGTGCGGCGCTGGCCGGCATGCGCCCGATCCATGTCCACCAGCGGATGGATTTTCTCCTGCTGTGCATGAATCAGCTGGTCAATTTGGCAGCCAAGACGAGCTACATGTTTGGCGGCACCTCTGCCGTCCCCATGGTGGTGCGGGCGATCATCGGCCGCAGTTGGGGGCAAGGCGCCCAGCACAGCCAGGCGCTGCATTCCTATTTCATGCATATTCCCGGCATCCGCGTCGTCGCGCCGACGACGCCATATGACGCCAAGGGCTGCATGCTCGCTGCCATCCGCGACAACAATCCGGTGATCTTCATGGAGCACCGGATGCTCTACAATTTGCGCGGCATCGTCCCCGAGGACGATTATGTCGTGCCGTTCGGCAAGGCGCGCATCCTGGCGCAGGGCGACGATGTGACGATCGTCGCGATCTCCCACATGGTCGTCGAGGCGGTGCGGGCGCACCACCATCTCGCCGCGATCGGGCTGTCGGCGGAGATCATCGATCCGGTGAGCCTCGCACCGCTCGATATCGCGACCATCGCCGCCTCGGTCGAGCGGACCGGACGACTCCTGGTCGTCGACAATGGCTGGATCATGGCCGGCGCCGGCGCCGAGATCGTGGCGCAGGTCGTCGAGCAACTGCAGGAGCGGCGTCTTCCGCGGGTGAGGCGGATGGGTTTCGCGCCGACGCCCTGCCCGACGACGAAGCCGCTCGAAGATCTCTACTATCCGAATGCCCGCACGATCGCGGCAGCCGCCCATACGATGATCACCGGCAAGGACGGGTGGATCCCGGAAGGCGGGGAGGCACGCGAGATTGCCGAATTCAAAGGACCGTTCTAACTCCAGCGACCCTCAGGAACCGACATGTCCGATCGCGAAAAGCTGTTGAACGACGTCAAGCGAAGCGTTGCCGCCTATTGCGAGGCATTCCACGATTTCGGGTTCAAGCCGAACGATCCCATCGTGCGGCTGCACGAGCCGACCTTCGGCGCGGAGGAGATCAACGCCGCGGTCGAGGTGCTGCTCAGCACGCGGGTCACCATGGGTCCGAAGGTCAAGAGTTTCGAGCGCGAGTTCGCGGACAAGTTCGGTTTCCGCCACGGCGTCATGAACAATTCCGGCTCGTCGGCCAATCTGCTCGCCATTGCCGCGCTGAGCAACATCAAGACCCGCGGGCATCTCCGCCCCGGCGACGAGGTCATCGTGCCGGCGCTGTCGTGGTCGACGACGATCGCGCCGCTAATCCAGTACGGCCTCGTGCCCGTCATCGTCGACATCGACCCCGTCACCTTGAACATCGATCCGAACGAGATCGAGCGCGCGATCGGTCCGAAGACGCGCGGCGTGATGCTCGTGCATGTCTACGGTAACGTCTGCGACATGGCGGCGATCACCGACATTTGTCGTCGGCACGAGCTCGTCCTGATCGAGGATTGCTGCGAGGCGCTCGACGCCTGGTATGACGGCAGGCCGGTCGGGAAGTTCGGCAGCATCGGCACTTTCAGCTTCTATTTCTCGCATCACATGACGACGCTCGAAGGCGGGATCTGCGTCACCGACGATCTCGAGCTTGCCGAGATGATGCGCATCCTGCGGGCGCACGGCTGGCTACGCGAGGTCGAAAAGCCGGAACCCTACCTTGCGGAAAACGGCGACGTCGACCCGCGCTTCCTCTTCGTGAACCTCGGCTACAATCTGCGCGCGACCGAACTCCAGGGCGTCTTCGGCTCGGTCCAGCTGCCCAAGCTGCGCTCGTACGTCGATGCGCGGCGCGCCAATACCGCCGGCTTTCAGCAGTCGCTGTCGCGGTGGTCGGATCTCATCGATTTCCAACAGGAGACGCCGGGCGCGCGGAGCTCGTGCTTCGGGTTCCCGATCACCCTCAAGGATAGTGCGCCGTTCACCACCGCCGATCTCAGTCGCCACTTGAATGCGGCGAAGATCGAAACCCGGCCGATCATCTGCGGCAACGTCGCGCTGCAGCCCGTAATGAAGCTCTATGAGCATCGCGTCGTGGGGGACCTGAAGCACTCGACGCGCGTCATGCGGCGCGGCATGTCCTTCGCCAATCATCAGGCTGTCGACGGGGCGGCACGCGACTACGTCTGCGGCGAGATTTCCAAGTTCATGATCACTCGCGGTCTCGGCTGAGACGGATCGGCTCATGACCCGCGCGCTGATCACCGGCATCACGGGAATGGTGGGGTCGCATCTCGCCGAATACCTCATCGAGCACACGGATTGGGACGTCTGGGGCATGTGCCGTTGGCGCAGCCCACTCGACAACATCGAAGCGCTCGTGCCGCGCATCAATCGGAGCGAGCGCGTCTTCCTCGCCTATGGCGATCTGCGCGACACGCTGTCGATCAACGACGTGGTCGAGAAGTCGCGCCCGGACTATGTCTTCCACCTCGCTGCGCAGAGTTTCCCACGCACCAGCTTCGATGCGCCGCTCGACACGCTCGATACCAATGTCCAGGGGACCCAGCGCGTTCTCGACGCGCTCCGGCGCCATGCTCCGAACGCCGTGATCCACGTCTGCTCCTCCTCCGAGGTGTTCGGCCGCGTCCCGAAGGAAAAGCTGCCGATCGACGAGGAGTGCAGTTTTCACCCGGCATCGCCTTACGCGATCTCCAAGGTGGGAACCGATCTTATCGGACGGTTCTACGCCGAGGCCTATGGCATGATGGTCATGG
>JAQGID010000031.1 GCA_028291405.1 Rhodospirillales bacterium | reverse complement strand
GAAGGCACCGTCGACTTCCTGGTGCTGCTCGACGCGCAGCGGACGCAGCTGATTGCCGAGGATGCGCTGAGCGTCGCCGAAACCAGCATCAACACCGACGTCGTCGCGATCTACAAGGCGCTGGGCGGCGACTGGACGTGACGGCTCGAGGCGCTTGCAATGCCGCCGCCCAAATGCTACTTATGATCCTGTTTTGTTCTTTCTCATCGTGAGCAAAATTCCGACCCCGGGATCGCGCGCGCCCACCATTTAGAAGACCGCGAAATCTAGGTCGACCGCCTGTAAATCGCCTGTTCTTACAGACGGCGGCCCCAAGATCTAGTCTATGCCTATTTTTTAGCCAATATCGCCCGGGCCTGGATCGCATCCTTCGCGATCTGCGCCTTGAGGTCGTCGAGGCCGGCGAATTTACGCTCCGGCCGGATGTAGTCGACGAGGGCGACGCGGAGATGGCGGCCGTAGAGGTCGCCGGCGAAATCGAAGAGATGCACCTCGAGCCGCAAATCGGTGCCGGCGAAGGTCGGGCGAGTCCCGAAATTCGCGACGCCGTCGTACCAAGTGGCGCCGGGGTCGGCGCCGGGACGGTCGAAGCCGGCACGCACGGCATAGACCCCCGCCGCGGGCCGCAGGTAATCGGCGAGGGTGAGGTTCGCCGTCGGGAACCCGATGGTGCGGCCGCGCTCGTCGCCGTGCTCGACGCGGCCATGGATCTGCCACTCGCGGCCGAGCAGCGCCGCCGCCTCGCGCGGCGCCCCGGACTGCAGCAGCGTCCGGATCCGCGTCGAGGAATAGACCTCCTCGCCCTGCCCCGCCGGCGCGACGACCTCGACCGCGAAGCCGAGCTTGGCACCCATCTCGGCAAGCAGCGCCGCGGTGCCGCGGCGGCCGTTGCCGAAGACGAAATCATAGCCGACCACGGCGCTGCGGATCCCCAGCCCGTCGACCAGGATGTCGCGGACGAAATCCTCGGCGCTGCGGGCGGCGAGCGCCTTGTTGAACCGCAGGTTGAACAACAGGTCGACGCCGAGCCCGCAGAGCAGGATCGCCTTGCTGCGGAACGGCGTCAGGCGAAAGGGCGGGTCGGCCGGCCGGAAGACGCTGCGGGGATGCGGCTCGAAGGTCAGCAGCCCGAGCTTGGCGCCGGCGGCGCTCGCTTCAGCCGCGGCGCGTCCGATGACCGCTTGATGGCCGCGGTGGATGCCGTCGAAATTGCCGAGCGCGACCACCGCGCCGCGCGCCGTCTCGGGAAGATGATGGTGATTGCGGAAGACCTTCATGGACCGAATGTTTGTCGCAAACGACGGTTCACCGGCGAGACGCCGGACGGGCGACAAAAATAGGACGGCGGCGGCGGGCTGAACAGGGATAAGCGCGCCTTGCGGCGAAGCGGCGCGGCTCAGCCGCGGGTCGGGACCATCACCAGCGCGTCGCCGTCCACTACCTGCTTGTCGCCGACGAAACAGATCGTCTTGAGCGCGACGCGTTTCTTCGCCGGAAAGACCTCGGTCACCGTCACCCGCGCCTCGACCGTGTCGCCGACCCGCACCGGCGCCAGGAAACGCAGATTCTGGCTGAGATAGATCGCGCCGGGCCCGGGGAGGCGGTTGCCGATCGTCGTCGAGATCAGGCTCGCCGAGAGGAAGCCGTGGGCGATGCGGCCCTTGAACATCGTGCTGGCCGCGTAGACCTCGTTCATGTGGATCGGGTTGTGGTCGCCCGAGACGCCGGCGAAGAGCACGATATCCGCCTCCGTCACGGTCCGCGCATAGCGCGCCGTCATCCCGACCGACATGTCCTCGATGCAGTACCCGACCGTCTCGTCCCGGAAGTTGCGTACGTCATCCATGAAGTCCGCCTTTGCATGCTGTGTCGCCAGCGATCGAGCCTCTGGCATGACGGTCGCGATGTTGCACCGCAAAGCACAAGCTGAGGTGTCGTTCAGCCGTGAACCCTCCGCCACTTGTATTAACTAACCCTTGGCGCTGTCAATTCGTTCGCAACTGCGTCTCGCAGTTGCAATGCGGATTGCCGGGTACGAGGACGGCGGTCTAGTGTCGAGCGGAACGACAGGGAGACGATCGGTGGAGGAGAACGGCGCGGCGCCCTTGCGCGAGGCCTGGTACTACGCGCTGCCGGGCCACCGGCTGAAGCGCGGCACCATGCTGGCGAAAACGCTGCTCGGCGAGCCGGTGCTGCTGTGCCGTGACGCCGCCGGCGCCGTCTTCGCGCTGCGCGACATCTGCCCGCACCGCGGCATTCCGCTGTCCTGCGGCAGCTTCGACGGCAAGGAGGTCGAATGCTGCTACCACGGGTGGCGCTTCGCCGGCGACGGGCGCTGCACCGCGATCCCCTCGCTGGTCCCCGGCCAGAAGCTCGACAGCGAGAAGATCCGCGTCGCCACATACCCGGCGCGCGAGGTCCAGGGCAATATCTGGCTCTATTTCGGGACCGACCCAGCGCGCGCGCCCGAGATCCCCGTGGTGGCCGGGATCGGCGACCGAACCTATTCGCTCGTCGAGACGGTCCGCTTCGAAGGCGACATCGACCACGCGGTCGTCGGGCTGATGGACCCGGCGCACGGACCCTTCGTCCACCGCTCGTGGTGGTGGCGGTCGCGGCGCTCGATCCACCAGAAGGAGAAGGAGTTCGCGCCCTCGCCCTGGGGCTTCACGATGGTGCGGCATCGCCCCTCGAAGAACTCGAAAGCCTACAAGATTCTCGGCGGCACGCCGGAGACCGAGATCGCCTTCCGCCTGCCCGGCGTCCGGATCGAGCAGATCACCGCCGGACGGCACATCCTCTGCAACCTGACGGCGGTGACGCCGCTCGACGACGGCGCGACCGAGGTCAACCACGCGATCTACTGGACGATGCCGTGGCTCAACCCGCTGCGTCCCTTGCTCCGCCTCTTCGTCCGCGCGTTCCTGCACCAGGACCGCGATGTCGTCGCCAAGCAGCAGATCGGCCTCCGCCATGCGCCGCAGCTGCTGCTGATCAGCGACGCCGACACTCAGGCACGCTGGTACTATCGCCTGAAGCAGGAATACGCGAGGGCCCGCGCCGAGCACCGCGACTTCGTCAACCCGGTGAAGCCGCGCCGCCTGCGCTGGCAGAGTTAGACGCCGGGCGCGGCCTTGCGGCGGCTGCGACGCCGCAGCACGTCCTCGATGGCGCCGACGATGCCGCTGCGCAGCGTCAGGACGCAGAGGACGAAGATGACGCCCTGGATCACCGTCACCCACGAGCCGAACTGCGCGAGGTAGTTCTCCATCGTCGTCAGCACCACGGCGCCGACCACCGGCCCCAGCACCGTCCCCAGGCCGCCGATCAGCGACATCAGCACCACCTCGCCCGAGGTCGACCAGTGGACGTCGGTCAGCGAGGCAAGCTGGAAGACGATCGATTTGGTGCTGCCGGCGAGGCTCGACAGCGCCGCCGAGAGGATGAAGGCGACGAGCTTGTAGCGCTCGGTGCGATAGCCCAGCGAGATCGCCCGCGGCTCGTTCTCGCGGATCGCCTTCAACACCTGCCCGAAGGGCGAGTGGATCGTGCGAAAGATGATCGCGAAGCCGATCAGGAAGATCGCGAGGACGACGTAGTACATCGTCATCGTCTGGTTGAGGTCAATGAAGCCGAAAAGATGGCCGCGCGGCACCGCCTGAATGCCGTCCTCGCCATGCGTGAAGGGCACCTGCAGGGCGTAGAAATAGATCATCTGCGACAGCGCCAGCGTCACCATCGCGAAATAGATGCCCTGGCGGCGGATCGCGATCCAGCCGAAGACGACGCCGAGCACCGTGCCGGCCAGCACGCCGACGACTATCGCCAACTCGGTCGGGAAGCCCCAGACCTTGGCGGCATGCGCCGTGACATAGCCGGCGCTGCCGAAGAAAGCGGCATGGCCGAAGGACAGCAGCCCGCCGTAGCCGGCGACCAGGTTGAAGGCGCAGGCGAAGAGCGCAAAGCAGAGCGCCTTCATCAGGAAGACCGGATACACCAGCAGCGGCGCGATCAGCGCAAGCGCCACGAGGACGATCGTCAGGACGAGACCGGCGCGGGAACGGCGACCTACGGTGGCGACGGGAGCGACTGTCGTGACCATTTTCAGCTCGCTCGACCGAAGAGACCGGATGGCTTCACCAGCAGCACGATCGCCATGATGACGAAGATCACCGTGCTCGAGGCCTCCGGCCAGAAGACCTTGGTCAGGCCTTCGATCAGACCGAGCGAAAAGCCGGTGATGATCGAGCCGAGGATCGAGCCCATGCCGCCAATGACGACGACGGCGATGACGACAATCAGGATGTTGGTGCCCATCAGCGGGCTGACCTGGTAGATCGGCGCCGCCATGACGCCGGCGAGCGCCGCCAGCGCGACGCCGAAACCGTAGGTCAGCGTCACCAGCCGCGGCACGTTGATGCCGAAGGCCTGCACCAGCACCGGGTTCTCCGTAGCGGCGCGGAGATAGGCGCCGAGCTTGGTGCGTTCGATCAGGAACCAGGTGCCGAAGCAGACGATCATCGAGAGCACGATGACCCAAGCGCGGTAGGTCGGCAGGAACATGAAGCCGAGGTTATAGCCACCGGTGAGCTCGGCGGGGATCGCATAGGGTTTGCCCGACGAGCCGTACTGGTCGCGGAAGACGCCCTCGATGATCTGCGCCAGGCCGAGCGTCAACATCAGGCCGTAGAGATGGTCGATGTTGCGGATCCAGCGCAGGAACACCCGCTCGAGCAAGATGCCGAAGAGGCCGACGATGATCGGCGCCAGGATGAGCGAGGGCCAATAGCCTATGCCGAAGAGATTCAGCAGGAACCAGGCGCAGAAGGCGCCCATCATATAGAGCGCGCCATGGGTAAAATTCGCGATGCCGAGCAGCCCGAAGATCACGGCAAGGCCGAGACTCAGCATGGCATAGAAGGCGCCGTTGATGAGGCCGAGCAAAAGCTGACCGAACAGCGCCTGGATGGGGATGCCGAACATCGCTCAGCCCACGACCGCCACTGCCGTCAACCTTTCTTGACGAGCGGGCATTCGCTGGCGCTCAACGGCCGCGCCGCGACGTCGCCCGGGATGACGGCGAGTTGCTTGTAGTAATCGTATTCGCCCTTTGACTCCCCCGGCGCCTTGACCTGGAAGAGATACATATCGCGGATGACGCGGCCGTCCTCGCGGATCTTGCCGTTCTTCGTCATGAAGTCGTTGATCGGCGTCTCTTTCATCCTGGCGACGACCGTCTTGCCGTCGTCGGTCTTGGCCGCATCGATCGCCTTGAGATAATGCGTCACCGCGCCGTAGACGCCGGCCTGGACCATCGTCGGCACCTTCTTCGCCTCGGCCGAGAAACGCTTGGCCCAGGCGCGGGTCTCGTCCGTCTGATCCCAATAGAATGATTCAGTCAGCACGAGACCCTGCGCCACCTTGAGCCCGAGGCTGTGGACGTCCGAGATGAAGACGAGGAGACCCGCGAGACTCTGGCCGCCCGAGGTGATGCCGAACTCGGCCGCCTGCTTGATCGAGTTGATGGTGTCCCCGCCAGCATTCGCGAGGCCGATGATCTTCGCCTTCGAAGTCTGCGCCTGCAGCAGGTAGGAGGAGAAATCGGCGGTATTGAGCGGCACGTTGGCCGAGCCGAGTACCTTGCCCCCGAAGGATTTGATGACCGCCGTGGCATCGTTCTCCAGCGAATGTCCGAAGGCATAGTCGGCGGTGATGAAGAACCAGCTGTTGCCGCCCTGCGCGACGAGCGCCCCACCGGTCCCCTGTGCCAACGCATAGGTGTCGTAAGTCCAGTGAACGCCGGTCGGCGAACACGCCTTATTGGTGAGGTCCGACGAGCCGGCGCCGGAGATCAGGAAGACCTTGCCGCGCTCTTTCGTGATGTCCTGCACGGCGAGCGCGACCGAGGAGGTCGGTACGTCGACGATCGCATCGACCTTGTCCTGGTCGATCCACTGGCGGGCGATGGCGGAGCCGACGTCCGCCTTGTTGAGATGGTCGGCGGAGACGATCTGGATCGGCTTGCCGGCGACCGTGCCGCCGAAATCCTTGACGGCCATCTGCGCTGCGATGACGGAGCCCTGGCCGGCGAGATCGGAATAGAGGCCTGACATGTCGCTCAGCACGCCGATCTTGACGACGTCATCGGAGATCTGCGCTTGCGCCGTCCCGATCGTCAGCATGCTCGCTGCCGCCAACCCAAGGATCCGCTTCGTCATCGCCACCCTCCCCGTTCTCGCGCCTGCTCAGACGCCGAGATATTCCCGCAGTTTCGGACCCGACGCCGCGAGATCCGCGGCGGCGATCGTGTCAATCACACGGCCATGCTCGACCACGTAAAACCGGTCCGCCAATGTCGCGGCAAAATGAAAATTCTGCTCGACCAGCAGAATAGTAAAGCCCTTCTCCTTCAAGGTGCTGATCAACGCGCCGATCTGCTGCACGATGACCGGCGCCAGGCCTTCGGTCGGCTCGTCGAGCAGCAGGAGGCGGGCGCCCGTGCGCAAGATCCGCGCAATCGCAAGCATCTGCTGCTCGCCGCCCGACAGACGCGTGCCTTGGCTGCGCCGGCGCTCGGCAAGGTTCGGGAAGATCGCGTAGATCTCCTCGACGGTCATGCCGCCCGGCCGAACGATCGGCGGCAGCATCAGATTCTCCTCGACGTTTAGGCTCGCGAAAATGCCGCGCTCCTCCGGGCAATACGCGATGCCGGCCTTGGCGATGACGTTAGACGGCTGGTCGATGAGCTCGGCGCCCGCGAAACGGACCGAGCCACGGCGCTGTCCGAGAATCCCCATGACGCCGCGCAGCGTCGTCGTCTTGCCAGCGCCGTTGCGCCCGAGCAACGTCACCAGCTCGCCCTCGCCGACGACGAAGCTCATGCCGTGCAGCACGTGCGATTCGCCGTACCAGCCGTTCAGGTCGTCGACCTGCAGCAGGGCATTGGTGACGCTGCCGCCATCAGCCATGTCCTGTTCCCATATAGGCTTCGATGACCTCGGGGTTCTTCGAGACTTCCTCGTAGCGGCCTTGCGTCAGGATGTGTCCCCGGGTCAGGACGGTGATCGTATCCGACAGCTCGGCGACGACCGAAAGGTTGTGCTCGACCATCAGGATCGTGCGGGTCTTCGAAACCTCTTTGATCAGTGCCGATATCCGGGCGATGTCCTCGTGGCCCAGTCCGGAGGTCGGCTCGTCGAGCAGCAGCATCTCGGGATCGAGGGCGAGGGTCGTCGCGATCTCGAGGGCACGCTTGCGGCCGTAGGCGAGCTCGACCGCGGCGACGTTGGTGAACTCCGTCAGTCCGACCGCTTCGATCAGCTCATCGGCCCTGGCGTGCAGTCCTTCGAGACTGCGCTCGGACCGCCAGAAGTGGAATGACGTGCCGAGCACCCGCTGCAGAGCGACGCGGATGTTCTCGCGAACGGTGAAGTGCGGAAACACGGCGGAGATCTGAAACGACCGCACCATGCCGCGGCGCGCGATATCGGCGGGACGATCGCCGGTGATGTCCCGGTCGTTGTAGAAGATGCGCCCCGCTGTGACGGGCAGAAACTTCGTGAGAAGGTTGAAGACCGTCGTTTTGCCGGCGCCGTTCGGACCGATCAGCGCATGAATGGTGCCGCGACGAACCTGGAGATCGACGTCGCGCACTGCAGCGAAACCGCGAAACTCCTTCGTCAGTCCTTCGGTGCGAAGAATGAAGTCAGACAAGCAACCCACCCCGCCGCGGCAACGGCTGCATCGTCCGCCGCCATTTAAGCCTCCCTGATGGCGCTACTATCGGGAAGACGTCCCCAGAAGCAACAAGATTCTGGCCGCTGGGCCTGCGTGACGCCGACGATGGAATGCGGTACAGAGGCCGCTGCACGCCAAGGGTGCAACTCAGCCGGAGCAGACGATGGCCGCCGTGCAGGACATGATGGAAAACCCGACCGATGCCGGCGCAGCAGCCTTCCTCGCCGGCGTCTGCTTCGATGCCGACGGGCTAGTCCCGGCGATCGCGCAACAGCACGACACCGGCGAAATCCTCATGCTTGCCTGGATGAACCGGGATGCCCTCGCGGAGACGATCGCGACGCGACGGGTCTGCTATTGGTCGCGCTCCCGCGCCCGATTGTGGCGGAAGGGCGAAACCTCGGGCCAGACGCAGCGCCTCGTCGACCTGCGTCTCGA
Source organism: Rhodospirillales bacterium (assembly GCA_028291405.1). Taxonomy (GTDB): domain Bacteria; phylum Pseudomonadota; class Alphaproteobacteria; order ATCC43930; family CGMCC-115725; genus URHD0088. The sequence goes on along the minus strand of JAQGID010000031.1, from coordinate 13,003 downwards.
TTGCGATGGCGATGCGGTCGTGGTCTTGGTCGACCAGACCGGCGTCGCCTGCCACACCGGGCGCCGCAGTTGCTTCTTCCGCGCCTTGCGTGGGGACGCGCTCAGGGTCATTGCCGAGCCGCAGGTCCTGCCCAGCACCCTCTATGGCGACGAGCCCGCCAGCGACTGAGCGATCAGCGCGCCCGCGCCCGCAGGCCGTTCACGCGGCGACGCTCCGGCAAGCGAGCCCTGGCGGCCTCGCCGGCGCTGGCGAGCGCCTCGGCGCGGCGCTGCGTGTCGATCCGGCGCTGCAGGTACGGCGAGAAATACCCGGCATAGCGGTGCTGCAACTCCGGATCGAGCCAATCGTCCGCCCGAACCCAGCCGCGGCAGCGCGGCGAGCCGCAACGGCATTCGAACTCGAAGAGCGCATGGCTTTCGCTCATCGCATAGTCGAAGCAGATCTCTTCGCCGGGCGCGATGTCGCGCAAGGCGACGAGCGCGATCTGGCCGTTGAGCCCGGCGCTCGGGTCGCAGGAATGGTTGACGTATTCCGCGGCCTCGGTCGGGTCGCTCGGGGTCAGGAACAGCCCTTCCTCGACCTGGATGATATAGTGACGCTGCTGCTCGTCGAATTGATAAATCTGCTCGACCGGGACGACGCGGCCGCCCCACATGGCGAGCACCTCGCCGCGGGCTACCGGCTCGACGGCGAAGACGCCCATGCCGCCTTTGTGGGGCACAGGCCGCGCCGCCAGCTTGGGCGAGAGATAGTGAGTGGGGGAAGGGGAAGGGTCCATTGCCGTCGTCACCGCGTCGGCTCGAAGATCAGGATCATGCGACGCGCCGCCGGTGAGTTGTCGAAGGGTTGGTCGAGCCTGAAGTCGCCGTAGGCGCCTGCGAGCCGGAGCCTGCCCGACAAATCGGCGAGGGCACTGTATTCCTGGGCAGTGCAGAAACGTTCCTTGGCTCGGTCATGGAACACGTGCTCCTCATCATTCTCGAAAACGCGGAGCACGGTTTCGACCTCGGTCACTTGGGTCAAGGGATCGGCGCTCGGCTTGTTGACAGGCCAATCGATGATGACGCGCGTCCCGTTTCGCTCTCCGGCGTATTGGTAGACGCCATAGCCCCATGGCGAACAGTCGCGCGGATGCGTCAGCTCGACAAGATAGAATCCGTCGGGCACGAGATGCTCGCCGACGCGCCGGAAATGAGCGACAATCTCCTCGTTGAGCAGGAGACAATCGAGGCTGTCGTAGTTGTTGAGCATGACGTCGACGGGCTGCGGCAGGGTGAAGTCCCGCATGTCGGCCGCCGACCAGGCGACATCGACACCATTTCGGGCGGCGACCTCGCGGGCATACTCGATCATCTCGGGCCGCAGATCCTGACCGAAGGTCCGGACGCCGCGCTTTGCGAAGGCGCAGGCGTGGTAACCCGGCCCGCATGCGATCTCGAGCAGCGATTCGAGCGGCCGCCCGGTGCGGCGGCGATGAAGATCGAAGATGAACTGAACCTCGCCGTCAATCTTGCGATCGAAGGCGACGTCATAATATCGGGCGCGACGATAAATCTCGTTGAGTTCAGCCATCGAAGGATGCGCTCCAACCGGCCAACGGCCGGGCCAAAGCCACGACTCTCGATCCCAGGATGGCTACCCCCCTTCCGCAAACCCGAACGCGTCGGATGGCGAAAGGTGACACAACGGGATGCTGCAATCAACGGGGGTACAACCCGAATTCGGCGCCTACCGCTTTTTTTTCCGCCGCCGACCGTGCGGCCTTCGAGGGGCAGCCGCACGATCCGTTCCATGGCGTTCCAACGAGGCCGAATCGGCAGCTGCGTCATGCAGCCGCATCGACCGTCGATCCTAATGACGTCACTGTTGCGGGCAGACGAGGTTCTGCTTCACTTGGTTCATGACCGCGGCGTCGAACGATTGGCCGACGCACTGCTGATTGTACTGCGCGACGCGTTGATTATACGACGCGACGAATGCCGAATACTGCGGCGTCAATTCGTCGGCGAGCGCGTGGAGCGCGGCGTCACGTCGCCCGAGGAGATCGCTATATGCCGCGATCGCGGCTGGATCGTTGATATCGACCTGCGACTTGCGCGACGCCGCCTCGGCGGCGAGCGCGTCGGCTTGGCGTTTCCGCTCCTCATAGGTCTGCCGGCGCGCCGCGAGCTCGCTCGCCATTCGGCTGACGGATTGCTGCTGGCACAGGCAGGCCCGGATCACATCAGGCGAGCTGACGAGTGACTGCTGCGCCTCGGCCGGCAGCGCAAATCCGCCGACGACGAGCGCAGCGAGCATCCACCGGCGGCGCGCAAAAGCGGTTTTCCCTATGTCCATTGGACTGACCTCGCAAGATGTGATCGGAATCGGCGGGCGACTGCGCTCGGCCGAAAGTACCCGAGCAACTCCGACGTCTCTGGATCGGAGGATCGTACGTCGGGAGTGCTGATATCATATCCGCTCCCGGCAGGTCGACACTTCGTGACCGAGAGAGAGAGACCAGCGCGCCGGACGCAGCTGCAAGACGCTATCCCGTGGTCGTGCCGCAGCCCGTAAGGAAATCGAGCTGCCAGCGCATGGCGTCCGGCGACAGCGGATAGCTGCCGTCCTCGCGGCCGCGGATGATCGACGGCGGCGGCAGATGGGCAAGGCCGGATTGCAAGAGAACCGCGGTGCGCATGGCCAGCCCGGCGCGCCACGCCAACGAGACCAGGCCCTTGGCGCTTTGCGCCGCGATGATCTTGTCGATGCTGTCGATCGGCAGATCGGCACGCACCACGAGCGCGGCACGGACGTAGCCGCGATCGCTTTCGCGCAGCGCAGCGGTGACGGAATCGTCATTGAGCTGTCCGGCGTCGTGCTGGCGGCGGACCCGGTCGAGGGTTGCCGCAAAGGGATCCGCGGACGTCTGCGCATCGCTGGCCGCGAGATGCTCGTCGGCAAGGCGGCCAAGCACGATGCGCTCCACCGCGCGTGCGGCGGCAGGATCGAGGTCGCGGCGTTCTCGCAACGCGAACAGCAGATTATCGGCGACAAAAAGCGCCAGCTTCTGGATCGCCGAGCTGGACAGTTTCGGCCGGCGCACCAGCGGCTGATGCCACGGTGGGACGTCGCGAGCGCGATCGATGAGCTTGTCGAGCATCTCCTCGCGTATCTGGGCGCTCGGATTTTCGAGCAAGGCCGTCACCGCTGCAATGTCGCTCGAGCCGGCGATCGCCAGGGCGATGCCGTCGCTCACGTCCCGCCGTCGCGCCATCGCCTCGAGCGCTCCGGCGATCGGCGTCGACGCGATGATCTCGAGTAGATCCTCATCGTCGAGCATCGGCGAGAATTGCAGAACCGGTCCAGCGACCGCGAGATCGCCGTCACGCGCCAGCAGCTGAATCATCTCGGGGGGAGCATCGGTGACGTCCTTGAGGGCCTCGGCGATGATTTGCCGGACCTTCACGACCTGGTCACGAACCAGGATCTCGAGGACCTCGTACGTCATGCGGCGGAGGCGATCCTGCTCGTCCGCGTTCAGCCCCGGCGCCAGCCTGCCGATCTTTCGCGCGAGGTCCTGTCGCACCGCCTCGTCGCGATCGCGCGCCAGCAACAAATCGGCCTGCACCGGCGTCGCGTCGTTGGCAGCGACCGCGGCGCGGACGGTCGGATCCGGGTCGACGGCGAGATAATAGAGGACTTCGGGGCGTGCGCCGCCGTGCGTCGCGACGCGACGCCGCTCGGCGGGGTTTCCGCTTTGCGACAAGCGCTTGGCATCGTCGTAGGCGATCGGCGCCACGCGCTGCTTGCGCAGGGCACGCTGCAGGAAACGCATCATGACTGGGGTCCGTCGCCGGAGCGATGCCTGACGACCGGGTCGGCGACCGTAAAGCGGCCCTTGCCGTGGCGCTTGGCCTGGTACATCGCCGCATCGGCGCGCGCCAAGAGCTCCTCGGGGCTTTCCGGGCGCGAGGGATCGTAGATCGCCAGACCGAGCGACAATCCGAGTGGCCGTAACGAATCGCCGCTCAATGCCGCGAGGCTTTGCGATGCCGCAAGAATCTCCTCGGCTCGCGCGACCGCGGTCGCGCCGCCGACCCCGCCGAGCCAAAGGACGAACTCGTCGCCGCCAAGCCGCGCGAGGAGATCATCCGATCGCGATGCGGTACGCAGGATCTCGCACAGGGTTTTCAGCGCAGCGTCGCCTGCTTCATGCCCATGGCGGTCGTTCACAAGCTTGAAATTGTCGAGGTCGACATAGACCAGCGTCGCACTGGCAGGAGTTCGCAGGAGCCGGGCATGGCGGCGCGCCGCCTCGGCAAAGAATCCACGACGGTTCAGCTCGCCCGTGAGCGGGTCGGTGCGCGATAGGGCGAGGGTTCGCGACCGCTCGTCGAGCTTTGCGATCGTCGCGCCAAGCGGGTCGGCGAGAGCAGCGAGCAAAGCGCGATCGTCCGGTGCAATGGCGCCCAGCGCCCGATCGCGCCACAGCACGACGGCGCCGTTGGTCTCTCCTCCGGCACGCACCGCCCGACCGAGGAGCAGGCCATGCTCGTCGTCGCGGTCGATGGTACCGTCCGGCGAAAATGCCGAAATCTCCTCGCAGTCCGGACGATCGCTCGGCTCGCCCCATTCGGCGACGCGGGTCAAGCCTCCTTCGGCGGCGAACCGAAAGATCGCAACGCCCGACGCGGCGATGGCGAGTCCGACGGAAGCCGCGGCGGCCGACAGGGCCGCCTCGGGATCGACCGTCTCGCCAAGCGTACGGATGAGCTGTGCGGCCAGACGGGTCTGGACGCTGACCCTCGCGGCGGCGCGCTCGCGCGAACGCTCCTCTGTCACCTTGCGGCAAAAGCCGCGGGCGCCGCACCATTCCCCCGCGCCGTCGATCAGAGGTGCCGCTGAGGCCGAGAGCCATTCACGGCCGCCGTCGAGGCGCCGGAACACGATCTCATCCGATCGGCGCTCGCGCGCCCGGAACACCGGCGGAAGTTCCTGGCCGACAGGCAGATCCACGAGAAACTCGGCGACGGATCGGCCGACCAGGGCGTGCGCAGGCCAGTCGAGCGCGAGAGACGGCGAGACGAAGGTGAAGTTACCGGACCGGTCCGTCTCCCAGGTGAAATCGCTCGCGAGTTCCGCGAGATTCTTGTAGCGCTGCCGGCTATCGATCAATGAGCGCTGCAGCGACGTCTCGAAATGAAGCGGACGCAACAGGGCGAGAACGCTCGCATCCGCCTGCGGAAGCAGCGTGACCTCGATGCCGCCGTGCTGATCGGTGATCCCGAACAGAAGCACGGTCGACTCGTCGGCGCGGTGCGCCCGCGCGGCCGCCGCGACGATCTCCAGCCATTCGCCGGTCGCGTTGAGATCGTCGAGAATCGACGGCTCGGCGCCGCCGAGCACCCGGGCGACGCCATTGCCGGCAATCACCGCGACGACGCCTGGATAGGTCGCCGTCGCGGCGAGCGAAATCTCGACGCCGCGCGTCCGCAGCCTTGATCCGAATATGGCGTCGCGCATTTCGATCGACAGGCGGGACCGGGAGTCGGTGCGCCGTGTTCCCTCGCAAAACAACCTCTGAGAGGCCGAGCTTCGCTTGAAAGCGTTAAAATCATCTTCCGGAAGGGCAAAATATTGGCGGCGGAGACTTTGGACATCAACGGCACGGTCTTGCGCCTGACGGTGCACCGCGAAAGTGCCGATCAATGGCATCGGATGCTCGCTGCGCCAGGCAAGCTGGTCATGTCGGGCGCGGCCCACGACCCTGGCGATGCCGCCACCCATGCACGAAATTGCGCGGCTGCCTGGATTGGTCAGCGGAATCCGTCACCTCGCGGACGGCCGGCTGCGCGGGCTTGAAAAGGCGGCAGCGCCGTTGCGACGCTGCCGCCAAACCTGCCAGCGATTGTCTGGGTGGATTCTATAGCGGCCGCGAGCGGGCCTGATCCTCGCCTGCAACCTCTCGTCGGACCGCCTCGGTTGCCGCGTCCGCAGCGGCCCCGGCGATCTCCTCCGCCCGGGCGAGCGCCTCGAGGCCGCGATCCCGCGCTTCACCGAGCACGCGATTTCGCGCCGTGCCCAGATAGCGATTCTCGACTCTACTCGAGGGCAGCAACAACGCGAGCGCCGCTCCGGCCGCCAGGGAGATCACACCTACCGCCAAGGGATGTTCGTCCATCGCGCGGCTTAGCTGAGCGCGTGCGGTGTGCAGTTTCCGACCGGCCCCTTCGGTGTAGTGCCCGGCCTGGACCGCCTGTCCGGCGCGCGATGTTGCTTCCGCAGCATACCGCGCGGTACGTTCTACGGTGTGCTGGATCTTCGGCCGGGCATATTCATAAACCGCCTCGGCCGCGGCGATGGTCGCTCCGGCCGCATGTTTGACACGATCGGTCAAACCGGCAGCATGAGCATCACTCTCGGCGACCCGGCTGGGGATGACGCGGCCATCATTGAGCGTCCCGTTTCCGTCGGCGCCGCTGCCACCGCTCCGCGAGAGCAGAAGCCACCCGATTCCGGCGCCGATCAGTGCGAGCGGAATTGGATTTGCGCGCAACGTCTCGCCGACCTGCTCGAAATTTCCATCCATTGATCCACGCAGCATATCGACGCCCTTCTCCAAGAGTTGTCGCGGCGCGAGCTTCCGCTCCAGCGCGTCAAGAGTTTCGCCGAGCTCCGCCCTGGTCTTGGCAATATCGTCCTCGATCTCGGATAACGGCTTGTTGGAATCGTAATCAGCAGACGCCGGCGCAATCGGCGCTTCCCGGGTTTCCGCGACGGTCATTGTACCTGCTCCCTCGCCCAAGCGGCGTCGTCCTTCAGGCTGCGAACCGTCCGCAAGGGCATCAGATTACTCGTTCTAAGCCGGGCGCGACCGACGAGGGCAAGAATAATGCCGACCACGACCACCACCGCACCGACGATCAGGGCGGCGAGCCACATCTCGACAACCTTGCCAAGGCCCAGCGTCGCTGCCGCCAAGAGATAGAGGAAGCCGGCGAAAGCGATCAGACCGCCGGCGGCGATGAGCCCGCCCGCGCCGCCGAGGGCGCCGATCTTGCCGAGGATCTCGGCCCGGGCGAGCGCCATCTCCTGACGCAGCAGCAGAGTGAACTGACGCGCCAGGTCCGAGAGCAGACCGCCCACCGGTCGCTCGGCGCGATGCATGGTGAAAGGCGCTGCGGCCTCGCGTTGCTCGGCCATCACGCGTTCTCCCGGCGCATCATCGAGGCGCCTGTCGCCGCCGTCGCTGTCGCCGCCCCGGCGTTTGTCCTTGGCGCCTCTGGATCGAGAAGGGCTTCACTGTCGGCGGCAGCGCCACCTCGTGGCGAGGCAACCATGAGACGGCCCATCGCGAAACCCAAGGCCGCTGCGCCGACGAGAAACAGCGTTGGCTGTTGCTTGGCCAGTGCTTCCGCTTCCGCAAAGATCGAGGACCAGCTGCGCTGATTCAGGCGGCTGGCAAACTCTTCAACGCGATCCGCCGCGCGCCCTGCGTAGTCGGCAATCGGCGGGCTCTCCCGCGCCAGGTCTCCCGCCGCATGGTTCAGCGCGTCGGCCACCCCGCGGATGGTCTCCGCCGCCCGGGTCTTGCGCTCATCGAGGAAGGCTTCGGCCGCTCCGCGAAACTCGTCGGCGATCTGGGTCGTGGCACCACGCGCGACATCCGCCGCCTGGTCGAGCAGCCCGCGCGGGCCAGCGGCCGGACGAGCCAAGGGCCTCGCACCGTGCCGCCTAGCGAACAGCGATTCCCATCGCTTACCCTTCACAGGCGCGGATTGCGCGACCGGCGCCTCGCCGGCTCCGAACTGTCCTTCCCCTTCCGAGGACGCGACAAGCGTGGCACCGATCCCCGTTGCCGCAGGCTGCCCGCCAAGGTGCGGCTCGCTACGACTGAAGTTGTTCTGCCGATCCGCCATCGTCCCTCCAAGCCGCGTGAGGCACCGCCCCCGCCCTATGCACATCCGGCGCTGCGGAATAAATCTCCCGGTTGCCGGGGATATATATAGACAGAACGTCGATGCGCCGGGCCGGTTCCCGATTCGCGGGCCTTCGGCCGCAAAAGCGGATGCTGACTCAAGCAAATGACTTGCGGTTTACGATGAATGCGCCGGCTTTCTGCTATAAGCGCAGAACAACATGCCGTCGTCGGGAGGTTTCGCCGCATGTCAGCCGATTCGGTCGCCGTCAACGTCGGCGCGATCATCCTATATTTTTTGATTTGGATCGCTTACGAGGCCTTCTTCGACGGTCCATTACGTCGACCGCGCAGCCTCAATGCGAAGATGATCGTCGTCCGCGAAGCCTGGATGGCGCGCATCCTCGAACGCGAAAACCTGATGGTCGACGCCAATCTGATCGGCCATAGCATTCATACGGCGACGTTCTTCGCCTCGACGACGGTGCTCGCCCTCGCCGGCCTTCTCGGCATTCTCGGCTCGTCCGATCGAGTCTACGCGGCGGTCTCCAGCATCTCGATGTTCATCGCCGTCAACCAGACGCTCTTCGAATGGAAGATCGCGCTGCTCGTCGGCATCTTCGTCTACACATTCTTCAAGTTCACCTGGGCGCTGCGGCAGTTCAATTATTTCTGTGCCATCATCGGGAGTGCGCCGCGCGTCCCGACGGTAAGTCCGGAGCGCACCAAGCATGCCGCCGCAATGGCGACGGTGATCGGCCAGGCGATCGCCAACGTCAACGCCGGCTTCCGCGGCTATTACTTCGGGTTTGCGGCTTTGGGCTGGATCGCGCATCCGGCAGTGTTGGTCGTCAGCGCGCTCTTCACCGTGTTCATTCTTGCCCGCCGACAATTCTCGTCGCCGGCAGCGGCCGCGATCCGCGACTACGCCGGCTGGGTTGGCTAGAAGCCCTCTGCGTCGAGCGCCATCACCGGCTTGGCGCCGGCGCTGATGATCGTTAGCAGAGACGAGGTCTGCGGCAAGATCCGCGTCATGAAGAAGCGCGCCGTCGCGAGCTTGCCGAGGTAGAAACCGGCGTCGTCGCCGGCGGTTTTCGGAAGGCTCGCCTTCGCCATCAATGCCCACATATACGCCAGCGCGGTCAGAGCGAAGAGCTTGAGATAGTCGCTCGCCGCGGCACCCGCCTCGTCCGGGTCGGCGAGGCCGCGCTGCGCGACGAGCAGCGTCGCCTGCTGCAGCTTGCCGAACGCCTTCGCCAGCGGCACGACGAACTCCTGAAGCTCTGCGATCGCTTTATGCTTGGCGACGAAGTGGTCGACCGGATGGAAGAACCGCCGCATCAAACGTCCCATGTGCACCGGCATCTTTCGGCCGACCAAATCCAGCGCCTGAATGCCATTGGTGCCTTCGTAGATCTGCGTGATCCGGGCATCGCGCACGAGCTGCTCCATGCCGTTCTCGCGGATATACCCGTGACCGCCCATGATCTGGACGCCGAAATTCGCGGCCTCGCTGCCGCCGTCGGTGAGATAGCTCTTGAGGATGGGGGTCATCAGCGCGACGAGATCCTCGGCCGAGTCGCGCTCCGCCGGGTCGGGATGGCGCTCGGCGATGTCGATCTGGAGACCGACCCAACAAGCAAGCGCCCGCGAAGCCTCGTTATGGGCCTTCATCGTCAACAGCATGCGGCGGACGTCCGGGTGGACGATGATCGGATCGGCCGCCTTGTCCGGCGCCGCGGAACCCTTGAGCGCTCGACCCTGCAGCCGCTCGAGGGCGTAAGCGCGGGCGCTCTGATAGGCGACCTCCCCGAGACCGAGGCCCTGCAGCGCAACGCCGAGCCGGGCGCTGTTCATCATCGTGAACATGGCTCGCATCCCGGAATGCGGCTTGCCGACCAGCGTCGCCTCGGCCTCGTCGAAATTCATGACGCAGGTCGACGACGCCTTGATCCCCATCTTGTGCTCGATCGAGCCGCAGCGGACGCCGTTACGCGCACCGAGGCTGCCGTCGGCGGCGACGAGGAATTTCGGGACCAGGAAGAGGCTGATGCCACGCGTGCCCGATGGCGCGTCCGGCAGCCGCGCCAGGACGAGGTGCAGGATGTTCTCGGTCAGATCGTGCTCGCCGGCCGAGATGAAGATCTTCGTGCCGCTGATCTTGTATTTCCCGTCACCGCGCGGCTCGGCCTTGCTGCGGATGAGGCCGAGGTCAGTGCCGCATTGCGGCTCGGTCAGGCACATCGTGCCGGCCCAGCTGCCATCGACGAGATGCTGGAGGTAACGCGATTTCTGCTCGTCCGAACCATGCATCATGAGCGCCCGATAGGCGCCGTGCGACAGGCCGGGATACATGCCGAACGACATGTTCGCCGCGGAGATCATCTCCTCCATGCAGAAATTGAGCGTATAGGGCAGACCCTGGCCGCCGTAGGCGGGATCGCACGCCAGCGAGGTCCAGCCGCCGGCGCAAAACGCGTCATAGGCCTCCTTGAACCCCTTCGGCGTGCGGACGGTGCCGTTCTCGTAGGTGCAGCCCTCCTCGTCGCCGCTGCGGTTGAGCGGAAACAGCACCTCCTCGCAGAGCCGGCTGCCTTCCTCGAGCACGGCGGCGAAGATCTCGGGCGTCGCGTCGGCAAATCCGGGAAGCTTCGCCAGTTGCTCGACTGCGAGCACCTCCTCGAGAACGAACCGGTAGTCACGCAGCGGCGCCTTGTAGACGGTCATCGTTCTGCCCTCAGTTCCGCAGCGGCTTGCCGGTTTCCAGCATCTGCTCCATGCGAGCAAGCGTCCGGGGATCGTGAAACAGGTCGACGACCGCCCTGCGCTCGAGGGCGAGAATCGCGTCCTCGCCGATCTCGTCGAGCATGTCCGTGTCGCCGCCGCTGAGCACCTCGGCAAGGCGGTCGGTGACGATGCCGTCATAGGCCGTCGCCTTGCCCTGCCGCTGCAGGTCGTGGACGACCAGCGACAGCCCGACCCGGGCGGTCGGCCCCGGCAGGTTGAGCTTGACCGGCTGCGGCGGATGATAGTCCTTGGCGAGGGCAAGCGCTTTCGCCTTCGCGTCGGCGAGCAGCCGGTCGCGGTTCATCGTGACGCCGTCGCCTTGCCGCAGATAGAGAAGGTCGAAGGCCTCGGCGGCAGATTTCGAGACCTTGGCGAGGGCGATCTGCTCGAAGGCTTGGCCGATCGCCGGCATCGGTCCGCGCGGTCGCTTATCGTTGAGCATGTGGCGCGTCAGGGTCTCCTTGCAGCCGCCCCAGCCGGGAACGATGCCGACGCCGGTCTCGACGAGCCCCATGTAGGTCTCGGCATGCGCCTGCACCGCGGCGCAATGCAACAGGATCTCGCAGCCGCCGCCGAGCGCCAGATTGGCGGGCGCGCCGACCACCGGGAAGGGCACGTACTTCAAGGCTTTGTAAGCATCCTGGCCGTTCGCGATCATCGCCTCGACCAGCGGCCAGGCGGCGACATTCGCCATGTAGAGGCCGATCCCGATATTGGCGCCCGCGGAGAAATTGCTGCCCTCATTATATATGACGAGCGCCTTGAAGCCGCTCACCGCCGTCTTGCCGCCGACGATCTCGAGCGCCTTGCCCAGCATAGCGATGCTGTCCTGGTCGAGCGCGTTCATCTTGCTGTGGAACTCGAGGCACGCGACGCCGTCGCCGATGTCCCAGACGGTGGCAGAGCCGTTCCCGGCGAGCGGCTTCGCGGCCCGCTTGACGTCGGCGAGGAGGAGGACGCCGTCAGGCCGGCGGACCGGCGCGTAGCCGCCCGATATCTCGAGATATTCGAGCCGCCCCTGCTCGACGCGGTAGAAGGATCGCCCGGCCGCCTTGGCGAGCAGGCCGGGCACGGGAATGCCGGCGTGCTCCAGCCCGGCAATGAAATCGTCGACGCCGATCTGATCGATCAGCTCGAACGGGCCGAACTTCCAGGCGTAGCCGAGCCGCATCGCCTCGTCGACCGCGACGATGTCGTCAGCGATCTCGGGTACCAGCGAGGCGGCATAGGCCAGGGTCTGGCCGAGTACGCGCCGCGCGAACTCGCCGCCGCGGTCGGGATGCTTGAGCAGCGCTCCGGGATCGCGGACGGCCAGGCTGTCGAGACGCGGCTCGACGGACGGATGGTACGCTCCGGTCTTGAGATCGAGCGCCTCCTTGGCGCGCCCGCTTTCGCTCCGCACGAGACGGTAGAACCCGCCCTTGCCTTTGCGCCCGGTGTAGCCGTCGGCGATCATCTTCGTCAGCAGCGGCGGCATCCGCAGGATCCGGACATAGGGATCGTCCGCCGGCAGCAGGCTCTTCATGCTTGTCGCGATATGCGGCTGGATGTCGATGCCGACGAGGTCGAGCAGGCCGAAGACGCCGGTCTTCGGGATGCCGAAGGGGCGCCCCATCACCGCGTCCGCCTCCTCGACGGTGAGCCCGAGATCCATCGCCTCGTTGAGTGCCGCCTGGATCCACATGATCCCGAGCCGATTGGCGATGAACCCCGGGGTGTCCTTGCAGCGGACGACGCCCTTGCCGAGCGCGACGTCGCAGAAGGCGGCAATCTCGGCGACCGCCTCGCGGCGCGTCGCATCGCCGGCGACGAGCTCGAGAAGACGCATATAGCGCGGCGGATTGAAGAAGTGGGTGATCAGGAAATTCTGCCGGAAGCCGTCGGAGCGGTCCTTCGTCAAATGCGCCAGCGGGATGGTCGAGGTGTTGGACGAGATGATCGCATCGGGCTTGCGGACGCCTTCGAGCCGATCGTAGAGCGAGCGCTTCACGCCGAGATCCTCGAGCACCGCCTCGACGATCCAGTCGCAATCCTTGAGGAGATCGAGATGGTCCTCGAGGTTGCCGGTCGTGAGCAGCCGTGCGTTCCGCATGTGCATCAGCGGCGCCGGCTCGGTCTTCAGCATCCGCGCGACGGCGCCCTCGGCGATAGCGTTGCGGTTCGGCGCCCCTTTCGGGACGATGTCGAGGAGCACGACCGGCGTTCCGGCATTGGCGAGTTGCGCAGCGATGCCGCTGCCCATGACGCCCGCGCCGATCACCGCAGCCTTCCTGATCGTCATGATCGCCTCACGCCGATTCGAGAATGGTGGCGAT
>JAQGID010000014.1 GCA_028291405.1 Rhodospirillales bacterium | reverse complement strand
TTCAAGCCGCTGCCGCACGTCAAGCAGGCGACCGGCGGGCAGGTCTTCCCGAACCGCCAGATCGACGAGATCAAGACCCAGGAAGGACGCAATCTCCGCCGCTTCGACATCGACTTCGACCTGCCCGACCGTTTCACGCCGGAATTCCCGCCGCCGGTCTTCCTGACGACCCACCCCGAGCTGGGCGACGTCTCGCACGGTCGCCTCCTCACCATCAAGAACTACTACGAGCTCATGGTCGGGGTGCTGACGCCGGTGCAGATCGAGGGGATGCGGATCCTCCTGACGCCGTTCCCGCAGGAGGAGTTCAATCAGACCGAGGACCGCAAGAGCGAGGATCAGAGCCTCGGCGTGACCTGCCTCGACTGCCATTCGAACTTCCACACCAACGCTGCCTTTCACCAGACGCCGGACGTCCGGCCGCAGGCGGCGCGCTTCCGGCTCGACACCGTCAGCCTCCGCGGGGTTTTTAACCAGCATATCCATGGCTCGAAACGTTCGTTGCGCTCGGTCGAGGATTTCTCGGAGTTCGAGCAGCGGACCGCCTATTTCAACGGCGACCACACCAGTGCTCAACGCAAGGGCGTCAACCTGCCGAACCGCCCGGATCAGGTCGCGATGATGGCGCAGATGCAGAACATCATCGACTTTCCGCCGGCGCCGAAGCTCGATCCGGGCGGCCGTCTCGATCCCACCAAGGCGACGCAGCAGGAGCTTGCCGGGGAGCAGGTGTTCGTCGGCAAGGGACGCTGCGCCGAATGCCATGTTCCTCAGATGTCGTTCATGGACAACGAAATGCATGATCTGAAGCTCGAGCGCTTCTATCAGATCGGGCAGACGGTGAGCGATATGGTCGAGCTGCCCGACGGGCCGATCAAGACGTTCACGCTGCGCGGTATCAAGGACTCGCCGCCCTACCTGCATGACGGCCGCTTGCCGACCCTGGCGGATACCGTCGAGTTCTTCAACCTCGTGCTCAGCCTCAAGCTGACGCAGGAGGAGAAGCAGAACCTCGTGGCCTATATGCTGGCGCTGTAGCGCGAGCTGATGGAGATGCCCGTGAAAAATCTTCTTGCGACTACCGCTCTGCTGGCGATCGGACTGGCCGGCGGCGCCGCCGCCCAGACCGGGAATCCGGCTGGCATGTCTGCCGCGACGCCGCAGACCGGCCCCGCCGCGGCCGCGCCGCATCAGCCGAACGATTCGGATCGGATTTTCGTGCAAGCGGCCGCGGTCGGCGGCCGGTCGGAGGTCGAGGCCGGCAAGGTGGCGGAGCAAAAGGGGCAGGCGGAGAGCGTCAAGCAGTTCGGCCGACGCATGGTCCAGGATCACGGCAAGGCGAACGATCGCCTGGCGGCTCTCGCCAAGGCCGACAACCTCGCGCTGCCGGCGGCGCTCGACGACGAGCATCGGGCGATGCAGGACGAGCTCGGGAAATTGAGCGGCGCCGGTTTCGACCGTGCCTACATCCAGGCGCAGATCGCGGACCATCAGAAGACGGTCCAGCTCCTGGAATGGGAGATCGACGCCGGCCAGGATGCGCAGCTCAAGAGCTTCGCATCCGAGGTGTTGCCGATCTTCTTTCAGCACCTCGAGATGGCGCAAGCCATTGCTATGGAGATGGCAGGTTCCGCGCCGACCGCGTCGGCCGCGCCGGCCAGCGGCTCGAGTGGGCCGGCGCGGAGTGAGGGTACCCGCAAGGAAGGCGTGCGGCCCTGACGGGTCCGTCCGGCGTAGGTTAGTCGCTCGCCGCCAGCGGCGTGGTCGCGTAGTTCCGCAAGAGATCGATGGGATCGGCGTAGATCGCGACGCAGCCGGCGTAGAGCAGCTGCTCGCGCGGAAAGCCGCCGCACAGCAGGCCGATCGTCGGCAATCCGGCCTTTGACGCCGCCTCGGCGTCGTAGGGCGAATCGCCGACGACGACGCACCGCTCCGCTGGGAGCGACAGGCGGTCCAGCGCCGCCTCGAAAATATCGGGATGCGGCTTCGACTTCTCCGCGTCGTCCGAGGACGTCTCGACATCGATGAGATCGGCGATGCCGGCGACATCCTTGTAGACGGCGAGTTCGTCCCCTTTCGCCGACGACGCCAGCGCGATCCGCTGACCGGCTTTGCGGATATGCCCGAATAGGTCGGCGACGCCCGGAAAGCCTCGAACCAGCGGCAGATAGCGGCGCTTGAAATGGTCGCTGCGGAATTTTTCCAGCGCGGCACCGATGCGTCGCAGCTCCGCCGGGCCGAGGAAGACCGGCATGAGCTGGTCGCCGCCTTTGCCGATCTGCGAGCGGATCGCGGCGAAGGGGATCCGATGACCGAAATGCTCGAAGGCTTCCTGCCAGGCCTTGGCGTGGAGATCGACCGAATCGACGAGCGTGCCGTCGACGTCGAAGATGCTTCCTTGCGGTGCTTGCTGTGCCATGCAAGTGCAACCCGGCGCGCCGCCGGGTTGTTCCCCTGCAACGATCCGACGGATCGGAGTTATTCGCGCGGCGTTGGTCGATCGAGGGTGTTGCGGCCCGGCTTCATCGCAAGGCCTTCGTCACGCAGCACGGATCTCATCCCCGACACATGCCCATGCCTTCCTTGCCGATCGAGCACGTCGTCGATCTCATGCTGGAGAATGCAGCCTTCGACCGCATGCTCGGCTGCATGACCGAGGTGCATCCCGGAATGGCGGGGGTCGATCCGGCGCGGCCGCAGACCAGTCCCGACCTCGACGGCGGCGAGATCGCGCAAGCGCCGACGACCTCGCGCAACATCGATTGCGATCCCAAGCACTATTTGCCGAACGGCCTGGCGCAGCTCGCGGGCGGCACCAACCGGGGCTTCGTCACCGATTTCGCGCGGACGCATCCGACCAGCACCAGCGCCGAGCGCCGCGAGATCATGGGCTATTACCCGCGCGGCTTCCTGCCGGCGCTGCATACGCTGGCAGAGCATTTCGTCGTCTGCGACCATTGGTTCTCGTCGCTGCCGGGGCCGACCTGGATCAACCGGCTGTTCGCGCATGCCGGTACCTCGCTCGGCCATGTCAGCGAGCCGGGCAGCCTGTTCAGCCACCGGCTGCATCTCTATGACGAGCGCACGCTCTACGACGAGCTGCACGATGCCGGCGTCCCGTGGCGGATCTATTTCGGCGATGTGCCGCAGTCGCTCTGCAATCGCTGGTCTGGCGGATCTCACCGCGCACCGACACGCCGGAGGCGCCGCTCGCGCCCGACATCCAGGACGCCAGGCGGAACGACCAGTTGGACGGCTTCAAGGCGTCTGTTCGGCATGAGTCACCATTTCCAAAGCCTGATCCAGCATCCGGGGCGGCGCGGTGCGCTGATGGCGCGTGCGCATGAGGCGCTCGAAGACGGCTGGAGCCAGGCGAAGCTCGCCACCGACCGGC
>JAQGID010000439.1 GCA_028291405.1 Rhodospirillales bacterium | reverse complement strand
CGAGTCCCTGGCCGAGGAAGAAACACGAGGAGAACAAGGCGAGGGCGGAGCCACGGGCGCTTGGCGCCAGCTCGCTCGCTAGCGCCTGGAGGGTATTGTGCACCATGTAGAATCCGAAACCGAGGGTGAAGTAGAGCACCACCACGCCCTCCCAACGGATCGGAAGGGCGATTGTCGCGTAGCTCACGGCCGCGACGAGCCCGCCTGCGCGCAGCATCCAGCGCGGGCCGAGCGCCGAGACCAGGCGGCGCACCATGGCGCCGTAGCCGACGCCGCCGAAGCCGAAGGCGGTGAGCGCGATGCCGGCCTCGAGCGGACCCGAGGCGCCGCGTTGCAGCAGCAGCGGCGCGACGAAGGGAAAGAGGCCGAAGAACAAGGCGCCATCGCTCGCTACGGCGGTGAAGACGAGGAACGAGCTGCTGTTGCCGAGTACCGCCCGGTAGCTCCAGAAGACGTGGCCGAAGGTGAACTTCCGGCGCGCCTCGCCGGCGCTTGGGAGGTAGAGGCGGATGAGCAGCCAGGCCAGCGCTGCAACCGCTGCCGAGATCAGGAAGACGATGCGCCAGTTGAGAAAGGCGGCGAAGAGCCCGGCGGAGGCCGCTCCCGTGATCTGGCCGATGATCGTCGCGACCATCAGCCGGCTGATCGCAACCTGGCGCTCGGCGCTGCCGACGCGATCGCCGATCAACGCCATCGCAACTGGTACGATGCCGCCGGCGAAGGTGCCGGCGAGCGCCCGGCCGATGACGGCGACGGCAAAGTTCGGCGCCAGCGCCGAGACCGCCAGCGCGCCGGCGAGGACGAGCAGCGAGAAGCCGATCAGCCTGCTCTTGCCGACGGCATCGCCGACCGGCCCGAGGATGAGCTGCATGATCGCGTAGGGGAAGGCATAGGCGGTGGCGAGCAGTGCTGCCTCGTGCAGCGTGATGCCGAAGTCGGCGGCGAGTGCCGGCAGCATCGGATCGACGAGGCGCAGATTGATCGAGCTCGCGAAACCCGCGAAGCAGAGGACAAACAGGAATCGCAACGGTATGCTCCACGGCGGCGGTACCGTCATCTGGTGGATTTGCCGCAGGGTCAAGCGGCAAGGTTGCATGCCTTGCCTGATCCGGCTGCTCCGGCCAGCCGTACCGATCGCCGTGCCATCCCCGGAGCCCAAACTTAACGCAGGTAATGTCTTGCAACCTCCGGCGGTTGAGCGGCATATGGTTTCATCAAAAGGAAAAGCTACGGATGATAGAACCGCGCCTGCTCGCGCTCGCCACCGCTGTTCCGCCGTTTCCGCTCCGACAATCCGAAGTGCGCGGCCGGGCGGCATCGCTGTTCGGCGGCATGAACGGCGCCCTCGAGCGGCTCCTGCCGGTCTTCGAGAATGCGGAGATCGATACGCGCTACTCCTGCGTACCGATCGACTGGTACGGCGAACCCCCTGGCTGGAAAGAGCGCAACCGGCTCTATCTCGAGAATTCCCTAGACCTGCTCGAGGACGTGACGCGCAGTTGCCTGGCCCAGGCGAAGCTGACGCCGGACGCGCTCGATGCCATCGTCGTCGTCTCGACCACCGGAATCGCGACGCCGAGCCTCGATGCGTTGCTGATGGAGCGTCTCGGCCTGCGGCGCGACGTGCAGCGCCTGCCGATCTTCGGCCTCGGCTGCGCCGGCGGCGTCCTCGGCTTGTCGCGCGCCGCCAGCCTGGCGCGCGCCGCGCCCGGCAGCCGGGTTCTATTCCTGGTTGTGGAATTATGCGCCCTGACCTTCCGTAAGAACGACGTCTCGAAGAGCAACGTCGTCGCGACCGCGCTGTTCGGCGACGGCGCGGCCGGGGCAATCGTCTCGACCGACGGCGACGGGCCGGCGCTCGGTGTCTCGGGCGAGCACACCTGGCCGGATTCGCTCGACATCATGGGCTGGGACGTCGAGGAGGACGGGCTCAAGGCGATCTTCTCGCGCGACATCCCGAGCCTGGTACGCGGCAAGCTGCGGACCGCAACCCAGGCCTTCCTCGACCGCCACAAGTTGTCTTTCGCGGATTTCGGCGCCTTCGTCTGCCATCCCGGCGGGGCCAAGGTCCTCACGGCGCTCGAGGAGGCGTTCGGCCTCGCGGAAGGCGCCCTCGCCGAGGGCCGGCGGGTGCTGCGCGACTACGGTAACATGTCGGCGGCGACGGTCTTCTTCGTCCTCGACCGCGTGCTGCGCAGCGGGCAGCGGCACCGCATGCTGATGACCGCCCTGGGTCCGGGCTTCTCGGTTGGGTTCCTGGAGCTCGATAATCGTTGAGCTGACGCTGAGGCAGCGATGAGTGCCGTGACCATCATTCTCGTCCTGGTCGCGCTGCAGCGACTAGGCGAGCTCGCCTACGCGCAGCGCAATACCCGTCGCCTCTTGGCGCGGGGCGCGCTCGAGGTCGGCCGCCGTCATTATCCGCTCTTCGTCCTGCTGCACGGCTCCTGGCTGCTGGCGCTCTTCGTCGCGGTGCCGCAAGACGCGGCGATCGACTGGCCGCTGCTGGGGATCTTCGTCGTCCTGCAAGGGCTGCGGATCTGGGTGGTCGCGACGCTCGGGCCTTATTGGACGACGCGCATCCTGACCCTGCCGAGCGCGCCGCTCGTCCGCCGCGGGCCCTTCCGCTTCGTCCGCCACCCGAACTATCTCGTCGTGATCGGCGAGATCGCCGTCCTGCCCCTCGTCTTCGGCGCCTGGGACATCGCGGTCGTCTTCTCGCTGCTGAACCTCGCCCTCCTCACCTGGCGTATCCGCATCGAGGAGCAAGCTCTCGCGCCGCGCCGCGCCGGCTCGCCGGGCTGATACCGCGGACCCAAAGGAAAACGGCGGCCTCGAGGGCCGCCGTCGTTTCCAGGTGCTTGCGGAAGGTGCGTGCTATTTCTCGCCGAACGCGCGATGGAAGCTGTCGAGGATCGGCGATAGGGCGTAGATCGCCGGCGTCGTCTTGCCGGTCCTGATCGAGACTTCGGCAGGCATGCCGGGCAGCATCTCGACGTCGCCAAGCGCCTCCAGCTTCGCCTGGTCGACACGGATCTTCGCTGCGTAGTAGGGCTGGTTGTTCGCCTTCTCGACGAGTCGATCGGCCGAGACGTAGATCAGCGTCGCGTCGATCGGCGGCGTCCGGCGCGTCTTATAGGGCAGCAGGCGCACGAGTGCCGGCAATCCGGTACGGACGACGTCGATGTCCTCCGGCCGGATCTGGACCGTGACGATCACCTTCTCGTCGGGAACCAGGTCCAGCAGCTTTTCGCCGGCGTTGATGACGCCACCCGGCGTATGGATCTGGAGATCGGTGACGGTGCCGTCCTGCGGAGCGCGGATGTCGATGCGGTCCAGCACGTCGGTCGCCGCCTGCATCTGCTGGCCGAGTTCATGGATCTGCTTTTGTGCGTCGCTGAGCTGACCGGCAACCTCGTTTTGCGCATCGTTCCGCGTATTGATGATGTTGACCTGCGACTCGGCGATCGTCTGCTGCGCCCGGGCGATCTGCGCCACTGTGTCGCCGTGGCGACCTTGGATGTCGGCGAGATCGCGCTGTAGCCCGAGCAGCCGCGGCTTGCGCTCGAGTCCCTTGTCCACGAGCTCCTTGATGCCCTTGATCTCTTCATTGATGAGCGAAATGCGCTGGGTCGCGGCGACCTCCTGGGCACGCAATCCTACGATCTCCTCATTGGTCGCCAGGATGCGCTTGCCGATCATCTCGATCTTGGACGATTGCAGCTCGCGCCGCGTCTGGAACACCTTGTCCTGGCCGGCGATGACCGCCGCCACCCCGGGATCGGCAGCGCGGCGCGTCAGGCTGTCCGGATAGGCCGCGTGGTCCTTGCCGTCGCGCTCGGCGATCAGCCGCGCCTCGCGCGCCTGCGCGTCCCACATCTGCCCCTGCAGCGCGCCGAGCGTCGTGCGCGCCTTGGTGCCGTCGAGGCGGATCAAAGCCTGCCCCGCGACGACTTTCTCGCCGTCGTGGACGAGGATCGCGCCAACGATGCCGCCTTCGAGATGCTGTACCGTCTTACGGCTCGATTCGACCTCGACGACGCCCGAGGCGGAGACCGCGCTCTGCAGCGGTGCCAGCGTCGCCCAGACGCCGCCGCCGAGGACGAAGACCCCGCCGATCAAGCCGCCGGCGATGATGAGGTTGCGGATCCGCGGCATCGGCGTCGCAGCGACGATGGGAGCGGTGTAGATCGTAATGTCGGTCATCGGCGCGATCCTTGCGTCAGGCTGTCTGTTTCTGCGGGAAGCCGGTCTGCGGCGCCGCGGTCTGGCCGCCCGCGTTCTGGACGACGGCGTTCTGGCCGCTGGGCACTGCCCGCAGCGCGCCGCCGTTGAGCCGGGCGATCACCTCGCGGCTGTCGCCAAAGGCCTCGATGGCCCCGTTGCGCAGCAGCAGCAGCTTGTCGGCGAGACCGAGAATGCTCGGACGATGGGTGATGACCACGACCGTCGCGCCTTGCGCCTTCACCGCGGCGATGGCCCGCACGAGAGCCTCTTCGCCCTCGTGGTCGAGGCTGGAGTTCGGCTCGTCGAGAATGACGAGGCGCGGCTTGCCGAAGAGCGCCCGGGCAAGCGCGACGCGCTGGCGCTGGCCTCCCGACAGGCGCAGCCCGGCATCGCCGATCTCGCTGTCGTAGCCGCGCGGCAGCCGCATGATCGTCTCGTGCAGCCCAGCGAGCTGCGCCGCCTCGATCACGTCCTCGTCGCTCGCCACGGAGAGGCGCGCGATATTGTCGCGGACCGTGCCAGCGAACAGCTCGATGTCCTGCGGCAGATAGCCGAGATGACGCGAGCAGCCGGCGTCGTGCCAGAGGCCGATGTCGCCGCCGTCGAGGCGAACGTGACCGGTGGTCGGCGTCCACGTGCCGGCGAGGACGCGAGCCAGCGTCGACTTGCCGGCCGCCGAGGGACCGATGATCCCGAGCACCTCGCCGGGCGCCAGCGCGAAGGAGATGTTGCGCAGCGTCGGCGCCTCGGACCCGTAGGGCACGAAATTGACCCGATCGACCTCGACCTCGCCCGCCGGCGCCGGCAGTTTCATCGCCGGCCGCTCGTCCGCCGCCACCGCGAGAATCTCGTCGAGGCGGTGATAGGCGATGCGCGCGCCGACCAGCGACTTCCAGGTGCCGATCGCATTCTCGACCGGCGCCAAGGCGCGGCCGAGCAGGAAGGAGCTCGCAAACATCGCGCCGGGGCTGACGTCGTGCTTGATGACGAGCCAGGCGCCGACGCCCATGATCATCGTCTGCACCGTGAGACGCAGGAATTTCGAGACGGCAAGGATGGTGGCGCCGCGATTTGCTGCCTGGATCTGGGCCTCGCTTGCGGCATCGCTGTCGCGCTGCCAGTTGCGGACGACGCCGTGCTGCATCCCCATGGCGCGGATCACCTCGGCGTTGCGCAGCGCCGCTTCGGTGCGGTGATGCGTGCGCGTCGCGGCGATCGAGGCGCGGCGCAGCGGCGCCTTGGTGATCATCTCGTTGATGATGGCGAGCCCGAACAAAAGCGCGCCGCCGCCGAGTCCGACCAGGCCCAGCACCGGATGCAGCAGAAACAGCGCGGCCAGGAACAACGGTGCCCAGGGCGCGTCGAGCAGCGGCGTGATCGCCGGCCCGGTAAGGAAGGCGCGGATCGTGCTGAGGTCGCGCAAACCCTGCGCCGCGGGACCCCCGTCGGTGCGGAGCGCCGTCCGCAGCGCGCCGCCCAGCACCAGCGGACCGACCCGGTCATCGAGCCAGGTGCCGATGCGCGACAGGATCTGGGCACGGATGCCGTCGATCAGCGCCAGGACCAGGAGTGCCGCCGCGGTGATGATCGTCAGCATGAGCAGCGTATCGCCGCTCCGGCTGGCGAGAACGCGGTCGAACAGCTGCATCATGTAGAGCGGCGATACCAGCGTCAGCACGTTGATGCAGAGGCTGAAGGCGATGATCGCCAGGAACGAGACTGTACAGGCCCTGAGCGCACATCGGATCTCGGACTCGCGTGGCGTGTTGCTGCTGATTCGGTTCATTCCGCCTCCTGGGCTGGCTGTGGACGCTCACGACGCCCGCGACGAGAAGATGGTCGAAGCTGTCGGAGATGATGGGAGGGCGTGGTTAATGCCAAGTTAATTCTTGTGATGCAATCCGAAATTTATTATGAAACTCAAGGTTGTATTGATTAATACTTGTGTTTGTCTTGACATCGCCCACTCAGACTGCCGTCCACTTTCCATTAACGATTGCGGACTACGGTGCAGACATGCGGCACCATGGCCGCCAAAGGACGCGAGATGACTCTGCCGGTCGACATTCGCAACCAGCCGAAGGGCGGCGCCTCGCCGATCGATTCGTCAGTGCTTCAGGGCATTCGCCAAGCGAGCCGGGCGACGCACGTCGATTTCGGGTTTCTGATGGCGCAGGCCCAGCAGGAGAGCGGATTTCAGAGCGACGCGAAGGCGACGGGCAGCAGCGCGACCGGGCTTTACCAATTCATCGAATCGACCTGGCTCACGATGGTGCGCCAGCACGGCGCCGAGCACGGCGTCGGCGATCTGGCGCAGCAGATCAGCGTCGATTCATCCGGCCGTCCCGCGGTGTCGAATGCCGAGGTGAAAGCGCAGATCCTGGCGTTGCGCAACGATCCGACGCTGTCGGCGGCGCTGGCCGGCGAGTTGGCGCATGACAACAAGATCGAGGTCGAACGGGCGACCGGGCGCAGGGTGGGCAACGCCGAGCTTTCTCTGGCGCATTTCCTCGGCGCCGGCGGCGCGGCGGAGCTGCTGAACGCGGTCCACCAGAACGGCGCGACGCCGGCGGCGACGCTGCTGCCCGACGCGGCGGCGGCGAATCACTCGGTCTTCTTCGACAGCCGGACCGGCGAGCCGCGCACCGTCGCCGAGCTCTACCGCAGCTTCGCCGACCGGATGAACAAGAACAGCGTCTCGCTTGCGCCGCTGGGCGGCACGGACGCCGATTCGAGGGTCCTTCCGGCGACGGCCGGCCTCGACCGCAGCCGCGATACCCTGCCCTTCTCGGCCGTCTTCAACAGCTTGCTGCTCACCGCGATGAAGCTGATCGGCGGCGGCACCGGCGCCGGGAGCGACGCGTACACGACTGCGGTCTCCAGCGTCACCGCACCGACCGTCACCGACCATTCGCACGTGACGAAACGCACGACCCAGGGCGCCTGAACGACTCAGGGCGTGTACAGGTGCTGCCCGCCGGTGACGAAGATCTCGGTGCCGGTGACGTAGCTCGCGCCGTCGCCGCACAGGAACAACACCGTCTGGGCGACATCGTCGGGCGTCCCGAGGCGATGCAGCGGGATGCGCGGCAGCAGGATCTCGGTCTCCGGCGACAGCATCGCGGTCTCGATCTCGCCGGGCGCCACCGCATTGACGCGGACGCCGAGCTGCGCGAACTCGACGGCCATCTCGCGCGTCAGCGCCGACAGCGCCGCCTTCGAGGTCGAGTACGCCGAGCCGGCGAAAGGATGGATCGCGTGCCCCGCGATCGACGTGATGTTGACGATCGTCCCCTTGCCGAGCGCCAGCGCCGCGGCGAAGCCGCGGGCAAGCAGCAGCGGTGCGAAGAAATTGAGCTGGAAGACGTCGTACCAGCCGCCGATGTCGCCGTTGAGGCAACCGAGGCGTTCCTTGAAGGGCGCCTTGGGCGAGACGCCGGCGTTGTTGACGAGGGCATGGAGCGGCCCGCCGTCGAGGAGATTCATCGCCTCCTCGATGAAGGCGTCGAGCCCCTCGGCATCGCCGATATCGGCCGAGATGTGGTGCGTCCAGTTGGGATCGCGCCGGCACTCCGGCGGCGCTTCTTCACGCGAGCAGGTGATGATGCGCCAGCCGGCCTCGCTGAAACGCCGCACCGTCGCATGGCCGATGCCCCGGCTGGCGCCGGTCAGGACGATGTTTCTGCGCGTCTCGCTCATGCCGCCGAGATTACGCCATGACCGCCCGGCAGCGCGAGAGATCTTAACCGCGACTTTCGTGAAACTCGCGCAGGACGCCGATCACAGCCTACTTCGCGAGCACCGCCTCGATGAGACGCGGGCCGCGCCCCTTCATCGCCGAGGCGAATTGCGCATCGAGCTCTTCGCCGCGGTCGAGCGCCGCGACGAAATGCATCTCGGAGGTGCCGGGATTGGCGAAACAAATGTCGGTTCCCGACGCCACCAGCGTCCGCGCCAGGCTTTCCGATCCGTTCATTCCAGGACCCCGAAAGACGCGGCCGCTCAGTGCGACAGCAGGATCGGCATCCGGCTGGTCCCGACGATCTTGCGGGTGGCGCCGCCGAAGATCATCTCGCGCCACGGCGCCCGGCCGTAGCCGCCCATGACGAGGAGATCGGCGGCGAGATCGTGCGCCGTCGAGAGCAGCAGCTCGCCGTTGCCGACGCCCTCGATCGGCTCGATCCGGTGCGACGTCGCGGTGACGCCGTGCCATGCGAGATAGGCGATCAGCTCGGCGGCGTGCATCGTGCCCTCGTCCGAGCTGGCGGTCATGACGTGCACGGAACGCGCCTGTGCCAGGAAGGGCAAGGCACCCGACACCGCCCGCGCCGCCTGCGGCGAGTCGTTCCAGGCGATGGCGATCGACTCCCCGACGGTCGGGACAGGCTTCGCCGGCGACAGCAAAACCGGGCGGCCGCCGTTCATCACGGTCTGCTCCAACGTGTCGCTGAACGGCCGGTCGACGACGCGGCCCGATTGGCCGAGCACGACGAGATCGCTGAGCCGCGCCAGGGTGGGCACCAGCTCCGCCGGATCGCCGGTTTCCTCGTAGAATTCCGCAGTGGCGGCGGCGCCGGGGCCGGCGGCGGTCGGCGTCGTCTGCAACACCAGCCCGTGCCGCGTGATCTGCGCCTCGAACGCCGCCTTGGCGCGGGCGGCGTTCTCGTCGCTTTCGCGGATCGCCATCTCGATGAGATCGGCGGTGACCGGAGTCGAGATGTCCTGCCCGAGCATCGGCAGCGCATCGCGCGGATCGCCGCGCACGTGCAACGCTTCGAGATGCGCCCGGAAGCGCAGGGCGAGCATCGCCGCGGTCTCGACCGCCGCCTCGCTGGTCGCGCCGCCGCTCAGCGGCACCAGGATCGTTCGGATCGCCATGTCACAGCCCTCCCGCAAATAATTCGACCGATAGTAGTTCGCATCGCGCGAGCGGCAAAGCGGCCTTGCGCGCCGGCAACCTGCACTCTATGCGCTCGCCTGCGCCGGCGGATACACCCGGTGCATCTCGGACACTCCCGCGGGATCCTGGTGGATGATCACCTCGGCCTGGGGATAGGCGGCGCGAATGCTCGCCTCGACCTCGTCGGAGACGGCGTGGGCGCGCAGCAGCGTCATCTCCGGGGCCATCTCGAGATGGATCTGGACGAACGAGGTCTGCCCCGCTTCCCGGGTGCGCAGATCATGCACCGCCTGGACCTCGCCATGCGCCATCGCGATCTCGCGGATGCGCTGCCGGTCGGCTTCGGGAATCTCGTGATCCATCAGCTGCGTCAGCGAGCCCTTGGCGATCTGCCAGGCGCTGTAGACGATCCACAGCGCGATGGCGGCGCCGAACGCCGGGTCGAGCAGATGCCAGCCGAAGACCCCCGACAGGATCAGCGACACGATGACGCTGAAATTGAGGATCAGGTCGCTGCGGTAGTGCAGCTCGTCGGCGCTGATCGCCAGCGACCGGGTGCGCGCAATGACGCTGCGCTGATAGCGCAGCAGGACGAGGGTCACGACGATCGACAGGACCATGACGGCGATCCCGATGTCGGAATTCTCGATCGGCGTCGGATTGAAGATTCGCTGGATCGCCTCGACCGCGAGCAACGCCGCCGAGCCGGCGATGAAGGCGGATTGGCCGAGACCGGCCAACGGCTCGGCCTTGCCGTGGCCGAAGCGATGCTCGCGGTCAGGCGGCGTCAGCGCCGTCCGGATCGCGATGAGATTGACGAGCGAGGCGGCAAGGTCGAGCAGCGAATCGAGCAGGCTCGAGAGGACGCTGACCGAACCCGTCAGCAGCCAGGCAGCCGCCTTGGCGGCGATCAGCACCGCCGCGACCGTCACCGAGGCATAAGTCGCCCGCCGCATCAGCCGTCCGGCCTGCTCGGACGAGATCGCCGAGCCGGGGGGTGTCGCGTCGCCCGGGGTCATGGGAACAGCCGCTCGCTGCGCCAGCCGGCGCCGTCCCGCCGATAGACGATGCGGTCGTGCAGACGGAACGGCCGGTCCTGCCAGAACTCGATGACCGCCGGCACGACGCGGTAGCCCGACCAATGCGGCGGCCGCGGCACCGCCCCGCCCTCGAACCGGGCGTTCATCTCGGCGATGCGCGCCTCGAAGACGGCGCGGCTCTCGAGCGGCTGCGACTGGTCGGACGCCCAGGCGCCGATCTGGCTGTCGCGCGGCCGCGTCGCGAAATATTCGTCTGCCTCGGAATCGCTGACGCGCTCGACCTCGCCCTCGATCCGCACCTGGCGCAGCAGCGATTTCCAGTGAAAGGACAGCGCCGCCGCCGGCCGCTCCGCAAGCTCGCGTCCCTTGCGGCTCAGCGTGTTGGTGTAGAAGACGAAGCCGCGCTCGTCGAAACCCTTGAGCAACACGATTCGCGACGACGGCTTTCCATCGGGACCGACCGTCGCGACGCTCATGGCATGCGCATCGGCCGGCTCGCTCTTCCAGGCCTCGTCCAGCCAGGATTTGAATTCGTCGAAGGGCTGGCGGTGCGGAATCAATCTCGGCTCGTTTTCTCGCGGTGAGAGAGCAGCATAGCGGCAACGCCGGCAATTGGCACGGCTCCCGCGACGCGAATTCCGGCGCTTCCATCGCGCGACGCCCGAGCGGATGGGCACGCCGCTTATGACGCCAGCGCGGTCGCGAACGCGGGCGGTGCGAGAGGACCGGGGCCGATGGGTGCCGCGCCGCGTGACGATCGGCCTCTTATTGCAGGCCGGATGCAGGCTGACCCGAACGCGGGGAACGGCGGCCGCGGCGTCACGGGCGGAGCTTCGACCGGCTCCGCCGCGCCGGCGGCAGCGGGAATTTCGCCTCCGTGCGCGCTGAAAGTGCAGGCGGAATGCAGGTCGCTGTCGGCGGCCGCGATGGCCGGCGCGGCGGCGGCAGCGGGAGTTTCGCTTCCGTCAGAGCTGATCGTGCAGGCGGAATGCAGGTCGGCACCGATATTCGCGGGGGTCGGAGCGGCGGCCGGCACGACCGGCGTTTCGCTCGCAAAAGTCTCGCGCGCCGCCGAGACCGGCTCGACGGGCGACCCGCCGCTGCCCGAACCCGCCGCATCGCGCGCGGCGGCTCGCG
>JAQGID010000419.1 GCA_028291405.1 Rhodospirillales bacterium | reverse complement strand
TCTACTGGATGCCGGCCGAGCCGGAGCAGACGACCGGCGACGGCGTGCCCTCGATCTTCCACGAGGACCGCAATCTGATGACGGTCCGCGCTAAGCGCATTACCCACCCACGCGCCTGGTCGCAGGCGCCGATGTGGGGTACCAGCCATCTCGTATCGAACGTCGTCGTCGAGGAGCAGAATCCTGCCACCGGCGCCCTCGTCGTTCGCTCGCGCTTCCACATGCTGGAGTTCCGCCGCGACGTCTCACGGCACTTCGCCGGCATCTACCGCCATCACCTCGTGCCGGCGGCGGACGGCTATCGGATCAAGCTGCAGCGCGTCGACATGGTCAACGGCCAAGGGCCCTACGATTACGTGCTGCAGGCGTGGGTATAGGGATCGCTGCCCGCCCGCTTGCGGCTCAAGCCGTCAAGCGGATCGCGGATGTCGCCGAAAAAGGCGCGACGAGAAAATCCTCGTTGCGCTTGGTCGGCGGCAGGAGGCCGAGCAGCGACAGGGCGTAGCAGGCGAACTCCCGCGAGCGCATTCCCTTGCCGCCGTGCCGCCGAGCCCACGCCCAGGCGCGGCCGCTGGCGCGACGCATCCCATAGGCGCGGAACCTTAGGTCGAGATCCGGCCGGTCGCGGAGGAAGCGCAGTAACGCGAGATTGCAGTCGTGGAGAATCTGCGCCTTGTTCGTCGATAGCCTTTCCTCCGCTTCCCGGGGCGCGAAGAACAACGTGTTCTCGACCCGTGCGAAGTCGGTTGCCGCCGCCAATCGCAGCTCGACGGAATAATCCTGCACGAAGACGCCGCGATCGCAACCGCGCGTCTGGCGGATGATGTCTCTCGTCGCCAACCAAGAGCTGGGATTCGTTCTGGCGCTATGCAACGAATCGTCGAGTGAGCCTTGCTCGCGGTGAATTCGGATCGGCTCTTGGCCGACGCCCGAGAGCGCCTGTTCCGGCGGCTCTCCCGGACGATAGCTCGCCACCCGCGCCATCTCGCCGTAAGCGACACGACAACCGCTGCTCTCGATCGCGCTGAGCAAATATTTCGTAGCCCAGGGCGCGAGCATGTCGTCGCCGTCGACCGGTTTGATGAACTGCCCGCCGGCGACGGCGATGCCGGCATTCGTCGCCGCAGCCGGTCCCGCGTTCTCCTGATGGAGCAGGACGACGTTCTCCCACCCCGCGGTGAGCTCTTTCAGAAGCTCGACGGTCCCGTCGGTCGAGCCGTCGTCGACGAAGATGATTTGCCGGCCGAATGCCCCCTCTTGCCCCGAGAGTCCAGCGAGCAAATGTGGGAGAAAGCGCCGCTTGTTGTAGAGGGTGACGACGTAGGAAACGGTCGTCACGAAAGAAAAAACGCCATGTACACGTACTCGACCCTGCGTCGCTGATCCGGCTTTGCCGACATTTTCCAGACACGACGGCGCGGACCATGGCACAGCTGCGCGACCGCAACAATCGACCCAATTGCCGCAGGCCGGACGGCGGAACCCTTTGGTCGTGTCGGCAGTTTCACCCGTGACCGTCTTCAACCAACACGGGAGCAGCCCATGCACGCCACCATCTTCGCCGCCGCCCTCATGCTGGCGCCAGCCATTGCCATGGCGCAGTCCTCGACGGCGCAGACGCCGACACCGAGCACGGCGGGAGCCGCCATCGTCGTGCCGCCGTCGGACCAATCGGTGCGGCAGACGCAGAGATCGCCAAACGATCCGGCCAATGACCGGTCGGGCGGCGTGCCGAGCGACCAATCGGTCGGTTCCGGCTCGTCGCGGGACACGCGCAGCCCGACTCCCGGCACGCGGGACGGAACCACCGTCGTCTCGCCGCCCGTGACGCGCGACGGCAAGCCTGCCGGCACCCCCGAGACCGGCAAGCCCTGACTCCAGGACCGACCGTCGGTCGGCTCGCGCTCACACCTCGTCCGGAACGAGCGCCGTCGTCTCGATCTCGAGACGCGCGCGGTCCTCGACCAGCGCCACGACCTGGACGAGCGCCATCGCTGGAAAATTGCGCCCGAGGAGGTCGCGCCAGACGGCGCCGATCGCCTCCTGGCTCGCCAGATATTCCTGCTTGTCGGTGACGTACCAGGTCATCCTGACAATGTGCTCCGGCGAAGCACCGGCGGCGGCGAGCACCTCGACGGTGTTCTTCAGCGCCTGGCGCAGTTGGCCGATGAAATCGTCGCTCTCCCAGCGCCCGTCGGGCGTCCAGCCGATCTGCCCGGCGACGAAGACCATGCGGCCGCGCCCGGCGACGGCATTGGCATAACCCCTGGGTTTCGGCCAGCCCGCGGGGTTGACGATCTCCAGCCCCTTGCTCATCCGCTCGGCCCGCCTCTCGCCATTCTTGAATTCACTTTATTCCTAAATAGTTTAGATATAAAGTGAAATTCTGTTACCGGGATGTGGCGTTTCATGAACATCGTCAGCATCGGCGGCGGCCCCGCGGGTCTGCTCTTCGGCATCCTGATGAAGCTGCAGGATCCGGCGCACCGCATCCGCATCATCGAGCGCAATCGGCCCGACGACACCTTCGGCTGGGGCGTCGTCTTCTCCGACGAGACCCTCGGCAACATCGCCGCCGCCGACCCCGTGACGACCGCCGCGATCACCGCCGCCTTCGCGCATTGGACCGACATCGACATCCATTACCGGGGCGAGGTCATCACCTCGACCGGCCACGGCTTCTCGGGGATGTCGCGCAAGCATCTGCTGAACATCCTGCAGGACCGCGCCGCGTCGCTCGGCGTCGAGCTGGTCTTCGAGACCGAGGTGACCGACCTCGCGCCCTATGCCGATGCCGATCTCATCCTCGCCGCCGACGGCGTCAACAGCCGCATCCGCGATCTCTACGCGGCGCATTTCGAGCCGCAGATCGATTTCCGCCCGAACCGCTTCACCTGGCTCGGCACGACCCGCAAGTTCGACGCCTTCAGCTTCTTCTTCAAGCAGAACGCCGACGGGCTGTTCCGCGTCCATGCCTATCGCTTCGACGACGTGCATTCGACCTTCATCGTCGAGACCACCGACGCGACCTGGCGCAAGGCCGGCCTCGACACCGCGAGCGAGGACGAGAGCGTCGCCTATTGCGAACGACTCTTCGCCGAGGAGCTTCAGGGTCATCCCCTGCTCAAGAACAAGTCGGTCTGGCGCAGCTTCCCCAACATCAAGGCGCGGCACTGGTCGCACGAGAACATCGTGCTGATGGGGGATGCCGCGCATACCGCGCATTTCTCGATCGGCTCCGGCACCAAACTGGCGATGGAGGATGCGATCGGCCTCGCCCGTGCGGTCGACGCCAACCCCAGCGTGCCCGAGGCGCTCGCCGCCTATGAGGCCGAGCGCCGGCCACAGGTCGAGGCGACGCAGCGCGCGGCGCAGACCAGCCTGCAATGGTTCGAGGAGACCGAGCGCTATTTCGGCACGCTCGAACCGATCCAGTTCGCCGCCAGCCTGCTGACCCGCTCGCTGCGCATCACCCACCAGAACCTCAAGCTGCGCGATCCCAAGCTGATCGACCGGCTCGACCGCTGGTTCGCGGCGAAGGCCGCCAACCAGAGCGGCGTCAATTTCCCGGTCGAGCCGCCGCCCCCGCCGATGTTCACGCCTTTCCGGCTGCGCGATCTCGTCCTCGCCAACCGGGTCGTCGTCTCGCCGATGTGCATGTACTCGGCCGAGGACGGCATGCCGAACGACTTCCACCTCGTCCATCTCGGCAGCCGCGCGATCGGCGGCGCCGGGCTCGTCATGACCGAGATGACCGACATCTCGCCGGAGGGTCGCATCACCCCCGGCTGCGCCGGCATGTGGAAGCCGGCGCAGGCGGCAGCCTGGAAGCGGGTCGTCGATTTCGTCCATGCGAACTCCGCGGCGAAGATCGGGCTGCAGCTCGCTCACGCCGGGCGCAAGGGCTCGACCAAGCTGATGTGGGAGGGCATCGACGAGCCGCTCGAGGCGGGCAACTGGCCGATCATCGCCGCCTCGCCGATCCCCTATTTGCCCGAGAGCCAGGTACCGCGGCCGATGGACCGCGCCGACATGGACCAGGTGCGCGACGATTTCGTCCGCGCCGCGCGTCTCGCCGATCAGGCCGGGTTCGACATTATCGAGCTGCATTTCGCGCACGGCTATCTGCTGGCGAGCTTCCTCTCGCCGCTGACCAATTTGCGAAGGGATACGTACGGCGGCAGCATCGAGAACCGCATGCGCTTCCCGCTCGAGGTCTTCGATGCGGTGCGCGACGCCTGGCCGCGGGCGAAGCCTATGAGCGTCCGCATCTCGGCGACCGACTGGGTTCCCGGCGGCTTCGACGGCGCCGACGCCGTCGCCGTCGCGACGATGCTCAAGGCGCACGGCTGCGATATCGTCGACGTCTCGGCCGGCCAGACGACGCCGGATGCGCAGCCGGTCTATGGCCGCCTCTTCCAAACGCCTTTCGCCGACCGGGTGCGTCAGGAGGCGGCGATCCCGACAATGACGGTCGGCAACATCTCGACCTACGAGGACGTCAACTCGATCCTCACCGCCGGTCGCGCCGATCTCTGCGTCCTGGCGCGGGCGCATCTCTACGACCCCTACTGGACCCACCACGCCGCGACCGAGCAGGGCTACCAGCTGCCCTGGCCGAATCAGTACATCTCGGTGCAGAACTACCAGCCGCGCTTCAAATGAGCATCGCCGGACGCCATGCCATCGTCACCGGCGGCGGCTCCGGCATCGGCGCCGCCACGGCGGCCGAGCTTGCCCGGCTCGGGGCACGCCTCACGCTGGTCGGAAGACGCGAAGCCCCCCTCGCACAGACTTGTGCTGCGCTAGGCGGCGAGCGTGCCTACCAAGTGGCGGACGTCACCTCACCCGCCGCAGTGGCCGCCGCCTTTGCCGCCGCAGTCAAGCGCGCCGGTCCCGTCGCGATCCTCGTCAACAATGCCGGCGCTGCCGAGAGCGCGCCTTTCCTCAAGACCGATCTCGACCTGCTCGAGCGCATGATGTCGGTCAATCTCAACGCCGCCTTCCTCTGCAGCCAGGCGGTCCTGCCTGCGATGCTCCACGCCCGGCACGGTACGATCGTCAACATCGCCTCGACCGCCGGCGTCGCCGGCTACGCCTATGTCGCCGCCTATTGCGCCGCGAAGCACGCGCTGGTCGGCATGACGCGGGCGCTGGCTCGCGAGGTCGCCGCCAAGGGCATCACCGTCAATGCAGTCTGCCCCGGCTATACCGACACCGACCTCGTGGCGCGCGCGGTCGACAACATCACGGCCAAGACCGGCCGCGACGCCGACGATGCGCGCGCCGAGCTTGCCGCGGTCAACCCAATGGGACGCCTCGTGACGCCGCAGGAGGTCGCCGCCACGGTTGCCTTCCTGTGCTCGCCAGGCGCCGCCTCCATCACTGGCCAGGCGATCGTCGTCGCCGGCGGAGAGATCATGACATGACTGCCAAACTCGCCCTCGTCCCCGACCGTGAATCGGCGATCGACCAAACCGACAAGATCGAGCTGCGGGTCTGGCTGCGGCTGCTGACTTGCACCAACATGATCGAGAGCCAGGTGCGGACGCGGCTGCGCGAGGATTTCGACACCACCCTGCCCCGCTTCGACCTCTTGGCCCAGCTCGAGCGCGAGGCGCAGGGCCTGACGATGGGCGAGCTCAGCTCGCGGCTGATGGTCAGCGGCGGCAATGTCACGGGCCTCGTCGACTCGCTGCAGCGCGAAGGCCTCGTCGACCGCGAGCCGCATCCCGACGATCGTCGCCGCCAGATCATCCGCCTCAGCGCCAAGGGCCGCACCGCCTTCGACGCGATGACGCCGGTGCACGAGCAATGGGTCGACGCTATGATGGCCGAGCTGGACCGCGGCGAGATGGCAGAGCTGATTCGTCTCCTCGGCAAGCTCAAGGCTTCGATCCAACTTGCCGGTAAGCGGAGCCCGTCATGAAGGCATCGGAGATCGCTCCCCGCCACGTCGGCTGGCAGCTCGATGGCAAGGTCGCGACCATCACGCTCGACCGGCCGGAGCGGAAGAACCCGCTGTCCTTCGAAAGCTACGCCGAGCTGCGCGATCTCTTTCGCACCCTCGCCTACGTCGAGGAGATCAAGGCGATCGTGATCACCGGCGCCGGCGGCAATTTCTGCAGCGGCGGCGACGTCCACGAGATCATCGGGCCGCTGACCAAGATGGCGATGCCCGAGCTTCTCGCCTTCACGACGATGACCGGCGATCTCGTCAAGGCGATGCGCCACTGCCCGCAGCCGATCATCGCCGCGGTGGACGGCATCTGCGCCGGCGCCGGCGCGATTCTCGCGATGGCGGCCGATCTGCGGTTTGGCACGGCGGCGAGCAAGATCGCGTTCCTCTTCGCCCGCGTCGGGCTCGCCGGCTGCGACATGGGCGCCTGCGCCATGCTGCCGCGCATCATCGGCCAGGGCCGCGCCTCCGAGCTGCTCTACACCGGCCGCTCGATGGGTGGCGAGGAAGCCGAGCGCTGGGGCTTCTACAACCGTCTCTGCGCTCCCGACGCGTTGCTCGGCGAAGCGCAGGAGATAGCGAAGTCCCTCGCCACCGGCCCGACCTTCGCGCACGGCATCACCAAGCGGATGCTGCACGAGGAATGGAGCATGACGCCCGACCAGGCGATCGAGGCCGAGGCGCAGGCCCAGGCGATCTGCATGCAGACCGAGGATTTCAAGCGGGCCTATCGCGCCTTCGTCGCCAAGCAGCGACCCGTCTTCGAGGGCAACTGATGGCCGACCGCAGCTTCCTCGCCTGGCCCTTCTTCGACGACAAGCATCGCGCCCTCGCGGCCGAGCTCGAGTCCTGGACCGAGCGCGAGATCGCGCCGCACGAGCACGACGAGCACGACGTTGACGGTCTGACGAAGCGTTTCGTCGCGCGGCTTGGCGAAGGCGGCTGGCTGCGCCACGCCGTGCCGGCGCCCTACGGCGGCCATCACGACAAGCTCGACGTGCGCAGCCTCTGCCTCATTCGCGAGACCCTCGCCCGCACCTCCGGCCTCGCCGATTTCGCCTTTGCCATGCAGGGACTCGGCAGCGCCTCGATCGCGCTCTACGGCAGCGAGGCGCTGAAGCAGCGTTATCTCCCGCCGGTCTGCGCCGGGACGCATCTCGCCGCCTTCGCGCTCTCCGAGCCCGAAGGCGGCTCGGATGTCGCGGCGCTCCGCTGCGCTGCCCGGCGCGACGGCGACGAGTTCGTCATCGACGGCCGCAAGACCTGGATCTCGAACGGCGGCATTGCGGGCCACTACGTCCTCTTCGCGCGCACCGGCGAGGCGCCCGGCGCCAAGGGTCTCTCGGCCTTCGTCGTCGACGCCGATGCGCCGGGCCTCCGTATCGCCGAGCGGATCCAGGTGATCGCGCCGCATCCGCTCGCGACCCTCGCCTTCGAGTCCTGTCGCATTCCCGCGACCAACCTCATCGGCCGACCGGGCGACGGGTTCAAGATCGCCATGGCGACGCTGGACATCTTCCGCTCGACGGTCGGCGCGGCCTCGTTGGGATTCGCGCGGCGGGCGCTCGACGAGGCGGTGCGATTCGTCAGCCGCCGGGAGGTCTTCGGCAAGATGCTCGGCGAGTACCAGGCGACGCAGATGCGGCTCGCCGACATGGCGACCGAGATCGACGCCGCCGCCCTCCTCATCTACCGCGCTGCCTGGACCAAGGATTGCGTCGCCGACCGCGTCACCCGCGAGGCGGCGATGGCGAAGATGTACGCGACCGAAGCGGCACAGCGGGTGATCGACAGCGCGGTGCAGCTGTTCGGCGGCATGGGCGTCGTCAGCGGCGTCCCGGTCGAGCGGCTCTATCGCGAGATCCGCGCATTACGCATCTACGAGGGCACGACCGAGATCCAGAAGCTGATCATCGCCTCGCAAGTCGTGGCCCAAGGGGAGAAGCCGTGACGATGCACCGCTGGCGCTGAGACTTCGCACTTGAGAAGATGGGATTGGATTCTGCCATGCTCGACCCGACCCAATATTCCGACGGCTTCGCGCGCGACAACCTGCCGCCGCGAGAGCTCTGGCCGGTGATGGAAACGACGCTTTCCGAGCTGAACTATCCGAAGCGGCTCAACGCCGCCGTCGAGCTCCTCGACCGCATGGTCGAGACCGGCTTCGGCCCCCGGCCCTGCCTGCGCTCGCCCAAGGGCGAGATCTGGACCTACGCCGACCTCCTCGAAAAATCCAATCGCATCGCGAACGTGCTCGTCGGCGAGATGGGATTGCAACCCGGCAACCGCGTTCTGCTCCGTGCCGCCAACAATCTCATGCTTGCGGCCTCCTGGTTCGCCGTGCTCAAGGCCGGCGGCATCGCGGTCACGACCATGCCGCTGCTGCGCTCGCGCGAGCTCGCCTATGTGCTGGAGAAGGCGCAGGTCTCGCTCGCCCTCTGCGACGCTTCCCTTGGTGAAGAGCTTTCTCTTGCCGCCCAACGAGCGCCGGTGCTGCGCGACACCGTCTATTTCTACAGCGCCGCCCCAGACGGCCTCGAAGCCCGCATGACAGGGCAGAGCGCCGAGTTCGCGAATGTCATTCCATCGCACGACGACGTCGCGCTGATCGCCTTCACCTCGGGCACGACCGGCGCCGCCAAGGGCACGGTACATTTCCACCGCGACGTGCTGACGATCTGCGACTGCTTCCCGCGCTCGCATCTGAAGCCCGTCGCCGACGACATCTTCACCGGCACGCCGCCGCTCGGCTTCACCTTCGGTCTCGGCGGGCTGCTGCTCTTCCCGATGCGCTTCGGCGCCTCGACCTTGCTCCTCGAGCGCGCGACCCCCGAGAGCCTGCTGCAGACGATCCAGGACCACCGCGTCACCGTGACCTTCACCGCGCCGACGATGTATCGCGCAATGACGGCTCTCGTCTCGCGCTACGACATCTCCAGCCTGACGAAATCCGTCTCCGCCGGCGAGCATTTGCCCGCGCCTGTCCATGAGGGCTGGGGCAAGGCGACCGGGATCACCATCATCGATGGTCTCGGCTCGACCGAGCTGCTCCACATCTTCGTGACGTCGAGCGGCGCCGAGGTGCGCCCCGGCGCGACCGGCAAGGCGATCCCGGGCTATCGCGCCAAGGTCGTCGACGACGACATGCAGGAGGTGCCGCCCAATACCGTCGGCCGTCTCGCGGTGCAGGGCCCGACCGGGTGCCGCTACCTCGCCGACCCGGAGCGGCAGAAGACCTACGTGCGCGACGGCTGGAACCTCACCGGCGACGCCTATCGGATGGATGAAGACGGCTATCTCTGGTACCAGGCGCGGACCGACGACATGATCATCTCCGCCGGCTACAACATCTCCGGCGCGGAGGTCGAGGCGGTGCTGCTGGAGCATGTCTCGGTGCGCGAATGCGCCGTCATCGCCGCCCCCGATTCCGAGCGCGGCCATATCGTCAAAGCCTTCGTGGTCCTGCACGAGACGAGCGCCGCCTCGGATGCTCTGCTCAAGGAGCTCCAGGATTTCGTCAAGGCGCAGCTCGCGCCTTATAAATACCCGCGGGCGATCGCCTTCATCGACGCGCTGCCGCGCACCGAGACCGGCAAGGTGCAGCGGTTCCGCTTGCGCGAGCCGGCCGCGACGCTGTAAGCCCGCCCGAACAGCAATTCAGCGAGAGAGCGATGGCGGACAGCAGCGACCTCACACTCGGCATCGTTGGCGCCGGCACGATGGGCGCCGGCATCGCCCAGCTCGCCGCGACAAGCGGCGTCCAGGTCCGGCTCTTCGATGCAATGCAAGGCGTCGCCCCCAAGGCAATCGACGGCATCGCGACGCGCCTCGCCCGTTCCGTCGAGAAGAAGGCGCTGAGCGAGGCCGACGCCGCGCGCGCCGTGCAGAATATTTCGGCTGCGACCTCTCTTCAGGATCTCGCCGGAAGCGATATCGTGCTCGAAGCAGTCGTCGAGGATCTCGAGATCAAGCGCCGCATCTTCCGCGACCTCGAAGAGATCCTCGGCGAGACTTCGGTGCTTGCCTCGAACACATCGTCGCTCGCCATCGCCTCGATCGCGCAAGCCTGCCGCCACCGGTCGCGCGTCGCCGGCATGCATTTCTTCAACCCGGTGCATGCGATGCAGCTCGTCGAGGTGATCGCTGCGCCGGAAACCGCGCCGGCGGTCAGTGACCGGCTCGTCGCCCTCGCGCAGCGTCTCGGCCGCACCCCGGTCCGCGTCATCGACGCGCCCGGCTTCCTCGTCAACTTCGGCGGCCGCGCCTTCACGACCGAGGCGCTCCACATCCTGCACGAAGGCGTCGCCGGCGCCGCCGACATCGACGCCGTGATGCGCGACTGCTGCGGCTTCCGCATGGGGCCGTTCGAGCTGATGGACCTCATCGGCATCGACGTGAATTACCCGGTCACCAAGATCATCCACGAAGGCTACTGGTACGAGCCACGCCTCAGCAGCGTCCCGGAGCACGGCGCGCTGGTCCAGGCCGGACGGCTTGGCCGCAAGACCGGTGCCGGGTTCTATTCGTACGACGACAAAGGCCAGAAGATCCTGTCGCCGGCCGACCCAGAGACCGGCATCCCCCCGGCGCGCATCGTGCTGCCTGGCGGTGAGGAGATGCTGACCACCTTAGCGACCACCGCCGGCATCCCCGTCGCCGGCGAGGACGACGGTGCCAGCCCGATCGTCATCGCGCCGCTCGGCGAGGATTGCACGACCGCCGCGCTGCGCCTCGGCATCGACCCGCGCCGCGCCGTCGCGATCGACGTCACCGCCGATACCTCGCGCCGCATCACCATCATGACCGCCCCCGGCGCCGATCCAACGATCGCCGACGCGGCGTCCGCCTGGCTTCGCGGCACCGGCCGTGGCGTCACCCGGATCAAGGACAGCCCCGGCTTCATCGGCCAGCGCATCACCGCCATGGTCGCCAACCTCGGCTGCGAGATGGCCCAGATCGGCCTCGCCAGCCCCGCCGACATCGACACCGCGATCCGCCTCGGCCTCAACTACCCGACGGGTCCGCTCGCCATGGCCGATAAGCTCGGCGTCAGCACGACCTACGGCATCCTCTGCCGCCTGCAGGAGATCACCGGCTCCGACCGCTACCGTCCGAGCCTCTGGCTCCGCCGCCGCGCTTTGCTCGGTCTCCCGGCGGCGACCGTCTAGCAATGTCCCCAATTAACCGTCATTGCGAGCGCAGCGAAGCAATCCAGAGCCGGCTCACCGGTGCTGGATTGCCGCGTCGCTGCGCTCCTCGCAATGACGGCATTCAATGACAAGAGGGAACCCATGAGCGAAACCGAATCCCTCGTCTTGCTCGAGCACCCGGCCCCCGGCGTCGCCCTGCTCCGCCTCAACCGGCCGGAAGCGCGCAATGCGCTCAACGAGCCGCTGCGCATTGCGCTCGCCGACCATTGCACCGCGCTCGGCGAGGACGACGCGATCCATGCGATCGTCATCACCGGCAGCCGCGAAGCCTTCGCCGCCGGCGCCGATCTCCGCGAGCTCGTCGATTCCAGCGCGATCGAGATGCTGACCCGCGGCACGCAGCTGCGCTGGCGCGCCATTGCCGCCTGCCCCAAGCCGATCATCGCCGCGGTCAACGGCTTCGCGCTCGGCGGCGGCTGCGAGCTGGCGATGCATGCCGACATCATCATCGCCGGCGAGGGCGCCAGCTTCGGCCAGCCCGAGGTGCGGATCGGCATCATCCCCGGCGCCGGCGGGACGCAGCGCCTGACCCGCGCGGTCGGCAAGTACAAGGCGATGAAGATAGTCCTGCTCGGCGAGCCGATCAGCGGCAAGGAGGCCGAGGCGATCGGCCTCGCCACGGAGGTCGTGCCCGACGACCAGGTCCTCGACCGCGCCATCGCGATCGCCAAGAAGATCGCGCTGCTGCCGCCGCTCGCCGTGCGCCAGATCAAGGAGGTCCTGCTCGCCGGCCAGGACACGTCGCTGGAAACTGCCCTGATCCTCGAGCGCAAGGCGTTCACGCTGCTCTTTGCCAGCGAGGACCAGAAGGAGGGAATGCGGGCGTTCCTGGAGAAGCGGAAGCCGAGTTACAAGGGCGAGTAAGCCCTCACCCTCCCACCGCTTCGCGGGCCCCACCCTCTCCCGCCCAAGGGCGGTAGAGGGGATTCCCGTTTCAAACGCACCGCTGGCGACAGCCCCCTCGCCCGCTCTTGCGGGAGAGGGACGGGGTGAGGGTCTTCAGTCCTCTACGCGTCTTCCGGCGACTCCCAATCCGGCGCCACCATGCGCCGCTTGCCGTCGGCCGACCGCGTGATTCCCGCCTCGTCGAGTTTCTCGCGGTCCCACAGCTGGCACGTCACCGGCTTGTGCTTCTGGTCCAGCCCCTCGCAGTAATTCGTGTACTCGCAGAGCCGCACCGTCTCGCCGAGCCCGAGCGCGGTCTTGCGCAACCAATCGGGATCGGCGAGCGACTGCCGCGCCGCCCCGATGATGTCGCAGGCGCCTTCCTCCAGCAGCCGCTCGGCGGTCGCGAAATTATGGATGCCGCCGGTGCAGACGACCGGTGTCGCCAATCCCACCGCCCGGACGGCACCGCGGATCGCGGCCGTCGGCTCGACATTGCGGCCGAAGGGACCGCGCTCGTCGGAGATGTATTGCGGCATGCATTCGTAACCGCTCGGCCCCGTATAAGGGTAGGAGACACCGCCGATCCCGGGCTGCTTCGCGTCGTCGAACTTGCCGCCGCGCGAGGTCGAGAGGAAATCCATCCCGGCGCGCGCGAACGCGACGCCGAAATAGACGGCGTCCTCGAGCTCGCTGCCGCCGGCGACGCATTCCTCGGCGAGGAAGCGGCAGCCGACGGCGTAATCGGCGCCGACCCGCTCGCGCACCGCGCGATAGACCTCGAGCGGCAGCCGCACGCGGTTCTCCCGCGCACCGCCATACCCGTCCTCGCGGGTATTCGTCGCGGAGAGGAAGGACGCCATCGTATAGGCATGCGCGTAATGCAGCTCGACGCCGTCGAACCCCGCCGCGCGCGAGCGCAACGCGGCATCGGCAAAGAGTCCCGGCAGGACCGCGGGGAGCGCGCGGATATGCGCGTGCTGCATGTCGGTGACGCGCTCGCGCTGACCGAAACGCAGCGCTTCGAGCTCGTCCGGCGTCAGCACATTGTCGAGCTCGGCCTCGGGCAGCGCGGCGAGCCGCGCGCGCAGCCTCGCCTCGTCGCTTTCGCCGAGCGCGGCGCGGTGGCGGTCGGTGATCGCCAGGAAGCGCTCGAAGAACTTCTTCGGTTCTGGCCGGCGGCGGATCGCCAGGAAATCGATGATCTGGATGAAGAGCCTTGTATGGCCGCCGCTCTCGCGCCGCACCGCATCGACGAGCCGGCGCAGCCCGGGGAGAAACCGATCATGCCCGATGCGCAGCAGCGGTCCCGACGGCACGTCGCGGATGCCGGTCGCCTCGACGACGATCGCTCCCGGTCGCCCACGCGCGAAGCGGCCGTACCATTCGACGACCTCGTCCGTGACGAACCCGTCCTCGGTCGCGCGCCACGGCACCATCGCCGGGACCCAGCTGCGCTGCTCGAGGGTCAGCGCGCCGATGCGGATCGGCGAGAACAGGCGAGACGCCGCGGCTTCCGCGCGGCTCGGCACGATACCTGCTGAGGATGCGAATCGGATACGCTGCGGCGGCTTCCACATAGCGGCGACGGGCTTGTGACGACAAGGCAAACAGGAAACGCCGAAAGCCCGGCGCGGTCAATCCGCGTGAGCTGCCGCGGCAGTCGCCACCGCGGCGACGCCGTCGACCGTGACGCGGTGGTCGGTCCCTTCCCAGCGGTCGCCGTCCAGCCATTTCAGCGTGAAGTCGATCGCCGAGGTCGTCGCGAGATCGGCCGCCGCGATATCGGCGAAATGGACGCCGAGCCCGACGTCGTGGGTCCGCGTGTCCCGGATCGTGCGCCACCCGTCGACGCTCCAATGCACGATCGCCGGGCTCGTCAGGACGATCCGCAGGATCTTGCCGCGCTCGACCGAGTGGCGCTTGTTGTTGGGACACCACAGCACGACCCGCGCCCTGACGCCTTCGAAGACATAGCGCTGTCGCGTCTGCGGCGGCATGTCGAAGACGCGGCCCTCGCGCAACGAACGTATCAGCTTGACGTGCTCGGCATGCGCCCAGACGAGCGGCATCGCCGACCCCGTAGCCTTGCCGCGGAACAGCTCGCGATCGGGAATGTCCTCGGCGTCCCACACCTGCTCGGGCAGCAACAGCCCGTCGCTGGCGAAGGATTCGAAGACGGCGAGAAGACGCTCGGCCTCGGCGCGCTCGCCTCGGGCGAGCTCGTAATGCGCCCGCTCGCCGGTCAGCAGCGGCCAGGCGCGCCCGATGCCGGTGCCGTCGAAGGCGCTGCCGTCGGCATGCTCGCCATAGCCGTCGCCGTTGTAGCGCCGCCAGCACGGGCCGGTCGGCAGATCGACCTTCAGGAGCGCGTCGATCGCCTTGACCGTATTGAGGATCCGCGGATCGTCGGGGGCGCGCAGCCCGAAGCGCACCAGCGCCAGCGCATCTGGGCTGACGACCGCCGTCGCCTTCTGCAGCGAGTCCGCGGGCGGGCGGTTCTTGATCGGCACGAAGCCGTCGATCGGCGAGGCGGCGCCGGCGGTCTCGGGCGGGCTGATGCGGACGTAATACCCGTCGATCCCGAGCCGCCGCGACAGCTCGGTGTCCCGCGCGTAGGTCCAGTCCTCGACCTTGTCGTTCCACGCGTCGGCCGTGTCGCGCAGGTATGAGGCCATATCGCCGAAGCCGAAATGCTCGGCGATGCTGGCGGCGGCGAGCAGCGCCGCGATCTCGGTCGCCAGGGTGAAGGGCGAGTAGCCGCCGTCCTCCTCCCAGCGATCCTGCCCGGTAACCGGCCCGTTCTGCACGATGAAGCCCGCCGCCTTGCGGACCATCGGCCAGAATCGTACGAGATCCGGCTCCGACAGATCGCCTTCGCGCCAGAGCAGGTCGACGAGCACGATCGGCAGGGCGCATTCGTCCATCTGCACGCCGTTCCAATACGGGCTGCCGTCGAGCCAGCTGTTCTGCGGCCAGTGCCCGTCGGCCTCCTGGATCGCGTCGAGATAGCGCAGCACGC
This sequence comes from Rhodospirillales bacterium, assembly GCA_028291405.1. GTDB lineage: Bacteria > Pseudomonadota > Alphaproteobacteria > ATCC43930 > CGMCC-115725 > URHD0088. The sequence continues at coordinate 3,044 of JAQGID010000419.1, read as the reverse complement.
GCCGCGCGTCGGGGGCGGCGCCGGTCGCCAGCAGCCCGCCCGCCGTCTGCACGAGATCGCGCGGCCAGACCAGGTGATAGCCGCCGAGGTCGTCATCGCCCTTGTCGGTGCCCCAGGGGATCGACAGGCTGGCGATGAAGCCGCCCGGAAACGAGCTGGCCTCGTGCGTGCGGATGACGGAGGCGCTGGAGCGATACGGGCTGTGGCCCGGCCGAGCCCGCGGGTCGTCGAGCGGCAGGAGACTCCTTTGCCACTCCTGCCACCGCCGGACGTATTCGATGAGGCAGTTCTCGCTGCCGTCATGCAGCGTCGCGATGACGCGATGCGCCGCCTCCTCATAGCGCCGTCCGAAGCCGAGCAGGAGATCGAATTCGCCGCCGCAGGCCTCGAGATCGATCTCGGCGACCAGCGCGACATTGCCGTCGGTCGCATGATCGTAGTTCCACGTCAGCTCATAATGCTGCGACAGATCCTGCCAGCCGTCGGAGACGCCGACGAACCCGGCGGCGCGGGCGCGGAACGGGATCGAGCAGCTCAACGCGAGCGCGCCGCCGCGGCCGCGCGCGAACAGCATCTTCTCGCCCTTCCAGTCGTCGACCCAGCCGGTATTGCCGGCGCCGGCGTTGACGAGATGCGGCGACAGCAAGGCGAAGAGGCGGTAGTCCGACAGCTCGCCGCGCCGCGGCTGAAAGCTGACGCGCTGCACCAGCGTGTCGCGGGAGGCGTCGCAGAACACCGTCTTCTCGATGCGGTAGCGGTGGTCGACGCAGCTGTTGGTCAGGCGGAATGCCGGCACGCCATGCGCGACCGCTCGGATCTCGTGCGTCGCGTCGCGCTTCTCCTCGGAAAAGAAGCGGTCGGCAGGACAGGTCACGATCAGCCCGAAGTCGCGCGTGCAGGCGTAATCGACGCGCGGGTAATAGACCTCGTTCAGGATGCCGTGGCTGAGCGTGAACCAGACGCGCGAGCGCAGCGACAGCGACGTCCCGACGCCGCTCTTGGCACTCGACGTCCAGCGCGGCGGAATGCCGGGCCAGCCCGGCGCGGGATTGGTGAACGGCATGTGTGGCGTCCGCGCGCCGTCCTGCCTTACGCCGTCCCCTCCAGCACCGTCGTCCGGCGCATGTCGCGCCGGTACGAGGTGTCATCGAAGGGGACGCCGCGATGCATCGTGCAGCGATTGTCCCAGATGACGATGTCGCCGACCCGCCATTGGTGGCGGTGGACGAATTGCGACGGCGTCGCGAGCGCCATCAGCTCCCGCAGCAAGGCGCGGCCCTCCTCGACCGGCCAGCCGACGATCTCGGAGCAATGCGAGGCGAGGTAGAGATGCTTGCGGCGCGATCCCGGATGGACCTGGACCAGCCGGTGGCGCGCCGGCGGCTGCGATTGGAGCTCCTCGGCGGTGGGATCGGGATAGCCCGCGAGAACCCGCGAGTACCAGACCGAGTGCATCGTCTCGAGATCCTCGATCCGCGCCTTCATGGCGTCCGGCAGGGCGTCATAGGCGGCGCGCATGTCGGCGAATTCGGTGTCGGCATCGCACGGCGGCACCTCGTGCGCCGAGAGCAGCGAGTAGACGCCGCGCACCGGCGTGAAGGAGGTGTCGGTGTGCCATAGCTGGTTGCCGCGGTTGAACGCCCGCTTGCGGTCGTCGAGGGCCTGGATCTCGCCGCGCGCGTCGAGATTGCCGACGTCGATGATCTCGGGGAATTGGATGCGCTTGTCCGCCATCGCCGCGATCTTGGTCGTGAACGGCCGCTGCAGCGTCCCGAGCCGCCGGCTGAAAGCGATGTGCTCGGCGTCGCTCAGCGGCGTACGGTTGTGGAAGACGCAAACCGCATAGCGGTCCATCGCCGCGACGACCTCGGCGGCGATCGCATCATCGGTGCGGCGCAGCACGCCATCATCGACGATCTCGCCGACGAAATCGCCATGCACCGGCCGAACCTCGAAACTCGTCCGAACTTCCTCCGCAATGCTCATCGCCATTTCCCTTTCAGGCAAATTTCCGCAACAGCTCGCCGCAGCCGGCGCGCGTCGCCCAATAGTCCCAGCCACGCGCCAGCTCGACGTTCCAGCCCGCCGCCCGCGTCGCGATCTCGCCATCCGACAGATACTTTACCGTGCCGCCGAGCCGCACCGCATCCATCAGCACCTGGGCGTTACGCGGCAAATAGACCGCGGTCTTGACCACGTCGGCGATCGAGTTGCCGCCCGTCGCGAAGCCGTGGCCGCGCATCAGCACGACGCGATCGCCGGCGAGGCAGCGTGCGAGATCGCGGCCCTGCTCCATGTTGACGACCAACAAATTAGTGTCGCCGAACTTGTTCTCAATGTCCCAGACCGGCACATGCGCCCCCATCTGGCTCGCGGTATGGAAGACCGGCCGCAGCGGCACCGAGCTGATCGTGAAGGGCAGCACCTCGTAGGCGTGGCTGTGGACGACCGACTGCACCTCGGGCCGCGCCTCATAGACCGCGCCGTGGATGAAGCGTTCGAGATAGGGCCGCGCGTCCTTGTCGCTGAGGCAGGTCCCGTCGAGCGCGAACTCCAGGATATCGCCGGTTTCGACCAGTGCCGGGCTGCGCGAGCGCGACAGGAAATACCGTCCGGGATCGGTCGGATGCCGCACGCTGATATGGCCATAGGCGTCGACGACGCCTTCGTTCGCCAGGATGCGGTTGGCGATCACCAGATCGTTGATCAGCCGGTCGATGTCGCTCATGAATCCTGTCCCCTGCCCGGTGCGATCTTCAGGACGCGCTCGCCGCGTCGAGCACCGCGAGCGCGTCGCGATCGAGCGTCAGCCGCGTCGCCGCGACGAGCTCCTCGAGCTGCGCGAGATTGGTCGCGCTGGCGATCGGCGCCGTGACCGCCGGCTGCGCGATCAGCCAGGCGACGGCGATCTGCCCGGGCTTGGCGTGGTACCGTTCCGCGATCGAATCGAGCGCCGCGAGAATGCGCAAGCCGCGCGGGTCGAGGTATTTCTTGACGCCGCCGCCGCGCGTGCTCTTTCCGAGATCCGCCTCCGACCGGTACTT